>JAGXGN010000145.1 GCA_024636705.1 Halomonas sp.
CCGGGAGCGACGCTTCACCCTGGCGGTCTCGGCCTCGGGGCTGGCCTTCATCGGCCAGGGCCTCACCTTCGTGGCGCTGTCCTTCCTCTACCAGCAGGAGATGGGCTTCTCGCCCCTGGAGACGGCCTGGCTCTTTACGCCCTGGCCCCTGGCCATCATGCTGGTAGGCCCCCTGGCGGGGCGCTTCGCCGACCGCGTCAATCCCGGTCTGCTCGCCAGTTCTGGCCTGGTGCTGCTGGCCCTCGGCATGGTGTCCCTGGCGTTGCTCGACGCCGAGGCGAGCGTGGTCGACGCGCTCTGGCGCACGGCGCTCTGCGGAATCGGCTTCGGGCTGTTCCAGCCGCCCAACAACCGCGAGATGATGACCAGTGTGCCGCATGAGCGCAGCGCCAACGCCTCCGGGATGATGAGCACCACTCGGACCGTGGGACAATCCCTGGGTGTCGCCCTGGTCGGGGCCTTCCTGGCGGCTAGTGTGCCGGTGCAGTCGACGCTCTGGATAGGCGCCGCGGCTAGCCTGGCGGCCCTTGTGGTCAGCCTGGCGAGGATGTCGCTGGCCGCCGAGGCCCAGGAAGGGACGCGACGGGTGATCGATTCCCCCGCCAGCCGTCATGAATGAGTCAAGCCCGTGAGACGAGTACACTAGTGTCATCATTCATCATCGAGGAGCCGTCATGGGAATCCAGGTCATCATCGAAGACAAGCTGCAGGCCCTCGAACCCACTTCCCTCAGGGTGGAAAACGAGAGCCACATGCACAGTGTGCCGGCCAATTCAGAGACCCATTTCAAGGTCACCCTGGTGTCGAGTCGCTTCCAGGGCCTGATGCCGGTCAAGCGCCATCAGCAGATCTATGCCCTCCTGGCCGATGAGCTCTCCGGTCCCGTCCATGCCCTGGCCCTGCATCTGTATACCCCCGAGGAATGGCAGGTCAGGGGCCAACCCCGGCCGGATTCGCCCGGCTGCCGGGGCGGCAGCGGGTCGTGACAGGCGAGCCGCAGCGCTCCCAATACCTGGAGGCCGTGGGGCTGACGTCCTGGGTGGCTCGCTATCGGCTGCCCAACGCCCGACCGACACCGGTCTGCGAATGGGAAGTGCCCGAGACCCTGCCCGCCGAGGCGCCCGGAGACCGATTGCATGCCCTGCTGGACGAAGCCGCCAGGGCGCCCGCGCCGCGCACACCTCCGCCGGCGTCCGGTCGTGAACACCGACACACGCCGGCGGTGCGCGGCAAAGCGAGGTCACTGCTCGATGGAGACTCGGCCTCACCGCCAGAAGATACCGCGCCGCCCCTCGACGCGCCTCCGCAAGCCGAGGTCGCCGCGGAGTCCCCGCTGCGCTTCAGCCTCCAGGTGGCCTGCCTGTCGGGACGCTGGCTGTTGCTGGCACCCGGTGATGCCTCGCCCGATGCGTCCCAGGACCGCTTGCTGGCCAACCTCCTGGGGGCTGCCAGTATCGTGCTGGACCAGGCGCCCACCTTCGAGGGCTTTCGCTGGCCGCCCATGGATGACATGCCGGTGGAATCACCCCGGGAAGAGGCCTGCCAGGGGCTCCAGGCCTTCCTCGAGGGGCGTCGGCGCCGGGGGTGGGCCCCCGAGCGACTGCTGGTGTTCGGCAGGAACGAGACCCTGGACTCGGTCTTGAGCCTCGAGGCCGGCTATTGCCGGCTCCTCGACCTGCCGGCCTGGCAGTTGCCCGGGCTCGATGAACTGGCGACCAGCGCCGAGGCCAAGCGCGCGCTGTGGCCGCAACTGCTGGATTGGCGTCATGCCTGGCAGCATCCTGAGAGAGACGGGGATGATTCGCCGGCTGGCGCCTGATGATCTGGCGGCGTTGATGCCTCTGGCCCGGGGCGATCCCACGACGTCGGCAGGCGATGTATCGCTTGCCCGATCGCTGTCCGATCCGGAGGTTCGCGTCTACGGTATCGATGACCCGGCGTCCGCACAGGCACTGGCGGGATATGCGCTGGTGGTGAGACTGCCCTTCGAGGCGGAACTCCAGGCGATCCTGGTGAGACCGGGGCGGCGCCGGCAGGGGCTGGGAGCAGAGTTGCTCGAGGCGGTAATCGCTCAGGGGAAAGGCTGGGGGAGTGAGCGGCTGCTGCTCGAGGTCAGGGCCGGAAATACAGCGGCACTGACCCTCTACCACCGCCTGGGCTTCCTCGAGGACGGATGCCGCCGGGGCTACTACCCGCCTTCGACACCCGGCGCGCCGCGAGAGGATGCGATCCTGATGTCACTCCCGCTGGGCTGAGCTCGCTGGGCTGACGTCACTCTGGCTTCAGGTCTGTGCCTTCAGGTGTTGCTGCTGGTGTCGACCTCATCGAGCTTGGTCAGCAGGGCGTTCAGGCGGTCTTCCCAGTCCTGGCGTTCCTGCTTCAGGCGGGCGTTTTCCTCACGCAGTTCCTCGGCTTCCAGCTTGAGCAATTCCAGGGCCTCCACGGCGCTGGTCACCTTCTGTTCGAGCCGATTGAAGAGTTCGCTGCTCATCCTGTTCTCCTGAATGCAATCCGGTGCCTGGCAGGCCCGATGGTTGGGTCAGCGGGCAGCGTAGCGCCGAGCCGTGACCTCAGCAAGCGTCGCCGTCGGATGACTCGGCCAGAGATGGTTCGGCTGGCAAGCGACGGTAGAGGCGCCCCTGGCTTTCACCGGCCCGCACCTCCCGGTGGAGTGCCCAGTTGGCCGGTACCTCGGGGACGATGGCGGACTCGGTTTCCAGATAGATAACGGCGTCGTCGCTGAGCCATCCGGCCTCCAGGGCGGCACAACAGGGGCCGGCCAGTCCCTGGTGGAAGGGGGGGTCGAGGAAGGCCAGGGTGAAGGGCGATGGGGCGCTCGACAGGAAGGCCAGGGCATCGGTGGTCATGACAGCGGCCCTGTTGTGCGCCCCCAGGGTGACCAGATTGTCTTCGAGGGTCCGGGCGACAGCGGCATCCCGCTCCACGAAGCAGGCGGCCCGGGCCCCTCGGGAAAGGGCCTCGAGCCCCAGGGCGCCGGTGCCGGCGAAGAGATCCAGGACCCGCGCCCCGGGCAGGTCGGCGACGAGCCAGTTGAACAGGGTCTCGCGAACCCGGTCCGGCGTGGGCCTCAGGCCCGGCATGTCTAGCACCGGCAGCAGCCGTCGTCGATATTCACCGCCGATCAGGCGCAGTCGCCCCTGGCCCTTTCGGGCGGTGGGGGCGGGGCGACGGGAGGGGCGTGTCGGACGACGTGGCATGCAGGGATTGTAACGGCGGGCGTGTCCACAGTCATCGGCCGGGGTGGTAGGATGGGGCATATATTCACCCTCGAGGCGGGTTCACTCCATGTTGGGTTTTTTCAAGCGCAAACCGCAGAACGGCCCCGGGAAAGCCGAGGACCAGGGCCAGGACAAGGAGCGCCCGAGCGATCCGCTGACTCGGGACCAGCAACCGGCCCAAGGTGAACCGGCGCCGGATGAGGCAGCGCAGGATTCGACCCCGGCGCCCACTGTCGAGCAGACGCCCCCCCGGCCGGCACTTCAGGAGAAGCCGAAGGCCGTGACGCAAGGCGATTCGCCGTCGGGATGGCTGTCACGCATGTGGGCCGGGCTCGGCAAGACACGCGCCAACCTCGGCGAGGGGCTCTCCGGCCTCTTCCTCGGCAAGAAGCAGATCGACGACGATCTCATCGAGGAACTCGAGACTCAGTTGTTGATGGCGGATGTGGGGATCGAGGCCACCACCGAAATCATCGATCGTCTCACCGAGCGGGTCTCCCGCAAGGAGCTCAAGGATCCCCAGGCACTGTTGACGGCCCTCCAGGAAGAGCTCACCACCATGCTCGAACCGGTCGTCCGCCCCCTGGACATGCCGCCGCCGGGCGAGGGTCCCTTCGTCATCCTGGTGGTCGGTGTCAATGGTGTGGGCAAGACCACCACCATCGGCAAGCTGACCCAGCGATTCCAGCGGGAAGGGCGCAGCGTGATGCTGGCCGCCGGCGATACCTTCCGTGCCGCCGCCGTGGAGCAGCTCAGGGTGTGGGGAGAGCGCAATGACGTCCCGGTGATCGCCCAGCATACCGGGGCCGACAGCGCCTCGGTGATCTATGATGCCCTGGCGGCCGCCAAGGCCCGCAAGATCGATGTCCTGCTTGCCGATACGGCCGGTCGCTTGCACAACAAGGGCCATCTCATGGAGGAGCTCAAGAAGGTCCATCGGGTGATGGGCAAGCTCGATGCCGGCGTGCCCCACGAGGTGATGCTGGTGCTGGATGCGGGGACCGGCCAGAACGCGATCTCCCAGGCCAGTACCTTCAACGAGGCGGTCCCGGTCACCGGCATCACCCTGACCAAGCTCGACGGTACCGCCAAGGGCGGCATCATCTTCGCCCTGGCCAAGCAACTGGGTACGCCGATCCGCTTCATCGGGGTCGGCGAATCCCTGGATGACCTGCGACCCTTCGTGGCGCGTGACTTCGTCGATGCCCTGTTCGATGCGCCGACCCGGGACAACGAGCCTGCATGATCGCCTTCGAGCATGTCGGCAAGCGCTATGGCGGGCGTTTCGAGGCGCTCGCCAACATCGACTTCCGTGTTCGGCGTGGCGAAATGGTCTTCCTCACCGGCCACTCCGGGGCCGGCAAGAGCTCACTGCTGCGCCTGGTCATGCGCCTGGAAAGGCCCAGTCGCGGACGAATCCTGGTGGCGGGCCACGACATCGACCGCCTTCACGTCAGCCAGATTCCCTTCTATCGTCGCCAGATCGGCGTGGTCTTCCAGGATCATCAACTGCTCTTCGATCGCTCCATCTTCCACAACGTGGCCCTGCCGCTGGAGATACAGGGTGTCGAGCCCCACGAAGCCGCCCGCCGGGTGAGGGCGGCGCTGGACAAGGTGGGTCTGCTGCACCGCGAGAAGGCCCTGCCCATCGAGCTTTCCGGCGGCGAGCAGCAACGGGTCGGCATCGCCCGGGCCGTAGTGCACAAGCCGTCCCTGTTGCTGGCCGATGAACCGACCGGGAACCTTGACCCGCAGTTATCCGCCGACATCATGGGGCTGTTCGAGGACTTCAATCGCATTGGGACCACGGTGATGATCGCCAGCCACGACCTCAGCCTGATCGCGCGCCTCCGGCATCGGGTGCTGGGGCTGCGTGATGGGCGCCTGGTGAGTGACGAGGAGGCCGCGTGAGCCCTGACTCCTCAAGGCCTTCCCGGGGCGCTCGAGCACACGGCGCCCGGCCACGCAGTCGGCTGCTCAGCTGGGTTCGTCACCATCGCGCCATGTCCCTGGACAGTGCCCGTCGACTGCTGCGCCACCCCGTGGCCAGCCTGCTCACCATGCTGGCTATCGCCATTGCACTGGTGCTTCCTGCGGCGCTCTGGTTGACCCTCGACGGCGCTCGCCTGCTGGATGCCGAGCTGGAAGAGAGCGCGACCCTCACCGTCTATCTCGAGAACGGCACCTCCGAGGCCGAGGCAGGACGAATCGAGGAGGCCCTGGCGGCCCATGACCTGGTGGCGCAGACTCGACTGATCACCGCCGCCGAGGGGATGGCCGAATTCCAGCAGGCCCTGGGGCTGTCCGATGCCCTGGGGCGGCTGGAGGACAACCCGCTGCCGGCGAGTGTAGTGGTCAAGCCTAAGGACCCGTCGCCCGAGGTTGTTCGGGTCCTGGCGGGGTCTCTCGAGGCTATCGCCGGGGTCGGGGAGGTGCGTCTGGACCTGGCGTGGATAGAGCGTCTGCGCTACCTGGCGGAGCTGGGGCGACGGGTGACCCTGGCGCTGGTGGTGCTCTTCGGCCTGGGGGTCCTGCTGGTGGTCGGCAACACCATCCGTCTCTCGGTGGAGAGCCGTCGACAGGAGATCGAGGTGGTGACCCTGATCGGCGCCACCCATGCCTTCGTGCGCCGCCCCTTTCTCTACAGCGGTGCCTGGTATGGCCTGGGCGGCGGCCTGCTGGCCTGGGGTCTCCTGACCCTGGGTAGCGGCTGGCTTTCGGCGCCGGTCTCGGCCCTGGCGGCGAGCTATGGCGCCAGCTTCAGCCTGCCGCGACTGGGTCTGCATGGGTCGGCAATCCTGGTCGGCTGTAGTACACTACTTAGTTGGTTGGGTGCCTGGATTGCCGTGACGCGGCACCTGGCGGAGATCCGGCCCCGTTGAGGCGTGACGTCGGCCGAATCCATGGTGTATCGGTCCAGATTCGGAACTTTCATCGTTTTTTTCCGTCACACTCGGCAGTCACTTGTATCGATCATTATGTTTTTTGAATTGCCTGGTATGATATCGAGCGCGAGATAGCGAGCATGAATCGTACGTTGGGCTTCTAAGGAGACGACCTGGTCCTATGAACAAAAGTCTTCTGCCGGTGGGTCAAATCTCCCCGGGTCATGATCTGAATGGGTATATCCAGGCGGTCAACGGCATTCCGATGCTGACCGCCGATGAGGAGCGGGAGCTGGCTTTCCGCCTCCATGATGACGGGGATCTCGAGGCGGCGCGTCGCCTGGTGCTGTCGCACCTGCGCTTCGTGGTGCATGTGGCCCGCAGTTATTCCGGCTATGGCTTGCCCCAGGCGGACCTGATCCAGGAAGGCAATGTGGGCCTGATGAAGGCCGTGAAGCGCTTCGATCCCAATCATGGGGTCAGGCTGGTGTCCTTTGCCGTGCACTGGATCAAGGCCGAGATTCATGAGTTCGTGCTGCGCAACTGGCGTATCGTCAAGGTGGCCACCACCAAGTCTCAGCGCAAGCTGTTCTTCAACCTGCGCGGTGCCAAGAAGCGCCTGGCCTGGCTCAACAATGACGAGGTCGATGCCATCGCCAAGGATCTCGACGTCAAGCCCGAGGTGGTGCGCGAGATGGAAGGGCGTCTCTCCGCTCACGATGCCGGTTTCGATGCCCCGGCCAATGATGATGACGAGTCTGGCTACCAGTCCCCGGTGCATTACCTAGACGATGACGCTTCCGACCCGGCCACCCAGCTCGAGGACAGCAACTGGGAAGACGATTCGACCCGTCGCCTGCAGCTGGCCCTGGAGGAACTGGACGAGCGTTCGCGGGACATCCTGCAGCGTCGCTGGCTCTCCGACAAGAAGGCAACTCTCCATGATCTGGCTGACGTCTATGGCGTCTCCGCCGAGCGCATCCGCCAGCTGGAGAAGAATGCCATGAAGAAGATCCGCCTGCAGATCGGCGACGCCTTAGTAGCGTAGAGCGCCCGGCGCCCTCAGGCCTCCGGGGGGAGATCGGTGATCAGGGTGCCCACGCCGGCGTTGGTGAAGATCTCCAGCAGGACGGCATGAGGCACCCGGCCGTCGATGATGTGGGCGCTCTTCACGCCACCCTTGACTGCGTCCAGCGCGCAGCGGATCTTCGGCAGCATGCCGCCATGGATGGTGCCATCGGCGATCAGCGCATCCACCTGGGTCGTGGTGAGACCCGTTAGCACTTCCTCCTCGGCGTTCATCAGGCCGGCCACATTGGTCAGCAGCATCAGCTTCTCGGCACCCAGGGCCTCGGCCACCTTGCCGGCGACCAGGTCGGCATTGATGTTGTAGCTCTGGCCGGCGGCATCGACGCCGATGGGGGCGATCACCGGGATGAAGTCGCGTTCGGCGAGCATCTCGATGAGGTCGGTAGAGATGTGTTCGACCTCGCCCACGTGACCGATGTCGATGATCTCGGGGACGGTCATGTCCGGTGTCCGATGCTCCACCTGAAGCTTGCGGGCGCGAATCTGGGCGCCGTCCTTGCCGGTCAGGCCGATCGCCTTTCCGCCGCACTGGTTGATCAGGTTGACGATGCCCTTGTTGACCAGGCCGCCGAGCACCATCTCCACCACGTCCATGGTCTCGGCATCGGTCACCCGCATGCCCCCCACGAACCGTGACTCGATGTTCAGCTTCTTGAGGAGCTCGCCGATCTGCGGCCCTCCGCCGTGGATGACTACCGGATTGATACCCACCTCCTTCATCAGCACGATGTTGCGCGCGAAGGAGTCGATCAGGGTGTCCTCGGTCATCGCGTTGCCGCCGTACTTCACGACCACGGTCTTGCCGGAGAAGCGCTGGATATAGGGCAGTGCCTCGGAGAGTATCTCCACCACCAGTTGCGGGTCGCGGGTCTGTTCGGTCATGCTCGGGTTTCCTTGTCGTTCCGGTGGCTGTCGAACGTGCGCGACTAGAGGGCCGTGTCCAGTTCCGGCGCCACCTGCTGGAGGGCCTTGGAAAAGCGTGTGCGGATGCGATCCAGGGCCGCCTGGGTCTTGCCCTCGAAGCGCAATACCAGCACCGGTGTGGTGTTGGAGGCGCGACACAGGCCCCAGCCATCCGGGTAGTCGACGCGAATGCCGTCCAGGGTGGTCTTGATGCCGTCCTCGCCGAAGTCCCCCTCCCTGGCCAGCCTGGCCACCAGATCGAACTTGGTCTCGTCGGTCACCGTGATGTTGATCTCCGGGGTGCCGATGTCCTGGGGGTAGCGGGCGAAGAAGGTGTCGGCGTCGTCGCCCTGCCTGGAGAGGATCTCCAGCAGGCGGGCGGCGGCATAGAGGCCGTCATCGAAGCCGTACCAGCGCTCCTTGAAGAAGATGTGGCCACTCATCTCGCCGGCCAGCAGGGCGTCGGTCTCCTTCATGCGCGCCTTGATCAGCGAGTGGCCGGTGCGCCACATCTCGGGAGTGCCGCCGGCCGCCTCGATCACCCGGGTCAGGTTGCCGGTGCACTTGACGTCGAAGATCACCCGGGCGTCCTCGTTGCGGGACAGCATGTCCTCGGCGAAGGCCATCAGCAGGTGGTCGGGGTAGATCATCGCCCCGCTCGGGGTGATCACCCCGAGCCGGTCGCCGTCGCCGTCGAAGGCCAGGCCGATATCGGCGCCGGTCTCCTGGACGGTGCGAATCAGGTCCTGGAGGTTCTCGGGCTTGCCCGGGTCCGGATGATGGTTGGGGAAGGTGCCGTCGATCTCGGCGAACAGTGGAGTAGTCTCGGCGCCGAGCCGCTCGACCAGCATTGGGCCGAGCTCGCCGGCCACGCCGTTGCCGCAGTCCACCACCGCCTTGAGCGGCCGGGCGAGCGTCACGTCGCCGAGGATGCGCGTGAGGTAGGCGTCACGCAGGTCCTCCTGGCGCATGCTGCCCTGACCCTCGGTGAGCTCGCCGCTCGTCAGGCGAGTGTGCAGCGCGGTGATGGCCTCGCCCGAGAGCGTTTCGCCGGCAAGCACGATCTTGAAGCCGTTGTAGTCCGGCGGGTTGTGGCTGCCGGTGACCATCACCCCGGAGGTGGTGCCCTCGAGCACGTGGGTGGCGAAGTAGAGCACCGGCGTTGGGACCATGCCGATATCGACGACATCGCAACCCGAGGACAGCAGGCCGCGGGTCAGGGCCGCCAACAGGCGCGGGCCGGAGAGGCGGCCGTCGCGAGCCACCACCAGGGTGGACTCGCCGTGCGACCGGGCCTCGCTGCCGATGGCGCGGCCGATCTGCTCGACACCGGCCTCGGTCAGGGTGTCGTCGACGATGCCGCGGATATCGTAGGCGCGGAAGATGGAGGCCGGTACTGGCGGGTGCGGGTCTGGCGTCATGGGTCAATCCCTTGTATTTGTCCCGAAGGTCTAAGTCCTGAAGGTCTGTTCTGAAGGTCTAAGCCCTCAAAATCTAAGCCCTGACATTCAGTGTCGTCCCGAGCTGCCAAACCCACCGGTGCCACGCTGGCCGTCACCCCGATGGCTGGTGTCGAAGTCATCGACCAGTACGAGCTCGGCCTGGACCACGGGAACGAGCACATACTGTGCGAGTCGCTCGAAGGGCTCGATGGTGAAGGGGGCGTCGCCGCGGTTCCAGGTGGAGATCATCAGCTCGCCCTGGTAATCGGAGTCGATCAGCCCCACCAGGTTACCGAGCACGATGCCGTGCTTGTGGCCCAGCCCCGAGCGGGGCAGGATCATGCCGGCAAGCCCCGGCTCGGCGATGTGGATGGCAAGCCCCGTGCGCACCAGCTCGCACTGCCCGGGCGCCAGGGTCAGGGGGGCGTCGAGCAGGGCGCGCAGGTCCAGGCCCGCGGAGCCCGCCGTGGCATAGTGGGGCAGGGCGTCGCGCATGCGTGGATCGAGGAGCTTGACGGCGAGGCGCGGCTTGGAAGGAGCGAGATCGGCGGTGTCGGGCATCGGAAGGCGTTCCAGGGTCTGGGTCGAGGGGTCAGGCATCGAGGTAGGCTTGCCGGCAGGCCAGGGCACGGCGAATCACCGCCAGGGCGAGTTGCGATTTGGGCTGGGCGGCCAGGTGTTCATGGCCTTTGCCGTCGCCATCCCGCCAGAGCAGCAGGGCCGCATTGTCGTCGGTGCCGAAGCCGAGCTCGGCCCGGGAGACGTCGTTGGCGACGATCATGTCGAGTTTCTTGCGCGTCAGCTTGTCCCGGGCATGGGCCTCCAGGTCGCGTGTCTCGGCGGCGAAGCCTACCACGTAGGGGCGACGTTCCGTTGAGGGGTCGTGCGCCGCGATGCTGGCGATGATATCGGGGTTCTTGACCAGTCGCAGGGTGAGGCCGTCTTCGCCGTCGACTTTCTTGATCTTGTGTTCGGCAGCCGTCTCGGCCCGGTAATCGGCCACGGCGGCGCAGCCGATGAAGATATCGCTGTCGGTGGCGAGTCGCAGTGCCGCCGCGTGCATCTCCCGGGCCGTCTGAACGTCGAACCGCTCGACCCCCGCCGGGGTGGCCAGGGTCACCGGGCCGCTGATCAGGCGAACCCGGGCGCCGAGTGCCGCGGCGGCGGCAGCCAGGGCGAAGCCCATCTTGCCGGAGCTGTGGTTGGAGAGGTAGCGCACCGGATCCAGGGGCTCGCGGGTAGGGCCGGCGGTGATGGTAACGGTCAGGCCGTCGGCCTCCCGTGAGGCGGGCGCCATAGAAAGCAATGCCGCCAGGATCGCCTCTGGCTCGAGCATGCGCCCGGGGCCCACGTCGCCGCAGGCCTGGTCGCCGCTGTCCGGCCCCAGCAACTGCCAGCCGTCCTCGGCCAGCTGGCCCGCGTTGCGCTGCGTGGCAGGATGGCGCCACATGGCCTGGTTCATGGCCGGGGCCATCAGCTTATCGGCCTCGCTCGCCAGGCAGAGGGTGGTCAGCAGGTCGTCTGCCAGGCCCTGGGCGAGGCGCGCCATGAGGTCGGCCGTGGCCGGGGCGATCAGGATGGTGTCGGCCCAGCGGGCCAGTTCGATATGGCCCATGCCGGCCTCGGCCTCGGGGTCCAGCAGCGAGGTACGTACCGCTTCACCGGTCAAGGCCTGCAGCGTCAGGGGCGTGATGAAGGCCTGGGCACCCGCGGTCATGACCACGCGCACCTCGGCACCGGCCTGGGTGAGCAGGCGGGCGAGCTGGGCGCTCTTGTAGGCGGCGATGCCGGCACTGATGCCGAGCAGGATCCGGCGGCCGGTAAGCGATGGCATGGTCAGAATCCAAGCTGATCTCGAGGCGTTTACCTTACCATTGGCGTTCGGTATTGCGTAGCCACCACAACGCGTGCCGAGTGGCTACACTGGAAAACACGGTGTGGCCACGGCAGGGAGGCAGAGAAGATGGCGATCCGCGATTGGCCGGAGGGCGAGCGCCCCCGGGAAAAGCTGCTGGCGCTGGGCCCCGAGGCCCTGTCCGATTCAGAATTGCTGGCGATCTTCCTGCGCGTTGGCGTGAAGGGCCGCTCGGCGGTGGATCTGGCCCGGGACCTGCTCTCGGCCTTCGGTGGCCTGAGGCAGCTGCTGGAGGCGGATCAGGCGCGATTCTGTGCCGGTCATGGCCTGGGCATGGCCAAGTACGTGCAACTGCAGGCGACCCTGGAACTCTCGCGGCGACACCTGGCCAGTCAGCTGGCTCGGGGCGATGCCCTGACCTCGCCCTCCCTGGTGCGCGCCTATCTCGCCTCGCAGCTTCGTCACCTGGGACACGAGGAGTTCGCCGCGCTGTTTCTCGATAGTCAGCACCGGGTGATCCGCTTCGAGTCGCTGTTTCGCGGTACCCTCGACAGCGCCTCGGTATACCCCCGTGAGGTGGCCCGTCGCGCCCTGGAGCTGGGCGCCGGGGCGATGATCTTCGCCCACAACCATCCTTCGGGTGTCGCCGAACCCAGTGATGCCGACCGCCGCATCACAGAGCGGTTGCGCGAGGCGCTGGGGCTTTTCGAGATACGGGTGCTGGACCATTTCGTGGTGGGAGACGGCGAGGTGGTGTCCTTTGCCGAGCGGGGATGGTTGTAGCCTGGACGCTATCGGGGTCATCGAGACTTGCCGGATCATCCGCTCTCTGGTATAAAGTGCAGCCTTTGAATTCCCTTGGGTCAAATGCGGCGGGATCTTCCGGTTTGCCCGACAGGTTTGAACACTCAGGCTCAGGTATCGAACATCTGGCCAGCGGTTGGAGGCTCCAATGTCCAAAGTATGTCAGGTTACCGGCAAGCGCCCGGTGACTGGTAACAACGTCTCACACTCCCAGCGCAAGACCCGTCGTCGTTTCTTGCCGAATCTTCACAGCCACCGTTTCTGGGTGCAGTCGGAGAATCGCTTCGTCAAGCTGCGTGTCTCCTCCAAGGGGATGCGCATCATCGACAAGAAGGGCATCGAGGCGGTGCTCGGCGATATTCGCAAGCGCGGCGACGCCATCTAAGGGTTTCATCCAGGGAGACTGCAATCATGCGTGACAGAATCAAGATGGTGTCCAGTGCCGGGACCGGCCATTTCTACACCACCGACAAGAACAAGCGGAACACCCCGGACAAGCTCGAGTTCAAGAAATTCGATCCGGTCGTCCGCAAGCACGTGATGTACAAGGAAGCCAAGATCAAGTAACACCCGATCGCTTCCACCGCAGGTAGATGCCTGTCCCTCTGAACCCGGCCTTGCGTCGGGTTCAGGCGTTATGCGAGCCACCCATGCCCGAGCTTCCCGAAGTCGAGACCACCCGGCGCGGTATCGCCCCCCATCTGGAGGGTCGCGAGATCACCGAGGTCATCGTGCGCCAGACGCGGCTGCGCGTGCCGGTGCCGGCGGATCTCGTCGACCGGCTAGTGGGTGCCCGGGTCCTCGAGATCCGCCGGCGCGCCAAGTACCTGCTGTTTTCCCTGGAAGGGGCCGAGGCGATGACGCTGCTCTGGCACCTGGGCATGTCGGGTAGCCTGCGCATCGCGCGGATCGGCGAGCTGCCGAAGAAGCACGACCATATCGACCTGGTACTCGATAACGGCGCCATGCTTCGCTATCACGACCCGCGCCGCTTCGGCTTCGTCGACTGGCTGGCCGGCAGCGTCGAGCAGGATCGACGTCTGGCACGGCTGGGGCCGGAGCCGCTCTCGGCGGCCTTCGATGGGCAACGGCTGTATTCGCTGTCCCGGGGGCGTCGCCTGGCAGTAAAACCCTTCCTGATGGACAACGCCGTGGTGGTCGGGGTGGGTAACATCTATGCCGCCGAGGCGCTCTTCCTGGCCGGCATCGACCCGCGCCGCGCGGCCGGGCGCATCTCGGCCGAGCGCTATGATCGCCTAGCTGCCGCCGCCAAGGAGGTGCTGGTGGCTGCCATCACCCAGGGCGGCACCACCCTGCGCGACTTCGTCGGCGGTACCGGCGAGCCCGGCTATTTCAAGCAGCGCCTCAACGTCTATGGCCGCCACCACCAGCCTTGCCGCCGCTGCGGCGTCGAACTCCGCCTGGTGACCCTCGGCCAGCGGGCCAGCGTCTTCTGTGCCTGTTGCCAGACCTGAACGGTTATCCTCCCCCTTACCCAGCGAGATTCAAGATGACCCTGCAATCCCTGCGCCTAAAGAAGAACGCCGACCGTCGCCTCAAGGCCGGCCACCTGTGGCTCTATTCCAACGAGATCGACACCGAGGTCACGCCGTTCAAGAGCCTCGAGGTCGGGTCGCAAGTGATAGTGGAGGCCGCTAATGGCAAGGCCATGGGCGTGGCCTATGTCAATCCGCACTCACTGATCTGCGCCCGCCTGGTCTCCCGGGACCCGACGCAGGGGCTCGACCGCTCACTGCTGGTGCACCGTCTGAACCAGGCACTCGCGCTGCGTCAGCGGCTCTTCGGCAAGCCCTTCTACCGCCTGGTGCACGGCGAGGGCGACCTGCTGCCGGGACTGGTGATCGACCGTTACGACGATGTCCTCGTCGTTCAGCTCAACACCGCCGGCATGCAGGCGGTCGCCGAGGAACTCCTCGACGCCCTGGACAAGGTGCTTTCACCGGCAGTCGTGGTGTTTCGCAATGACACCAGCGGGCGTCGCCAGGAGGGTCTCGAAGCCAGTATCGAGGTGGTCAAGGGCGAGCTTCCCGACCTGGTGCTGCTGGAGGAGAACGGCGTGCGCTTCGCGGCCCCGGTGCTCGACGGCCAGAAGACCGGCTGGTTCTATGACCACCGCGTCAATCGTGCCTGGCTCAATGGCCTGGTGGCCGGCAAGCGGGTACTGGACCTGTTCAGCTATGTGGGTGGCTGGGGCGTTCAGGCCGCCGCCAACGGCGCCAGTGAAGTGCTCTGCGTGGATTCGTCAGGCGCGGCCCTGGCGGGGGTCGCCGAGAATGCCGCCCTCAACGGCCTGCATGAGCAGGTGGCGGTAGGCGAGGGAGACGCCTTCGAGGTACTGGCGGCGCTGAAGGCCGAGGGCGAGGAGTTCGACGTGGTGATCCTCGACCCGCCCGCCTTCATTCGCAAGCGCAAGGATATCCCCAACGGCGAGCGTGCCTACGGCAAGCTCAACCGCGAGGCGATGCGCCTGCTGGGGCGCGACGGCCTGCTGCTCTCGGCCTCCTGTTCCATGCACCTGGCCCCGGAGCGCCTGGTGGACGTGGTGCGCGGGGCGGTGCGTCACCAGGACCGCCAGGGCCAGATCCTCTTCCAGGGCCATCAGGGCCCGGATCATCCGATTCACCCGGCGATTCCCGAGACGTCCTACCTGAAGGCCCTGGGCGTCCGCGTGTTCAGGGACTGAGCCTGCCATGACGCCCGGTTATGTTCGTGTCTTCGCCCATTCCAATGCGTTGCTGGTCAGCCATGCCCACAACGTCATCACCGCCGCCGGCATTCCTGCCGAGCTTCGCAACATGACGCTGGGCGGCGGGGCGGGCGAGTTGCCCCTGGGGGAGTGTGAGCCCGAGGTCTGGGTGGCACGCCACAATCGTGAGCGTGCCGTGGTGCTGATCCGCGATGCCCTGGAGGGGAGGAATGACCGGCCGGACTGGACCTGCCCGGGCTGCGGGGAGCAACTCGAGGGGGTCTTCGATACCTGCTGGCGCTGCGAGCACCCTCGGCCCTGAGCGAGGCTCAGGCTTTTCTGCATTCCGGGGAATAAGCAGAGGAAATTTCGGCAATAAAAGCTTGGTAGTAAGATTATTTCCGTTATCCCTGCTGGCGTCTTTATGGATGAACTGCCTGTGCTGTAATGCACGGGAAACCCATCGCACCCAGTCGCCCGGAGCCCAGTCCCATGCAGATCGCCGTTCCCAAGGAAATCAAGAACCACGAATATCGTGTTGCCCTGACGCCCACCGGCGCCAGGGAATTAGTCGCCCATGGTCACCAGGTCACCGTTCAGGCCGGGGCCGGCGAGGGTGCCGGCTTCACCGATGCCGCCTTCGAGGCTGCCGGTGCACGCCTCGAGGCCGATGTGGCCGAGGTCTGGGAGGGCGCCGAGCTGATCCTCAAGGTCAAGGAGCCCCAGGCTGAAGAAGTCGCCCGTCTTTCTCGCGGCCAGACACTGTTTACCTACCTGCACCTGGCCGCCGAGGAAAACCTCACGCGTGGCCTGATTGACAGTGGTGCCACTTGCATCGCCTACGAGACCATCACTGACCGACAGGGTGGCCTCCCGCTGCTGGCACCCATGAGCACAGTGGCCGGTCGCATGGCCATCCAGGCCGGCGCCCACAGCCTGGAGAAAGCCCAAGGGGGCGCCGGTGTATTGCTGCCGGGGGTCCCCGGCGTGGCACCTGCCAAGGTGGCGGTGATCGGTGGCGGCGTAGTGGGCGAGAACGCCGCACGCATGGCACTGGGCCTGGGTGCCGAGGTCACGGTGCTCGACAAGTCGATCCCGCGCCTCGAGACCCTGGATGACCGCTATCAGGGCCGCATGAAGACCCTCTTCTCAACTGCCGATGCCATCGACGAAGCGGTGCGCGAGTGCGACTTGATCGTCGGTGCAGTGCTAATCCCCGGCGCCGCCGCACCCAAGTTGATCACCCGCGAGATGCTCGCCGAGATGCAGCCTGGCAGCGTGCTCGTAGACGTGGCCATCGACCAGGGTGGCTGTTTCGAGACCAGCAAGGCAACCACTCATGCCGAGCCCACCTATATCGTCGATGGTATCGTGCATTACTGTGTGGCCAACATGCCGGGTGCCGTGGCACGCACTTCGACCCAGGCACTGACCAACGCCACCCTGCCGTTCGTGATCGGGCTTGCCGACAAGGGCTGGCAGCAAGCGTTGGCCGACGACGCGCACTTCGCCGCGGGCCTCAATGTCCATGGCGGCCAGGTGACCTACGCTGCGGTAGCCGATGCCTTCGGTCTGGAATACTTCGACCTGGCCAATTTATTGGAATAAGCATGAGCGGTGCCGCTATCTGTAATCGCTCGGTCAAACGTTGAGGCCCGGTCGCCTTGTCCGGGCCTTGGCGTTACCATAGCGGGCATTTCCGACAGCAGGGTCCGCTTTCCATGAGTGCAGCTTCCGAGAAGACACGTGTTCTCACCGGTATCACCACCACCGGCACGCCCCACTTGGGCAACTACGTGGGGGCGATCAAGCCTGCCATCGCCGCGAGCCAGGACCCCAACGTCCAGTCCTACTACTTCCTCGCCGACCTGCATGCGCTGATCAAGTGCCAGGACCCGCAGCAAGTGCGGGAATCGCGCCTGGAAATCGCCGCCACCTGGCTGGCGCTGGGCCTGAATACCGACAACGCCATCTTCTACCGCCAGTCGGACGTGCCGGAGATCCCAGAGCTCACCTGGATGCTCTCCTGCGTCTGCGCCAAGGGACTGATGAACCGCGCCCATGCCTACAAGGCGGCGGTGGCCGAGAACGAGGCCGCCGGCAACCAGGACCCGGACAAGGGCATCACCATGGGGCTTTTCGGCTATCCGGTGCTGATGGCCGCCGACATGTTGATGTTCAACGCCCAGAAGGTGCCGGTGGGCCGCGATCAGATTCAGCACATCGAGATGGCCCGCGACATCGCCGGACGCTTCAACCATCTCTACAGGGGGCAGTACTTCACCCAGCCCGAGGCGGTGGTAGATGAGAGAGTAGAGGTCCTCAATGGCCTGGATGGCCGCAAGATGTCCAAGAGCTATCACAACACCATCCCGCTATTCGTCTCCGAGAAGAAGCTCCTGAAGCTGGTCCGCAAGATCAAGACCAACTCCCTTGAGCCCGGCGAGCCCAAGGACCCGGCGACCTGCACCCTCTTCCAGATCTACTCGGCCTTCGCCACGGCCGACGAGACCGAGGCCATGCGCGCCGAGTACGCCAACGGCATCGGCTGGGGCGAGGCCAAGAACCGTGTCTTCGAACTGCTCAACGAGCAGCTGCGCGAGCCACGCGAACGCTATCAGGCGCTGATGGAGGACCCGGGGCATATTGAGGAGGTGCTGATCAAGGGCGCCGAGCGCGCCCGAGCCGAGGCGGTGCCCTTGATGGACCGTCTGCGCCAGGCAACGGGACTGGGCGCTTTCGTGTGAGCCGGGTTCAGCCCCCCCCCGGGGTCCCGGCATGAAGTGCCGCGGCACCCTCGAGGTCGGCATGCTAGAGTTGGTGACAAGACGCCGTCCAGAGTGTCACCGGCCCATTCCAGTCACTGAACGAGACCTGCAATGACCAACGACAAGAAACGTCCTCTGTATATTCCCTACGCCGGCCCACCCTTGCTCGAGATGCCGCTCCTAAACAAGGGCAGCGCCTTTACCCTGGAGGAACGCATCGAGTTCAACCTGATCGGCTTGCTGCCACATAACGTGGAAACCATCGAGGAGCAGGTCGAGCGGGCCTACCGGCAGTATTCCCAGCACCAGGATGCCCTGGATCGCCATATCTACCTGCGTGCCATCCAGGATGACAACGAGACGCTGTTCTTCCGGCTGGTCACCGAGCATCTCGAGGAGATGCTGCCGATCATCTACACCCCAACGGTAGGCCAGGCCTGTGAGGAATTCTCCAACATCTACCGCAATCACCGCGGGCTCTTCATTTGCTATCCCGACCGGGACCGGATGGACGATATCCTGCGCAGCGCCACCAAGGACCGGGTCAAGGTCATCGTAGTCACCGACGGTGAGCGGATTCTCGGCCTCGGCGATCAGGGAATCGGTGGCATGGGCATCCCCATCGGCAAGTTGTCCCTGTATACCGCCTGTGGCGGCATCAGTCCCGCCAATACCCTGCCGATCACACTCGACGTGGGCACCAACAACCAGGCCCTGCTGGATGACCCCATGTACATGGGGTGGCGCCATCCGCGCGTCTCCCAGAAGGAATATGACATCTTCCTCGAGACCTTCGTCGATGCCGTCAAGCGGCGCTGGCCGAGTGTGCTGCTGCAGTTCGAGGACTTCGCCCAGGCCAATGCCCTGCCGCTCCTCGAACGTTATCGTGACCAGCTCTGTTGCTTCAACGACGATATCCAAGGCACGGCCTCGATCTGTGTCGGTACCTTGATGGCTGCCTGCGAGGCCCGCGAGGAGAGTATCACCCAGCAGCGGGTGGTCTTCGTTGGGGCGGGTTCCGCCGGCTGCGGCATCGCCGAACAGGTGGTGTTGGCCATGCAGATCGAGGGCCTTTCCGAGCGAGAGGCGCGAGCGCGGATCTGCATGGTGGACAGGGACGGGCTGGTCACCACCGACCAGGCCTGGTTGAGAGACTTCCAGCGTAAGCTGGCCCACGACCCCGAGATGGTGGCCGACTGGGAAAACCAGTCCCTGTTGGAAGTGGTGCGGCATTTCAAGCCCACCGTACTGCTCGGGGTCTGCGGCATGCCCAGCATCTTCACCGAGGAGGTCGTGAAGACGATGCATGCCGGCTGCGAACGCCCCCTGATCATGCCGCTCTCCAACCCGACCTCGCGAGCCGAGGCCCTGCCCGAGGACGTGATACGCTGGACCGATGGTCAGGCCCTGGTGGCCACCGGCAGTCCCTTCCCCCCGGTGGTCTACCAGGGGAAAAGCTACCCTATTGCCCAGTGCAACAATGCCTATATCTTCCCCGGGATCGGCCTGGGTGTTCTCGCCAGTGGCGCGCGACGCGTCACCGACGCCATGCTGATGTCGGCGTCGCGGGCCCTGGCACGGGAGGCGCCCATCGCCAAGGAGGGAGAAGGCGCCCTCCTGCCGCCCCTGTCCCAGATCCGCGAACTGAGCAAGCTGATCGCCTTCGATGTGGCCGCCCAGGCCCAGCAGGAAGGTGTGGCCCTCAATACCGACGGCACCAAGCTGCGTGCCGCCATCGAACGCAACAACTGGACACCGGAGTATCGCCGCTACCGGCGGCGGTCGTTCTAGTCCAGGCGCCGGGCCAAACAAAGGCCGTATAAGCAGAAAAAGGCCCCGTCGGTGTGTCCGCGGGGCCTTTCGCTCAGGGTACCATCCTGGTGTTAGCGGTCATGCCGCTCCACCTAGGCGGTCCTGTCAGGCCGACCCAATCATACGGCGCAGCACATAGTGGAGGATGCCGCCATGGCGGTAGTACTCCAGCTCGTTGGCGGTGTCGATGCGGCACAGCGCTTCGAGCTTCTTCTCGCCCTTGTCGCTGGCGATGGTCACCTTGACCCTGCCGCCCGGCGTGAGGTCTTTGAGCCCCTCGATGGAGATCGTCTCGTCGCCAGTCAGGCCCAGGGTCTTGCGGCTCTCGCCCTCGGGGAACTGCAGCGGGACCACCCCCATGCCGATCAGATTGGAGCGGTGGATGCGCTCGTAGGATTCGGCGAGCACCGCGCGGACCCCGAGCAGCCGGGTGCCCTTGGCGGCCCAGTCACGACTGGAGCCGGTACCATATTCCTTGCCGGCCACCACCACCAGGGGCGTGCCTTCCTGCTGGTATTTCATCGCCGCGTCGTAGATGGGCATCTGCTCGCCGGAGGGCAGGTGACGGGTCAGGCCGCCGACGACACCGTCCAGCATCTCGTTCTTGATGCGCACGTTGGCGAAGGTGCCGCGCATCATGACCTCGTGGTTACCTCGGCGCGAGCCATAGGAGTTGAAGTCCACCGGCTCGACACCGCGTTCCTTCAGGTAGTGACCGGCGGGGCTGTCGGGCTTGATGGCACCGGCGGGGGAGATGTGGTCGGTGGTCACCGAGTCACCGAGCATGGCCAGGACGCGAGCGTCCCTGACATCCTCGACGATCGCCGGCTCTCGCCCCATGCCCTCGAAGAAGGGGGGGTGCTGGATGTAGGTGGAGTCCTTCGACCACTGATAGACCTTGCTCTGGGGCACGTCGATGGCCTTCCAGACGTCATCGCCGTCGAAGACCTCGGCGTATTCCTTGCGGAACATCGCGGTATTGACCTTTTCCACGGCCTCGGCGATTTCCGCCTGACTTGGCCAGATATCCTTGAGGAATACCGACTTGCCATCGGGGTCGGTGCCCAGCGGCTCGCTGGTCAAGTCGCAGCGCATGTTGCCGGCCAGGGCATAGGCGACGACCAGGGGCGGTGAGGCCAGCCAGTTGGTCCTGGTGAGGGGATGGACGCGTCCCTCGAAGTTGCGGTTGCCGGACAGCACCGAGGCCACGGTGAGATCGCCTTCCTCGATGGCCTTCTCGATGGGCTCGTGCAGCGGGCCGGAGTTGCCGATGCAGGTGGTGCAGCCGTAGCCGACCAGGTTGAAGCCCAGGGCGTTGAGATCGTCCTGCACGCCGCCCGCGTTGAGGTACTCGGTCACCACCTTGGAGCCCGGTGCCAGTGAGGTCTTGACCCAGGGCTTGGTGGTCAGGCCCTTCTCGCGAGCCTTGCGGGCCAGCAGGCCGGCGGCCATCATCACGCTGGGGTTGGAGGTGTTGGTGCAGGAGGTGATGGCGGCGATCACCACGGCGCCGTGATTGAGCTTGAAGGCATCGCCGTTGACGGTGACCTCCTGGCTGCCACGGTGCTCGTAGCTGTCCTCGACACCCACGGCTGTCTGGCCGCCTTCGGACGTCAGGCGACGATCCTCCTCCGGGGGTGCCGTATCGTTGCCTTCTTCCTGCATGATCCGTTCGAAGGTGGACTTGATGTCCGTCAGCGCCACACGATCCTGGGGACGCTTGGGGCCGGCCATGCTGGCCACGACCTCGTTCATGTCCAGCGCGAGGGTGTCGGTGAAGATCGGCTCATGACCGGGTTCGCGCCAGAGTCCCTGGGCCTTGCTGTAGGCCTCGACCAGCGCGAGTTGTGCCTCGTCGCGGCCCGTGAGGCGCATATAGTTCAGGGTCTGGTCGTCGACCGGGAAGAAGCCGCAGGTGGCGCCGTACTCCGGGGCCATGTTGGCGATGGTGGCGCGGTCGGCGACCGGCAAGTCCTTGAGGCCATCGCCATAGAATTCGACGAACTTGCCGACGACACCCTTCTCACGCAACATCTGGGTGACGGTCAGTACCAGGTCGGTGGCGGTGATCCCCTCGCGGAGCTTGCCATTGAGCTTGAAGCCGACCACCTCGGGAATCAGCATCGACACCGGCTGACCAAGCATGGCCGCCTCTGCCTCGATGCCCCCCACGCCCCAGCCGAGGATGCCCAGGCCGTTGATCATGGTGGTGTGGGAGTCGGTTCCCACCAGAGTATCGGGGTAGGCGAGGGTCTCGCCATCCTGCTTCTTGGTCCACACCGTCTGGCCCAGATACTCCAGATTGACCTGGTGACAGATGCCTGTGCCGGGCGGAACCACGCGGAAGTTGTCGAAGGCCTCCTGGCCCCAGCGCAGGAACTCGTAGCGCTCGCGGTTGCGCTCCATCTCGATGGCGACGTTATCCTTGAACGCCGAGGGGTTGCCGTAATTGTCGACCATCACCGAGTGATCGATGACCAGGTCGACCGGCGACAGGGGGTTGATGCGAGCCGGGTCCTCGCCGAGGGTCTCCACGGCGGCGCGCATGGAGGCCAGATCGACGACCCCGGGGACACCGGTGAAGTCCTGCATCAGCACCCGGGCGGGCCGGTAGCCGATCTCGCGGTCGGAGTGGCCCTGCCTCTGCCAATCCACCAGCGCCTGTATATCCTCGCCGGCAACGCTCTCGTCATCGGCGAAGCGTAGCTGGTTCTCGAGCAGGATCTTCAGGGTCATGGGGAGGCGGTCGATGTTGCCGAATGCCTCGGCGGCCCTGGGCAGGCTGTGGTACTGATAGGTGGAGCCGCCGGCGTCGAGTGTCTGCAGGGTATCCGGAATGGACGCGTTACTCATCGGTGTCCTCCTTACTTGCGGTGGTCTGGGTCACCATCCTGGTGGCATCGTCTTAACATGGTAATGATAGTTGGCGATTTCAACCGCCGCTCCATGACCTTGGTCTTGAAAAGGGGCGCGAGGATCACCATTTCGATGTTTTATAGTCTTGGAAGCAGTCCTTGGAGGCCGGTGGTGAACGAGGAAGATCTTCAATCCCGGGTGGTACACTGCCCCTATTGCGACGCCGCCTTCGACCTCCTGGTCGACCTCTCCCAGGGCGACCAGGTCACCTGGGAAGATTGCCACTGGTGTTGCGCGCCGATCCAGATACGCATCGACCTGCCCGTCGACGAGGACGAGCCGGTCCAGTTGACGCTGGGGCGAGATGACGACGTCTTGTAGCGCCCCTGTGTTGCCCCATCCATTCAAACGAGGTGCTCCATGAGCGAAGCCCGACACGAACGCCTGATCATTCTGGGTTCCGGCCCCGCCGGGTATACGGCGGCCGTCTATGCGGCCCGTGCCAATCTCAAGCCGTTGCTGATCACCGGCATCCAGGCCGGTGGCCAGTTGACCACCACCACCGATGTGGATAACTGGCCGGGCGACGACGAAGGTGTCCAGGGCCCCGAACTGATGGAACGCATGCAGCGCCATGCCGAGCGTTTCGACACCGAGGTGCACTTCGACCATATCAACGAGGTGGACCTGCGCGAGAGGCCTTTCACCCTCAAGGGCGACAGCGGTACTTACACCTGTGACGCCCTGATCATCGCCACGGGTGCCAGTGCGCGCTACCTGGGTCTCGACTCCGAACAGGCGTTCATGGGCCAGGGCGTCTCTGCCTGCGCCACCTGCGATGGTTTCTTCTACCGCAACCAGGAGGTCGTGGTGGTGGGGGGTGGCAACACCGCCGTGGAGGAGGCGCTCTACCTCTCCAATATTGCCTCCAAGGTGACCCTGGTGCACCGACGGGACAGCCTGCGGGCCGAGAAGATCCTCCAGGACAAGCTGTTCGAGAAGGCCAAGAACGGCAATGTGGTGCTGGAATGGAACCAGACCCTGGATGAGGTGCTGGGCGACAATTCCGGCGTGACCGGCGTCAGGCTCACGTCCACCCGGGATGGCAGCACCAAGGAGATCACCGCGCCCGGCCTGTTCATCGCCATCGGCCACAGCCCCAACACCGGCATCTTCGAGGGACAACTGGAGATGAAGGGTGGCTACATCCGGGTGACATCGGGCCTCGACGGCAATGCCACCGCCACCAGCATTCCCGGAGTGTTCGCCGCCGGCGACGTCATGGACCATGTCTACCGCCAGGCGGTCACCTCCGCCGGCACCGGCTGCATGGCGGCGCTTGACGCCGAGCGTTATCTGGACGAGTTGTGATACAGCGCTCGGCGCTTGTTGCTAGTAGTGCGGCGGCACCTCGTCTTCGGGCCCTGGCGCCGTGTCATCGGTCTCCTGAAGCGCCCGCTGCTGGTCGCGCAGTTTCTCCTGCATCAGGTCGTTGATCCGCTCCAGCCGGGTGAGCCGCCGCTCCTGGGTGGCGATGGCGTCATCCAGGGTGTCCTGCCAGTCTTCCTGGAAGGCGATTCGGCTCTCCAGGGCCTCGAGTCGTCGCGTCCAGTCATCGGGCGTGGACGACGCGCCCATGGTAGAATCGTTACGTTGTGTGTCGCTGCTCATCGTGACACCTCATCGATGGTCAATTTATTTCCTTCATCCCTACAAGAGAGTCATTTAGTTCATGAATCGAAAGGTCGTGGTTCGTTGTGGTTTCATCAGTCTGTTGCTGGCGGCGCCCGCTCCCCTGGTGGTTGTCCTTTTCATCCATCTCACCGGTGGCGTTCTCTCCCGCGAGCTCTTCGCCAGTCTCGCGCTGGGAGGCGTGGCCGCCGTCTATGTCGCCGCCGCCTTCGCCATCTTCCTGTTGCTGCTGATCGCCACCCTGGCGGTCAATGCGCTGACGCCGCAATTGGTCAACCTGGCCGAGGTCGAGGACGATGATCGCGAGATCGGCGAGGTCAAGTGGTTCAACGTCAACAAGGGGTATGGTTTCATCACTCGCGACGATGGAGAGGATGTCTTCGTGCACTTCCGTGCCATCCGTGGACGCGGACACCGTACCCTGGCAGAGGGCCAGAAGGTGCGTTATCACATCATCCAGAATGAACGGGGGCTTCAAGCCGACGACGTCACCGTCATCACCTGAAAAACGGCCTGCGCTCGACCATGCTGCGTTGGAAGGTCGTCTCGAAATGCTCAGCGCCCCGCCTCGTGCGGGGCGCTGTCGTTTCAGGCTCGGGTTTCGGGCGGGGCTGTCACGCTATCGCTCGGCGTCGGGCCAGTCGATTTCGCGTTCTCCGCCGTCGGGCAGCACCTGAAGGAAGCGGTCCGGATCATCGCCGGGTGTCCAGCCCCCCAGTGAACAACGGACCTCGCAGCCGAGCCGGTTGGCGGCGGCATGGGCACAGGCCAGATCGGTGGCCCAGGGCGTGTCGGGGCTGTCGAACCAGAGGCTGGCGAAGCCATCGGCGGCCTTCTCCACCAGCAGCACGGCGATTTCTCGCCCTTGGTGCCGGCCTCGGGTGCGCCACTTCTGCTTGCCGGCAGGCACCAGCGGCTCGGCGCCGATTGCCTCCGTCAGCCAGCCGTCGAGTGCGTCGACGGGCACCTTGGGCAGGTAGATCTCGATATCGGGGTATCGCGTCGGATCGTCGGTAGAGGATGACATGGGAAACCTCAGGGTCGAGCGCTGCCGTTGGCGAACAGCTGCTGGAGTATCGCCTCGTAGATCCGGCTCAGATCGTCGAGGTCGCTGGCACGCACCCTTTCGTTGACCTGATGGATGCTGGCATTGAGTGGCCCGAGTTCCACGACCTGGCTGCCCAGGGCGGCGATGAAGCGGCCATCCGAGGTGCCCCCCGAGGTGGAGAGCTGCGGACGCTGGCCCAGCACTGCTTCCACCCCCGCCACCGCGGCATCCACGAGCTCGCCCTCGGCGGTGAGGAAGGGCTCGCCGTTCAGTGTCCAGTCTAGCCGGTACTCCAGCCCATGGGCATCGAGGATCGCCTGGGTGCGTTGCTGCAACTGCTCATGGGTCACCTCGGTGGAGAAGCGGAGGTTGAAGACCACCTCGACCTCCCCGGGGATGACATTGGTGGCGCCGGTGCCTGAACGGATGTTGGAGACCTGGAAACTGGTGGCCGGGAAGAAGGCATTGCCCGCGTCCCAGTGCTCGCGCACCAGAGCATCCAGGGCGGGCATCGCCTGGTGGATGGGGTTGCGGGACAGATGGGGATAGGCCACATGACCCTGGATGCCCTTGATATGCAGCACGCCACCCAGGGACCCGCGACGGCCGTTCTTGATCATGTCGCCGAGTCGCGAGGTGGAGGAGGGCTCGCCGACGATACAGTAGTCCAGTCGTTCATGGGTCTCGCGTAGGTGTTCGACCACGGCGCGGGTGCCATCCACCGCCGGCCCCTCCTCGTCGGAGGTGATCAAGAAGCCGATGCGTCCATGATGCTCGGGACTGGCGGAAACGAAGCGTTCCACGGCGGTGATCATCGCCGCCAGGCTGCCCTTCATGTCGGCGGCGCCTCTCCCCCTGAGCATTCCCTCATCGTCGATACAGGGCTCGAAAGGCGGATATGCCCAGTGTACATGGGGGCCACTGGGTACCACGTCGGTATGGCCGGCGAAGGCCAGCAGAGGGCCGTGGTGGCCATGGGTGGCCCAGAAGTTGTCCACATCACCGAAGGGCAGTCGCTCCACCCGGAAACCCAGCCGCTCGAGTCGTTGGATCATCAGGGCCTGACAGCCCAGGTCGTCCGGGGTGACCGAGGGCCGCCGGATCAGCTCGAAGGCCAGCTCGAGGGTGGGAGACAGGGCCTCAGTTGTGTGCATGCAGTGCCTCGTTGAGGGCGATGGCGCTCTTGTTGGTCAGGCACTCGATGCGCCCGTTCTGCGAGTTTCGGCGCAGCAGGAGATCGTCCTGATTGGCCAGCTCGCGGGCGGCCACGGTCCTGACCTCCTGGCCCTGGTCGTCGAGCAGGGTGATCTTGGCGCCGGCGGTGATGTAGAGACCGGCCTCCACGGTGCAGCGGTCTCCCAGGGGAATGCCGATGCCGGCATTGGCACCGATCAGGCAGCCCTCGCCGACCTTGATGACGATGTTGCCGCCGCCGGAGAGGGTGCCCATGGTCGAGCAGCCACCGCCCAGGTCCGAGCCTTTGCCGACCATGACGCCGGCGGAGATGCGGCCCTCGATCATGCCCGGGCCTTCGGTTCCGGCATTGAAGTTGACGAAGCCCTCGTGCATCACCGTGGTGCCCTCGCCGAGATAGGCCCCCAGGCGTACACGGGCAGTATCGGCGATGCGAATGCCGCCGGGCACCACGTAGTCGGTCATCTTGGGGAACTTGTCGACACAATCCACGGAGAGCGGGCGCCCCTCGAGACGCGCCCGCAGACGGCGAGCCGGCAGCTCCTGGACGTCGATGGGACCCTCGCTTGACCAGGCGATGTTACGCAGCAGGCCGAACATGCCGGTGAGATCCATACCATGGGGCTTGACCAGGCGATGCGAAAGCAGATGCAGCTTGAGGTACACCTCCGGCGCGCTCTGGGGCGGTAGGTTCTCGGCCAGGAACATGGTCACCAGCGGTCGGCGGCTGGCGGCGAGGGTCTCGGCGAGTTCTGCCTGCTCCGGGTGACCGGCGGCCTTCAAGGCACCAGCAAGCTCGCCGCAGTGTTCCGGCAGAAAGCTCACCGCGGCGTTACCCTCAGGCACGTCCAGCACCTGCTTGACCGCCTCGATCAGGCCGTCGTCGGGGTCGAGCAGCGGTGCCGGGTAGTAGATGTCCAGCCAGTCGCCCTGGGTATTCTGGGTGCCGATTCCGAGTGCAAAGCTCAGCATGTGAGGTCCTCGTCGTTAGGGGATGTCGCCGACGCCGTGGCGTCAGCCCATGATGTCGTCGTAGTCGCCTTCCCGGTAGCCCATGCGGATCTCTTCGCCGGTATCCAGCAGCGGGCGCTTGAGCAGGGTGGGATGGGCCAGGATCAGTTCTCGGGCCGAGTTGGCGTCGATATCGGCCTTCTGCTGCTCGTCGAGCTGTCGCCAGGTGGTGCTGCGCTGGTTGAGTGCCTCCATCACCGGAACCTTGTCCAGGATATGCTCGAGCAGGGGGGCCGAGAGGCCGTCCTCGCGCAGGTCGTGGACCTGGTAGGGAATACCCTTGTGATCCAGCGCCTTGATCGCCTTCCTGCAGGTATCGCAGTTCTTGATCACGAATAGGGTCAGCATCACGACCTCCTTGCGATGAAGCGTTGGATTCGGCGAGCGGCCTCGACCGTGGCGTCGAGGTCCGCCACCAGCGCCAGTCGTGCTCGCCCGGCCCCGGGGTTGCTGCCATCGGGGCCCTCGCGGCCCATGTAGGACCCGGGCAGGACGCTGACATGCTGCTCCGTGAACAAGGCCCTGGCGAAGTCCTCGTCGTCACCGCCCGGGATGGCCGGCCAGAGGTAGAAGCCCGCCTCGGGGGGCGCAAAGTCCATCACCGGCGCGAGGATGTCCGTCACCGCGGCGAACTTGGCGCGATAGGCATCACGGTTGGCCTTGACATGGGCCTCGTCCCGCCAGGCGCTGATCGAGGCCTGCTGTACGGGCAGCGACATGGCGCAGCCGTGATAGGTCCGGTAGCGCTTGAACGGGGCGATCAGGTCGGCATCGCCGGCCACGAAACCGGAGCGCAGTCCCGGCAGGTTGGAGCGCTTGGAGAGCGAATGAAAGACCAGGCAGCGTCGAAAGTCGTGTCGTCCAAGTCGGGCACAGGCTTCCAGAAGCCCCGGTGGTGGGGATGCTTCGTCCAGATAGAGCTCCGAATAGCACTCGTCGGAGGCGATCAGGAAGTCATGCTCGTCGGCCAGGGCGATCAGCCTCTCAAACTCGGCCATGGGGGTCACCGCACCGGTGGGATTGCCGGGAGAGCAGGTGAAGACGATCTGCACCTGGCGCCAGGTCTCGGCGGAAACGGCGTCGAGATCGGGCCGGAAGCCGTTCCCGGCGGTGCAGTCGAGGTACAGCGGTTGGCCGCCGGCAAGCAGGGTGGCGCCTTCGTAGATCTGGTAGAAGGGGTTGGGGGCCGCGACCTTCGCGGGCCGGTGGCGGTCCAGCATCGCCTGGACGAAGGCGAACAGCGCCTCGCGGGTGCCGTTGACGGGCAGCACCTGGCGTTCGGCATCGAGCGCCTCGAGCCCGAAGCGTTGCCTGGCCCAGTCGGCGATGGCCTGGCGCAACGCGGGGATGCCGGCCGTGGCCGGGTAGCGTCCCAGCGCATGACGGTGGGCCACCAATGCCTCGAGTGCCCCCTCGAAGGGGGGATGCTGGGGTTCGCCGATGGTCAGCGGAATGTGGTCGAGTTCGCGTGGCGGGATCAGGCCAGCCTTGAGGGCGGCGAGCCTCTCGAAGGGGTAGGGCTTGAGGGCGTCGAGATCGGGGTTCATGGGCTTCCTATTATCAAACTCAGCCGGAGATATCGAGCATCTCGATCAGGCGATCCCGGAGTCGTTGCTGGCGCTGCGGGTCGGTAAGCGGGTTTCCCGCCCTGTCGGTGATGAAGAAGACGTCCTCGACCCGCTCGCCCAGGGTGGCGATCTTCGCCGCCGAGAGGGCGATGTCTTCCTCCATGAAGATGCGCCCGACCCTGGCCAGTAGCCCGGGACGGTCCGGGGCCGTGAGTTCCAGCAGGGTACGGTCGTTGGCCGGGTCCTGCTCGATGGTGATCTGCGTCGGCACATGGAAGTGCTTGAGCTTGCGCGAGGTATGGCGCGTCACGATCTGGGGATAATCGTCGGGGTCATCCAGTTCCTCCACCAGGTGGCGACGGATTGCCTCGATGCGTTCGGGGTCACGGATGGCCTGGCCGTGATCGTCGAGCACGATGAAGGTGTTGAGGGTCCAGTCGTTGCTCGAGGTGGCGATTCGCGCGTCGTGGATGGAGAGGCCCAACTGCTCCATGGCCGCCGAGGTGGCGGCGAAGAGGTCATTCACCGAGCGGGTATGGATGAACACCTTGGTCCCTCCCTCGGCCATGTCGTCGACGGGGGCGTTGATCAGGATCAAGGGCAGGTTCGAGTCGCCGTGGTCCAGGATGCCCTGGGTCTGCCAGACAATCTCGCTGGGCGCGTATTGCAGGAAATAGTCCTCGCCCAGGGATTCCCAGAGACGGTCCACGCACGCCATGTCGGCGCCCACCACGGCCAGCAGGGAATGGGCCTCGTTGCGTGTCTCGCGCACCCAGTCGTCGCGTTCCAGCGGGTTTTCCAGACCCCGACGCAGGGCGCGCTTGGTCTCGGTGTGCAACTGGCGAAGCAGGGAGGCCCGCCAGCCGTTCCACAGCGTGGGGTTGGTCGCCGTGATATCGGCCACGGTCAGGACATAGAGGTAGTCCAGGCGGTTTTCGTCACCGACCAGTCGGGCGAAGTCACCGATCACGTCTGGGTCGGTGATGTCGCGCTTCTGGGCGATCATCGACATCGAGAGGTGATGCTCCACCAGCCAGCTGACCAGGCGAGTATCCCGGGGGGAGAGGCCGTGGCGCTCGGCGAAGCGCTCGACGTCCCGGGCGCCGAGAATGGAGTGGTCGCCGCCGCGGCCCTTGCCGATGTCGTGGAAGAGGCCGGCGATCCACAGCAGTTCCAGCTTGGGGAGTTGGTGAATCAGGGTAGCGGCTACCGGGAATTCCTCGCGGGCCTCGGGCTTTCGGAAGTGCTGGATGAACTTGAGCAGGCGCAGGGTGTGGGCATCGACGGTGTAGATATGGAAAAGGTCATGCTGCATCAGGCCCACTGCCCGGCCGAATTCGGGCAGGTACTTGCCGAGAACCCCATAGCGATTCATGCGCCGCAGTTGTCGAGCGACATTGCCTCCGGAACGCAGCAGGGCCATGAACAGGCTCTGGTGGCGGACGTCATCGCGATAGAGGTCGTCGATCTGGTGTCGATGGTCGCGAATCAGGCGGATGGTGTCGGCGCGCACGCCGTCGATCTCCGGGTGCTCCGCCATCAGCAGGAAGAGTTCCAGCAGTGCCGAGGGCCGTTCGCGGAAGACATTGCGTCGGCGGGCCTGGATATAGCCGCCCTTAATCTCGAAGCGCTCGTTGAGCGGGACGGTGGCGAGTTCCTCGCCGGCGCGCAGGATCGCCTCGTCGAAGTGCTGCAGGAGCATGTCGTTGAGACCCGCCAGGGCGGTGACATGGCGGTAATATCGCTTCATGAACTGCTCGACGGCGAGGCGTTCCGGGGTGTCACGATAGCCGAACAATTCGGCGATGGCGGCCTGGTGGTCGAACAGCAGGCGGTCCTCGGCACGGTCGGTGAGCATGTGCAGGGCATAGCGGACCTGCCACAGGAAGGCCTGGCCCTGACTCAAGATCTGCAACTCGGCATCGTTCATGAAGCCGTTGGCGACGATGTCCTCGTAGCGCTGAGTGCCGAACTGGCGCTTGGCGACCCAGCCGATCATCTGGATGTCGCGCAGTCCACCCGGCGAGCTCTTGATGTTCGGCTCCAGGTGGAACTCGGTGTTGTTGTAGCGATAGTGGCGCTTGATCTGCTCCTGCCACTTGGCCTCGAAGAAGTGGTCCGCCGGCCAGAGCCGGTCGCTGGACAGGCGGGCCTGCATCGCCTCGCGGATGGGTTCGGGGCCGGCCAGGGTGCGGGATTCCAGCAGGTTGGTGATCACCGTGACGTCGGCCTCGGCCTCACGCACGCAGTCGGACAGCGAGCGAACGCTGTGGCCGATTTCCAGGCCGATATCCCAGAGGAAGGTGATGAAGGCCGTGAGCGGTTCGCGATACGGCGTGTCGTCGTCTCGCTCGAGCAGCAGCATCAGGTCCACGTCGGAGTGCGGATGCAGCTCGCCGCGGCCGTAACCGCCCACCGCCAGCAGTGCCACGCCGTCGTCCGGCCAGTCGTGCTGTTCCCAGGCGACCGCGAGCAGCTGGTCGAGGCACCAGGCGCGACCGTGGATCAGGTCGCGAATGTCGGCGCCGGCGCGGAAGCGCTCATCCAGGCAAGCCTGGATGCCGCGCAGGGCTGCCTTGAAGGGGGCAATGGGGGAGCGGGCCCCTGTGAGTTCCTGACGAAAGCGTTCGACATCGAACAGCGTCTCGTCGGGATAGAATCGATAGTGGTGGAGGAGCATTTAGACGCGACTCAAGGGTCGAGGAAGGCGAGATCTTCATCGCCACGGGCAGTGAGGACCTCGACGCCGGTCTCGGTGACCAGCAGGGTGTGCTCCCACTGCGCGGAAAGGCTCTTGTCGCGGGTCACGGCCGTCCAGCCGTCACGCAGCACCTTGGTCTGGTAGCCGCCCAGGTTGATCATCGGCTCGATGGTGAAGCACATCCCGGCGGCCAGTTCGATGTCTGCCTCGGGGGCATAGCCGTCGTAGTGGAGAATCTGGGGGTCCTCGTGGAAACCGGCACCGATGCCGTGGCCACAGAAATCGCGCACCACCGAGTAGCCGTTGGTCTCGGCGTGCTGCTGGATCGCCCGGGCCAGCTCGGAGAGGCGTACGCCGGGTTTCACCAGGGCGATGCTGTGATAAAGGCACTCCTGGGTGACGCGGCAGAGTCGTTCGCCCGGGATGCTCTCGCCGATGATGAACATCATGCTGCTGTCGCCATGGTAGCCGTCCGAGGTCCTGACGGTGATGTCGATGTTCATGATGTCGCCCTTCTTGAGTTTCTTGGCGTCATCGGGGATCCCGTGGCAGACCACATGATTGAGGGACGTGCAGATCGACTTGGGGAAACCGTGGTAATCGAGAGGGGCCGGTGTGGAGCCGAGCTCGTCCACGATGTAGTCGTGGCACAGCCGGTCGAGTTCGCCGGTGCTGACGCCGGCCTGCACCCGGGGGGCGAGCATCTCCAGGACGCTGGCTGCCTGGCGGCCGGCCTCGCGCATCTTGTCGATTTCGTCGGGGGTCTTGATGGGAACGTTCATGGAATCTCGGGTCAGGGGTGGGGTCGTCGGGACCTTCCAGCGAATCAGCCTAGGGGATCAGCCTGGCGCGAACGAGGTCGGACGACTTCATCTGGGAGCGGATCCATGGTATAAAGCTGCGCGCTTTCCTGCAATCACTGCGACTTCGGTGCTCGACACCGCACCCGGTTGCCGTGACGGCGTGATGCGCTAAGCAACGCCTTAAATACACACACGCACCGACACATGGTCCCGGGTGCTGTCGTGATCACAACGTGGTCCGGCGGTCGGATCCATGGGGTGCGTGGAGGCCTAACCCGATTTTCCAGGAGTCATCCATGGCACATGTCAATATGCGTGACCTGCTCAAGGCAGGCGCCCACTTCGGTCACCAGACCAAGTACTGGAATCCGAAGATGAGCAAGTTCATCTTCGGCGCCCGCAACAAGATTCATATCATCAACCTCGAACATACGCTGCCGGCCCTGAACGACGCCATCGGCGTGGTCGAGAAGATGGCCGCGGCCAACAACAAGATCCTGTTCGTCGGCACCAAGCGTAGCGCGAGCAAGATCATCAAGGAAGAGGCCAATCGCGTCGGCCAGCCCTTCGTCAACCACCGCTGGCTCGGCGGCATGCTGACCAACTACAAGACCATCCGCGTCTCCATCAAGCGTCTGCGCGAACTCGAGTCCATGCACGAAGATGGCACTTTCGAGAAGCTGACCAAGAAAGAAGTGCTGATGGCGACCCGCGAGCAGGACAAGCTCGAGCGCTCCATCGGCGGTATCAAGGAAATGGCCGGACTGCCCGATGCCCTCTTCGTGATCGACGTCGACCACGAGCGCATCGCCATCAACGAAGCCAACAAGCTGGGTATCCCGGTCATCGGCGTGGTGGATACCAACTCCGACCCCGATGGTGTCGACTATGTGATCCCCGGCAATGGCGATTCCATTCGCGCCATTCAGATCTACGTCCAGGCCATCGCCGATGCCTGCGGCCGCGCGAAGGAAGGTCGTCCGGACGAGTTCGTCGAGGTAACCGACGAGGTCGTCCAGGAAAGTAACAGCGCCGCCGAGTGATGGCGGCCCATCTGGCCACGACATGGCTCGAGGCCAGGTGACAAGGGGGCCCTGGCCCCCTTTCTTCTCACTGGAACCGCATTTTCCGGCGTGACAGCCAGGCGTGGCCGGATGACGTTCATCAAGTCAGACACATTCAGAGGTGATACCCATGGCAGCTATCAGCGCCTCCCAGGTCAAGGAACTGCGCGAGCGTACCGGGCTCGGCATGATGGAGTGCAAGAAAGCCCTCACCGAGACCGATGGTGATATCGAGGTCGCCATCGAGAACCTGCGCAAGAATTCCGGCCTCAAGGCCGCCAAGAAGGCGGGCCGTACCGCCGCCGAGGGGGCCGTCGTCACTCGCGTGGCCGAGGATGGCCGCGTCGGGGTGATGGTCGAGATCAATTCCGAGACCGATTTCGTTTCCCGCGACGACAATTTCAAGGCCTTCGCCGACAATGTCGCCGATGCCTTCTTCGCCGCCAGGAACGAGGATGTCGCTGCGGTGATGGCAGGGGAACTCGAGACCGCCCGTGAGCAACTGGTGCAGAAGATCGGCGAGAACATCGACGTGCGCCGTTGTGCCCTGGTCGAGGCCGGTGAAGGCCATCTCGTGGGCGAGTACGTCCACGGTGACCGCATCGGGGTGCTGACCGTACTCAAGGGCGGCAACGCTGAGGTGGCCCGAGATGTCGCCATGCACGTGGCCGCCATCAATCCCGCCGTGGCGCGTCCCGAGGACATGCCCCAGGAGCAGCTGGACGCCGAGAAGGCGATCATCCTGGCCCAGCCGGACATGGCCGGCAAGCCAGAGCAGATCGCCGAGAAGATGGTCCAGGGCCGCCTGAAGAAGTACCTGGCCGAGAACAGCCTGACCGAGCAGTCCTTCGTCAAGAATCCGGACCAGTCCGTTGCCGACTTCGTCAAGTCCGCCGGCGGCGAGGTGATCGGCTTCACCCGTTTCGAGGTGGGTGAAGGCATCGAGAAGGAAGAGGTCGACTTCGCCAAGGAAGTGATGGAACAGGCCAAGCGTAGCTGAGGTCTGAGTCGCTGGGCGGCGATGGCGTGCGTGCAAGCGCACGCCGTCGCGTATCCGGCGGTTGACTCCCTACTCGGAATGCCCCACTGCCCTAGCCCCAGGAGATTGCCATGCCCGCATCAGATCACCCCGATAAGCTGCGTACCGAGAAGATCCGCCAGGACAAGTCGAAGTACAAGCGTATCCTGCTGAAGCTGTCCGGCGAGGCACTGGTGGGCGAGCATGATTTCGGTATCGATCCCAAGGTGCTGGATCGCATGGCCCTGGAGATCGGGCAACTGGTGGGTATCGGTGTCCAGGTCGGTATCGTCATCGGCGGTGGCAACCTCTTCCGGGGTGCCGCCTTAAACGAGGCCGGCATGGACCGGGTGACCGGCGACCACATGGGCATGCTGGCCACGGTGATGAATGCCCTGGCCATGCGTGATGCCCTGGAGCGTTCCAACATCCGTTCGCGGGTGATGTCGGCGATTCCCATGAGCGGTGTCGTCGAACACTATGACCGTCGAACCGCGATTCGCTACCTGACCTCCGGGGACGTGGTATTGTTCTCCGCCGGTACCGGGAATCCCTTCTTCACGACCGATTCGGCGGCCTGCCTGCGCGGCATCGAGATCGATGCCGATGTGGTGATCAAGGCCACCAAGGTCGATGGCGTCTATGACAAGGACCCGGTCAAGCATGCCGATGCGGTGAAATACGACCAGCTGAGCTATGACGACGCCATCGAACAGAAGCTCGGCGTCATGGATTTGACCGCCATCTGCCTGGTGCGGGACCATGACATGCCGGTTCGGGTCTTCAACATGAACAAACCCGGTGCCCTGCTTAACCTGGTGGTCGGGGGCGAGGAAGGCACGCTGATAGACAGAGGTTGATAACGTGATCAATGACATCAAGAAGGATGCGCAGTCCCGGATGAAGAAGAGCCTCGAGGCCCTTCATGGCAACTTCAACAAGATCCGCACCGGACGGGCACACCCCAGCATCCTCGACGCCGTTACCGTGGACTATTACGGGGCTCAGGTGCCGATCCAGCAGGTGGCCTCGGTGAACGTCGAGGATGCTCGCACCCTTGCGGTGGTTCCCTGGGAACAGGGGATGGTGGGCAAGATCGAGAAGGCCATCATGACGGCCGATCTGGGGCTGAACCCGGCAAGCGCCGGCAATGTGATCCGTGTGCCGATGCCGATGTTGACCGAGGATACCCGTAAGGGCTACATCAAGCAGGCGCGCAGTGAGGCGGAGCATGCGCGAGTCGCGGTGCGCAATGTGCGACGCGACGCCAATGGCGATATCAAGTCCTTGCTCAAGGAGAAGGAAATCAGCGAGGACGAGCATCACCAGGCCGAGGATGCGGTCCAGAAATTGACCGATCAGATCATCGCCGAGATCGACAAGGCGCTGGAATCCAAGGAACACGACCTGATGCAGGTCTGAGGATACCTGATGCAGGTCCGAGGGCAACCGCCCCGCCCGATGCCGGTACACCCCCCATGCGAGACACCATGTCGTCACCGCAGCCACCCGAGTCGCCTTCTCCGCACGGTGCGGATCCCCTTCCGTCGGGCGCCTTTCCCCGCCATGTAGCCATCATCATGGATGGCAACAATCGCTGGGCCAGGGCGCGAGGGATGTCGGGTGTCCGGGGGCACCATGCCGGTGTCGAGGCCGTTCGCGCCGTCATTCGCCGTGCCGCTGAGCAGGGCATCGAGACCTTGACGCTCTTCGCCTTCTCCAGCGAGAACTGGAAGCGGCCCAAGGCCGAGATCAGTGCCTTGATGGAGCTCTTCCTGCTGGCGCTCAAGCGCGAGG
>JAGXGN010000146.1 GCA_024636705.1 Halomonas sp.
AGATGTGTATAAGAGACAGGTTCTGCAATACCCGGCAGGAGACACTGGAGATCGCCGACGCCCTGAATGATGCCGGCTTCAGCGCCCTGGCCCTGAATGGTGATCTCGAGCAGCGCGACCGCGACCGTATCCTCGAGCTCTTTACCAATCGCAGTGTCTCGATCCTGGTCGCCACCGACGTGGCGGCACGGGGGCTGGATATCGAGGCGCTGGATGTGGTCTTCAATTACCGGATCGCTCGCGAGCTCGAGGCGCATGTCCATCGCATCGGGCGTACCGGCCGGGCGGGGCGCTCCGGTCAGGCATTTACCCTGGTGGGTGAGTCGGAGGGCTATCGCCTCGAGGCGCTGGGCGAGTTGCTCGGCGAGATCCTGGAGCTGGAACCGCTTCCCTCCGGGCGAGGCCTGGATGCCCGACCCCTGCGGCCGGCCATGGTCACGCTCCAGCTCGATGGCGGCAGGAAGCAGAAGGTTCGCCCTGGTGATATCCTTGGAGCCCTGACAGGCGATGGCGGCATTGCCGGTGACCAGGTCGGCAGGATCAAGGTGCTGGAACGCAGTGCCTTTGTCGCCGTGCAACGCGATGTCGCGGCGGCCGCGCTGGACCAGCTGGGCGCGGGAAAACTCAAGGGGCGATCGTTTCGCGCCCGGCGTGTCTCACGCTGATTGATCATCAAAGGACCTATGAAGATACCCAAACGATTACAACCACTGATCGATGACGGCATGATCGACGAGGTCGTCAGTCAACTGATGAGCGGCAAGGAAGCCCAGGTCTTCGTGGTGCGTTGCGGCGATGAACTGCGCTGTGCCAAGGTCTTCAAGGAGGCCAAGCAACGCAGCTTCAAGCAAGCCGTGCAGTACCAGGAGGGACGCAAGGTCCGCAACAGCCGCCAGGGCCGGGCGATGGCCAAGAAGTCCCGCTATGGCCAGAAGGAACACGAGCAGGCCTGGCTCAATGCCGAGGTCGATGCCCTCTATCGCCTGGCGGCGGCGAACGTGCGGGTTCCCCAGCCCCACGGCTTCGTCGATGGTGTGCTGCTCATGGAGATGATCACCGATGCCGAGGGCCTGACCGCCCCACGGCTGGATGACGTGACCCTCACGGCCGAGGAGGCCCGGACCCATTATGCCAAGATAATCGATGACGTGGTGCGCATGCTGTGTGCCGGCCTGATCCATGGCGATCTGTCCGAGTTCAACGTGCTGCTCTCCACCGATGGCCCGGTAATCATCGACCTTCCCCAGGCGGTGGATGCCGCCGGCAACAACAGCGCCGAGGCGATGTTCGAGCGTGATGTCGACAACATGCGCCGCTACTTCGGCCGCTTCGCCCCGGAGTTGCTGGCCACCGACTACGGCAAGGAGATCTGGGCCCTCTATGAAGCCGGCGACCTGCATCCGGACAGCGAGCTGACCGGCTGCTTCGCCCACGACACCTCGCTGGTGGAAGTCGACGACCTGATGGCGGTGATCGATGACGTGCGCGAGGAGGAGGCCGAGCGCCGTGCCGCGCTGTCCCGCGACCAGGAGCCCGGCGTGGAGGAAGCCGCCGAGGAGTGGCGGGAAACCCACCGCGAGCGCTAAGCTCGGCGGCATTGCGGCGAGGAATTACGATGGATCCTGCGGAGCACCCGCCAACTCGGGCGCCAACGGCCGCCTGCCTAGGATCATATCCGCCGCCTTTTCCCCGATCATCAGGGCGGTCGCATTGGTATTCGCCGCCGGCATCGTCGGCATGATGGAGGCATCGGCCACGCGCAGGCCCTGCAGACCGTGGACCCGCAGCTGGTCATCGACCACGCTGTCCGTGCGCGCCGCTGGCCCCATGCGGCAGGTCCCGATCGGATGATAGGTGGTGTTACCGGTGTGGCGAGCATGGTCGAGTAGTTCGGCATCGCTCTGGGCCCGTTCGCCGGGCCAGACCTCCTGTTCGACATATTGCGAGAAGGGGGTGCTGCCGATTAACTGGCGGCCAAGACGCATGGCTGCAAGTAGAGCTTGACGATCCTCCTCCTCGGCCAGGTAGTTCGGCTGAAACTCGGGCTGTGCGAAGGGGTCGGCCGATAGGGCGCGGACATGTCCCTTGCTGGCCGGCCTCTGCTGCCAGCACGCGATGGTCGCGCCGGGAAACCTGTCCAACCCGCTCCAGACGCCCGCCGGATAGCTGGCGGGCGTGAAGGAGACCTGGATATCGCCGTGGTCCGAATTCCAGAAGCAATAGACCAGGGTCGGGGTCAGGGCCAGGGCACCGCGCCGCGTGAAGGCGTAGCGGGCAACTTCCCTCACCAGCTTTAGTCCGCGCACGCGCTCGTTGATGGTTTCGATGCCGCGAATGCGCATCACCATCCTTGCCGCATAGTGATCGCGCAGATTTTCGCCGACACCGGGGAGGGCGTGAACCAGGGGAACGCCGATGTGCTGCAGCAGGTCCCGGGCTCCGATGCCCGATAGCTGTAGCAGGTGTGGCGACGCGATGGCGCCACCACAGAGTATTACTTCCTTGTTCGCGAGTACCACATGGTCACGGCCGCCCTGGTGGTAGCGCACACCGACGGCGCGATTGTCCTCCAGGAGGACCTGCAGTACTTGGGCCCGTGTGCGTACCTCGGTGTTGCCACGCTTCATTGCAGGATAGAGGAAGGCCCGTGCAGGACTGACCCGGCGCCCCCGATGAATGCTGCGCTGGACGTAGGCGATGCCTTCCTGTGACGCACCGTTGTAGTCGGGATTGCGCGGAATGCCGAGTAACTCCGCTCCGCCCATGAAGGCATCACAGAGTGGATCGGGCTGATCGATATCGGTGATAGTGAAGGGGCCGTTTCGTCCCCGGTAGCGGTCATCACCGTCGCCGATACGGCGTTCGCAGCGCTTGAAATACGGCAGCACCTCCGCATAGCTCCAGCCATGATTACCCATCGCCGCCCAGCCGTCGAAGTCGGAGCGGTGACCTCGGGTATAGATATGTCCGTTGATCGACCCCGACCCACCAAGCGTCTTGCCGCGCGACTGAATGATGCAACGCCCTCCCGTTCCCCAGCTGGGAGCAGTGCGGTACATCCAGTTGATACAGGGGTTATCGAGGGCGTAAACCACGGCGGCCGGAACATGGATGGACGGGTGATGGTCCGGTGGGCCGGCCTCGAGCACGCATATCGAGCCCCGGTCCGATTCCGATAGCCGACCGGCGAGTACAGAACCGGCGCTTCCGGCACCGATGACGACATAATCGAAGCGATCCGCCATGGCTAGAGCCGGATGCCGATATTCTTGGTCTGCACATAGCCGAGCAGGGCTTCCTGGCCCTTCTCCCGGCCATACCCGGAGCGCTTGGTGCCGCCGAAGGGCGTCTCCACCCCGCCCGTCCACCATTCATTGACATACACCTGCCCGGCGACCAGACGGTCGGCCGTCCAGTGGGCCAGCCTCAGGTCGTTTGTGTAGACCCCGGCCGCCAGGCCGTAGTCGGTGCCGTTGGCAATGGCGATGGCCTCCTCTGGCGAGTCGAAGGGGAGGACCACGATCACCGGGCCGAAGAACTCCTCCTGGGCGATCCGCATCTCGTGACGCACCCGGGTGAAGATGGTGGGAGCCATGAAATGTCCCGGCATGCCGGCCAGGCGCGATCCTCCGGTGACCAGTGTCGCGCCTTCCGCGACCCCGATACGGCAGAGCGACTCGACCCGATCCAGTTGCCGCGCGGAAATCAGGGGACCCATGTCGCAGCCGTCGATGCCCGGGCCGACGGTAAGGGTCTCGGCCGCTTCCTTGAGCCGTGCCACCAGGTCGTCATGGATCGAACGGTGCACGATCAAGCGAGAGCCGGCCGAGCAGATCTGTCCGGCATGATTGAAGATCCCCCGCGCAGCGCTTTTTGCCACCTGTTCCAGGTCCGCATCCGGATAGACGATCCCGCCCGACTTGCCGCCCAGTTCCATGATGCACGGAATGATTCGTTCCGAGGCGGCACGCAGCACGCTTCTGCCGGTTTCGACGGAACCGGTGAAGACGATGTGGTCGATATCGCGATGCGCGACCAGGCTGGTGCCGGCGTCATGCCCGTAGCCGCAGATGATATTGACGGCCCCCCTGGGAACGCCTGCCCGCTCGCACGCCTCGGCAAACAGGAACAGGCTCAGCGGGGAATCCTCCGGTGACTTGAGGACGACGGTATTTCCCGTAAGGAGCGCGCAGGTGATGGAGCGAGCCCCCACGGGAAGTGGCCCGTTCCACGGCACGATCTGAGCCGAGACCCCGAAAGGCATATGGGTGGTGTAGTCGAGCACCCCCTCGCCCAGCGGAATCTGGCGTCCTTCCAGCTTGTCGGCCATGCCAGTGTAATAGTCCAGATAGCGCTGGGTCAGGGCGACATCGCCGTACCCTCTTTCCAGTGTCTTTCCATTGTCAAAGCACTCGACGGTGGCGATCTCGTCAGCCAGGTCACCGAGCCGGATAGATACCTCCCGCATCATCTCGCCCCGCTGATGAGGGCGCATTTCCGCCAGGCTTCGACTTTCGAAACAGCGTCGCGCGGCTGCAACGCTCCGATCCACATCGGCGGGCAGGGCGCGGGCGACTTCGGCAATGGGGGTGCCGGTCGCCGGGTTGGTGATGACGATGCGCTCGTTGCCGGCGCCATCGACCCATTCGCCATCGATGAAATTGTTCCAGTATGGCCTGATGCTGGTCATTGTCTCCCCCATGGCACCGGTCTGCCCGGCGCAGCTGTCGAATCTGGACACTAACGACATCATTGCGAGTCGGCGAACCGTTTGCGAATGCCGGTTCGGGATTGGACCATGCGTGATTTGCATGCGTATCGGGCTCGGGACATGATTCGGTGCTAGATAGGCCGGTTCGGCCGATTCATGCCGGAGTCTCCTGCGATGGAAATCAAGTGGCTTATGGACTTCCTGTCCCTGACGGATACGGGCAACTTCTCTCGCTCGGCGGAGTTTCGTACTACCACCCAACCTGCCTTCAGCCGGCGTATCAAGGCTCTGGAAGAGTGGGTAGGCGCACCACTGTTCGATCGTGGCAAGCAACCTATCACGCTTACGCCAGCGGGCGAACGCTTTCATCCGGTTGCCGAGGGGGTTCTACGTCGGCTCTTCCAAGTACGTGACGAGATTCGCCAGATCGGGCAGTCGAGTGAGAACACTATCTCATTCTCGTCCACGCACAGCCTATCCCTTACTTTTTTCCCCGACTGGATTCGGCATATCGAGGAGCGGGTAGGCGTGCTGCTGATCCGTCTGGATTCCAATCAGGTGGGCAACTGTGTGCAGTCTCTACTGCGTGGTGAGTGCCACTTCATGATGTGCCATACCCACCCATCGGTGGAGATCCCGCTCCCCGAGGACCACTACCAGTCGGTGAAGGTCGGAGAGGATCGTCTGCTGCCAGTCTCGGCACCGGACGAACAGGGACGTCCATCGCAGCCGCTGCCGGGTTCGACAGTATCGCCACTCTCGTATCTTGCCTACGCGGAAACCTCCGCCATCGGGCGCGCAGTGGATTTCATGCTGGCGCACCATGCCGCTCGCCCCGTCATGACGCGCGTCTTCGAAACCCATCTGGCGGCCGTGCTGAAAACCATGGCCCGCGACGGTCGCGGCCTTGCGTGGTTGCCCGAGAACCAAATTCTTGCGGAGCTGGAGGCGGGAACACTGCTACTGTCGGGAGACCCGTCCTGGAACATTCCTGTCGATATCCGGGTGTTTCGCCCCCGCGAGCCCTTGCCTAATTCCGCGGAAGCGTTCTGGACGGTACTCAGCGATACCGCTACGGCATCGGACTAGACCGAGGTGGCATTGGGTCCCGGTAAAGGCCACATGTAAGGTGTAATCTCCATAAGAAGGGGATTGATAAGATGACGGGGACTTCTTCGCGGCGTGTCGCCATCCTGGGCTTGATGCTCGAAAGCAACCGTTTCGCACCGGTCACCACCGAGGAAGACTATCTCAACCGGGTTTACCTGGCGGGTGACGAAATCCTGGTAGACCTGAGTAGTTCCGACCCCAAGTTGCCCGCGGAGATCCGCGGCTTCAGCAGTACGATGGACTCACGCTGCGATTGGACGCCTGTCCCCATCCTGGTGGGTCTGGTGGAGGCCGGAGGTCCGCTGGACCACGACTTCTACCAGGCGACTCGCAATGAGATGAAACGCCGTCTCGAAGACGCCATGCCCCTCGATGCCGTCTACATATCCAACCACGGCGCCATGATCACTACCGAGGAGTCCGATCCGGACGGCGACATTTTCTCGATGGTCCGTGCCATAGTCGGCCCTGATGTGCCTATCGTGGTAACTCTGGACCTGCACGGCAATGTGTCAGAGCGCATGGTCGAGTCTGCCGACGTCATCGTCGCCTATCGCACCAATCCGCATGTGGATATGTGGGATCGCGGTAGTGAGGCGGCAGGCTTCCTGATGGAGATGTTTGCCGGTATGCATCCGCAGCCAGCATTCATCCGCTTGCCACTGACCCCTCCGACAGTGACCATGCTGACCGAGTCCGGACCCTATGCCGACATCATTGACTACGGCCAGACCCTAATTTCCGAGACGATTGCCAATGTCTCCATTCTCGGCGGCTTTGCCTTTGGGGATACGCCAAAGAATGGGATGGCCATTATCGTTACGGCAAGGGACGATTACGATGCTGCCCGGGCAGCAGCTCGCCTGATCGCGAGCAAGGCCTGGGAAGACCATGAGCGCTATGTCCCGCACCTGACTTCGGTGGAAGAGGCAGTGGCCCGGGTCTTGGAGGCTGGGGAACATCCCCAGCTACCGGCCCTCATCCTGGCCGATGTGGCTGACAATCCCGGTGGCGGGGGTAGGGGCAACACGATGTGGATTCTCGAAGCCCTGTACCATGCCGGGGCCACTGGTGTGATAGTCGGCGTGATCCACGACCCCGAACTGGCCCAGGAGGCTCATGAACTGGGTGAAGGGGCCAAATTCAGCGCTGTCTTCAACCGGACTGAACCCGACGATTTCTCGAGACGGTTCGAGGTGCCTGCCACAGTGACATGTCTCAAGGACGGGGACTGTGTCGGTCGACGCGGTTTCTATGCCGGGCGACGCATGAACCTGGGGCCGACAGCACTCCTTGACCTGGGCGGGATACAGGTAGTCGTGATATCGATGCGTACCCAGTGCGCCGATCCGGTCTTCCTGGAGATGATGGGGCTGGACATCGCCAGGGCTCGAGCCGTGGTTGTGAAGTCCCGCGGCCACTTCCGTGCCGGCTTCAACGAGTTCTTCGCCCCGGATCAGGTCATCGAAGTAGATACCCCGGGCCTGACTTCGCCGATCCTGACCCGGTTTGATTTCAAGTACCTGCCACGCCCTGTCTTTCCCGTAGATGCCAATGTCGTTTGGCAGTTGCCGGCATGAGCCAGGCCTCGTGCGTCGCATACCTGCGTGATCACTGTATCAGTATGCTTGATAATGTCGGAGCATCTATACGCCAGCGGCATCGAGCTATCATGTCTTTGCATTCGCCATGTAGCCATAATGCAAATAACCTGTAGTTGTGACGAAAAAATCCTTTTTCCTGCAACAAGTAATGGTGATAAAAATGAATAAGTTTTTTAAGTGGACCGTGACAGTCGCTGCCACAGCCGTCGTATTGGGAGCGGCAGGTCCAGCGATGGCCAAGACTATAAAGTTCGGTATGAATGCCCCCCAGGGTGATAACCCTGAATGGAATGCACTGGTCGCTTTCAAGGATCACGTCGAATACAAGACCGAAGGCGACATAACGGTTCAGCTCTTTCCGAGTGCCCAGCTAGGTGCCGAGCGTGCTTGCGCGGAACAGGTACAGCAGGGCGCTGTCGAGGTCTGCCTGGTGGATACCGGTGCGTTGGCCGGTTTTTACAATGATATTCAGGTGCTTTCGATTCCCTATCTCTTCAAGTCTTCGGCGCATGCATGGGCCGTTTTCGATAGCCCATTCTTCGAGAATCTTGCCGAGGATATGCGGCAAGATACCGGCATTCGGGTCATGTCATGGGGCGAAAATGGCTTCCGGGATTTTACCAATAATGTGCGTCCGATACGTAATCCGGAAGACCTTGAGGGGTTAAAAATTCGGGTCATGGAGAGCCCTGTTTTCATTAGTTTCGTCGAGTCATTTGGAGCTGCCGCGACGCCAATGCCAGGTTCTGAAATCATCATGGCTGCCAAGCAGGGGGTGATCGATGGCCAGGAAAATCCTGCCCAGGTCAATTACGATTACAATTTGATGGACGTTCAGAAGTACATGTCCACCGATGAGCATATTCTTGGGGTTCATGCCTATATCATCAGTGACGACTTCTTTGAAGGGCTGAGTGATGATGAAAAGGCAGTGGTCCTTGAGGCGGCGACCCTTGCCGCGGCTATTGAGAACACTCAAAAGCTAGCAGGGGCTAAGAAATATATTGACCTGATCAGGGAAAAGGGCGTGGAAATCCATATGACCACCATGGCTGAAAAGGCTGCCTTTGCGGAGGTGTCGCAGGAGCCGGTGCTGGAATACCTGAGGGGGCAGGTCGGCGAGGACCTGGTCCAGAGCTTGCTGGATACTGCTGCATCCCATGAACCTGCCCTTTATGGACGTTAAGAAGGTAGCAGGAGCTGATAGTGAGTAGGGGTGGGAGGTAGACACTGTCTCCCACCCCTGCTCTTGTTGCTGAAGGCCTAATTACCACCATAATGGATGATTCCGCTTCACCAGTGGCCCAAGTACTCGTAAACATCATCAGGAGAAATCTAGCATGAAGGGACGCGTCTTCAAGTTTGCCATGGGGCTTACCCATGTCACTGAAGTCATCTCTGCCATCCTGATGGTCGCTATTATCTTGATGAACGTGGCACAGGTATTCTACCGCTATGTGCTGGTGGACCCCCTCTCATGGAGTGGGGAGACCATGCGCTACTCCACCACCTGGATGGTCATGCTGGCTGGGAGTGCTGCCCTGTTCCGGGGGGAGCACATGGTGATAAGCCTGTTCACGAGTATGCGCTCACCGCTCTTTCGTCGTTTGATTCACCTATCGGTGCTCACATGCATTGCTGGTTTCTGTCTGCTGTTAATGTGGGAAGGCTTCCCGGCAGCCATCAATAACATGGGGCAGATGGCGCCCGCGACCCGAATCCCGATGACTATTCCCTACATGGCGATACCCGTGGGGGCTTCACTGATGTTGATCAAGGTGCTGTGTCTCATGGTCCTGCCTGAGGATGTGCTGCAGCAAGAAGTCTTCGAGGAGAACCAGCCATGATCGCGATGTCCATCGCCTTCGTCATCATGCTCATCATCGGCGTACCAATCGTGTTTGCCTTGGGTATCGCCGGCGCCGTTGGCCTGTGGTCTCTCGATCTGAACCTGATTTCGGTGCCCACGCGGTTGTTCACCGGTATGGACAATTTTGTTCTGCTGGCCGCTCCCTTCTATATTTTTGCCGGGGAGATCATGAACCGGGGAGGGATCACCACACGGCTGATACGGCTGGCGGGACTAGTCACCCGGGGTGTACCGGGCGGCACGGCTTATACCAATGTGACTTCATCGGTCTTGTTCGCAGGGATATCGGGCGCTGCCGTCGCTGATACCGCTGCCCTTGGACAAATCTTCATCAAGGGGATGCCGGAGGAGGGCTACGACAAGAATTATGCGGCAGCCGTGACGATCGCTTCCTCGATTATCGGGCCCATCGTCCCCCCGTCCGTGATCATGATCATCTATGCCGCCGTCACCCGACAGTCGGTGATCGACCTGTTCATCGCGGGGATCATCCCTGGCCTGATGCTGGCTGGCGTCATGTGTCTGGTGATCTGGTGGCAGGCACGCGGTGGACGAGACTCCCTCGTTCCAGCTTCAAGGTGGAGAGGAATGAGATCGCTATCCTGGTCCGGGATGGGTTGTTGGTGATGGGGCTGCCAGTTCTGATCGTCGGTGGGACGTTGCTGGGTGTCTTTACCGCTACCGAGGCTGGTGGCATGGCCGTCGTCTATGCGCTGCTCATCTCTTGGTTCGTCTTCAAAACCATGGATCTTGCCAGCCTGTGGGACGCGCTGAAGCGTAGTGCCCGGGTCACTGCCACCATCTACCTGATTATCGCGGCCGCAACGGTAGTGTCATATGTGCTGACCATTGGCGGGATCGGAGGCTGGGTCCAGGGGTTTGCGCTGCAGTTTGCCGACAATCCCACCCTGTTTCTCATGGTCCTAGTCGGGGTTTTGCTGTTGATCGGGACCTTTCTCGAGCCCGGAGCCGCCATCGTTCTGATCGTCCCCATGTTGATGCCAGTAACAGCGGCAATGGATATCGATCCGATGCAGTTTGCCATGATCGTGATTCTCCCCCTTACGCTGGGTCTAATCACGCCGCCAGTGGGCGTCTGCCTCTTCGTAGCCTGCCGAATCGCCGAGAGCCCAGTTTTTCCCATTTTCCGCGCCGTGATCCCGTTCCTGGTGGCGGAAATTGGAGTCGTCATCATGCTGGTGTTCATTCCCGGCCTGTCTTCCTTCCTGCCGACGCTTCTGCGCTGATGCACGTAACAAAGGGACTCCAAAATGCTTGTGATTTCAGAGAGCCTTGCCCGCGAATTGGTGAGCGTCGAAGACGCTATCAGAGAGGTGGAGCAGACTTTTGCCGCCATGGCGAGGGAGGAGGCACGAAACTATCCTGTCGTGCGTGAAGAGGTCGGATACCTGGATGCGGTTTACGGGGTGAAATGCGGTGGTGACGTGGTGGCCCCCATTCTCGGACTCAAGGCCGGCGGATACTGGCCGAACAATGCCGGGAAGGGCCTGGGTAACCACCAGTCTTCGACACTTTTGTTCGACCTGGAAACTGGGCGAGCCACGGCACTGGTCAGTGCAAACTACTTGACTGGCATCAGGACCGGAGCAGCGAGTGCCATCGCCACGCGTTACCTGTCGCGCGAGAATGCGAGTATCGTCGGGATCATCGGTACCGGGGTTCAGGCAGAGTACCAACTCAGGGCCACCATGGCGGTCAGGCGCGTGGAACGGGTCCACGCCTGGGACCCTTCGGAGCAGAGCCTGGCGATCTTCAGGGAGACGGTGGCCGGGCTCGGACTGGATTGCATCCCCGAGCGGGGTTGCGAAGCCGTTGCCCGGGAGGCGGAAATCTTGATCACAGCAACACCCTCGCGCAGGGCTCTAGTGGAAAAGGGATGGGTGCACGCGGGAACCCATATCAGCGCCATGGGGTGCGATACCAAGGGCAAGAAGGAGCTGGATCCGGAACTGGTTGCTGCCAGTGCCCTCTTCGTGGACGAGGCAGAGCAATCCATCAGCATCGGCGAGTTCCAGCATGCCTACGCCAGTGGCTTGATTGACAGGGAGAGTCTTCGCGGTAGTATCGGCCAGGTCATCGCAGGGCACCGTGATGGTCGGCGGGATGCCGATGAGATCACGATTTTCGATGGTACTGGCGTGGCCTTGCAGGACCTGGTGGTGGCAGCACTCGCTGTACGCCTGGCGAAGGAGCATGGCCAAGGCGTTGCGATCGATTACTGACGCACCGACTTCCCCTCCTGGTTCAGGAGGGGCCCAGGACGCCCTCTTCTCCAGCCTTCACCAGCCGTTGATTCGCGGCCAGGTGGCGATGACCTCGCATCCGTCGCCCTGGTCGCTGTCGACAAGATGATAGTGGTTGTACATGGCCGCCGTCATGCAGACATGGTTGGGATAGACGCGAAGTCGCGTCCCGACCGGCAAATCTTCGCACGATACGCCTTCGGCCAACGGAACCTGTCCGTGCTCCTGATAGACTCTTGCCACCTTCATCCTCTGCTTGAGTGGGTGTCCTCTCGCATCTGTCACCAGTCCGAAACCGACATCATCTGGCATGTTCTCGGTACTGCGGTCCTTGGACAGGGCCAGTGCCCCGGCGTTGATCAGTAGCCTGTTCAGCGAGGCGTGGTGGCTGCAGACTTCGGTGATCACGGAAACGGCCAGGTCATCGACACCACAGGAGTTGATCTGTGCCTGGAACATGTCGCCGAACATGTAGACACCCGGGCGTACCTCCGTCACGCCATCCAGCGAGCGAGCATAGAGCGCCGTCGGGGTGGATCCAATGCTGACCGTGGTGCAAGATATGCCATGGTTACGGATTCGTTCGGCTGCCATGACCGCGGTAGAGCGCTCCGCCTCGGCGACCTCCTCGATCTCGGCAATCGAGCGGCACTGGTAGGAGTGGCCGGCATGGGTCATGACGCCGGCAAAGCGTGCATGAGAGGCCTCATGGGTAAGGCGGGCGATCTCGATGAGCTCCTCACTGTCGGGAAAGACGCCCGAGCGACCTTCACCGCAATCCAGCTCGACCTGAACCAGGAACGTCTCACCGAGCTCCTTTCCCCTTTCGCAGATCGCTCGGGTGACCTCAATACTGTCGGTAATAAGGGTGAGGTGGGCTCCCAGTTGTTGAATGCTGGCGACTCGCTCCAGCTGATCCGGCAGGATACATACAGCATACTGGATGTCCATGATGCCATGACTGGCGAAATACTCGGCCTCTTTTAGCGTGGATACAGCGACACCACCGGCTTGTCCTTCCATGGCCAAGCGTGCCACATTGATGGATTTTGCGGTTTTCAGGTGGGGGCGAAGTGCGACATTCTTGCCCCTAGCAGCATCGGCCATGCGGCGGATGTTCCTCACCAGTTTCGCTCGATCGAGAATCAGGCTTGGCGTGGGAAGGTCGAATATGGTGGTAGGAGGCATGGGGGCTTCGAGACCTCTCCGGTCGTATCAATGAAAGCATCTAAATTTTTCATTGATACACTATGCAAGTCGCGACAAGGTGGCCAATGCCGCTTTCTCCTAGCGCAATGCCGAGAACGAAAAATGTGGAACGACATCGCGGCAAGCCGACACCGGGAACCCTGTGCAGGCCGGTGAGACGACTCGGCGCGGGGGGATAGATTTGCTTTGAAATGGAACCAGGGTGCAGCGTTATCTGCCATCATCAGGTGTATCGCCGGAAGGGGCTCCCAAGTAGTTGACTCATGCGACTGCAACACGCCACTTGGCAGGAGGTCGAGGCCTACCTGCAGCGCTCGACGGGCATCATCCTGCCCATCGGTTACATCGAACAGCACGGGCCCAGCGGACTGGTGGGCACCGATGCGATCTTCCCCGAGGCCATCGCCTGCTCGCTGGGCGAGCGCTGCGGTCAGCGTCTCTCCACGACCGCGGATGCCGGTCGCGCCACAGGCAGGCGAGCAACGGCAGGGCCAGCATCTGCAGGCCGATGCCGAGCAGGACCCGACGAGGGTGATGCAATGTGCGGGCGAAGTCGGCCCCGGTCAGGTTGAGGCCCATGGCCATCATAACGCTGGCCAGCACCCAGGGAAGTACGACCTGCGACAATCACTCTGCTGACATCCTTTCTCCTTGTGGGAACATGGGTTACGCCACAGAGTATGCCCCATGTCATGCGTTGCGGCGAAGGGCGGTAGCGCTTTTAGGGAGGAAGACGATGACCACGGCGGTGAGCCACAAGGTGACCATCTGGGTGCAGACGCTGCGCCCACGTACGCTGCCGGCGGCGGTGGGGCCGGTGCTGCTGGGCCAGGCCCTGGTGGTGCCCGGGTACTTTGGCTGGCCGACCGCGATTCTCTGCCTGTTCTGCGCGCTGTCGCTGCAGCTGGCGGTGAACCTGGCCAACGACCTCTTCGACGGCCTCTCCGGCGTTGACCAGCACGATCGACTGGGCCCCCCCCGTGCCCTGCAGGCGGGCTGGCTCAGTGCCGGAGAGCTGCGTGCGGGGCTCATGGTGACCCTGGGGGGCGCCGTGGCGTCGGGTCTCTGGCTGGTGCTGTTTGGCCACTGGCTGCTGTGGATTCTGGGCGGCCTGGCGCTGCTCGGTGTGCTCGGCTACAGCGGCGGGAAGCGCCCCTACGCCAACCTGGGGCTGGGGGAGGTGGCGGTGTGGCTCTTCTTCGGCCTGGTGGCGGTGCTCGGCGGCCTGCTGGCCCAGCAGAGCCCGATCACGCTCGAGGCGGTGTTGGCCGGTGTGCTGGTGGGCATGCCGGTGGCCGCCATCCTGGTGGTCAACAACCTGCGCGACCGCCATACCGACGCCAGGGCCGGCAAGGTGACCCTGGCGGTGCGTCTGGGGCCGGGGGCGACCCGACGGCTGTTCGCACTACTGACGATGGTGCCGCTGGCGGCCACGCTACCGCTGGGGCTGTCGGCCTGGGCCTGGGGGGCGTGGTGCATGACCGGCCTGACGGCGCTGGGCCTGGTTCGCGAGATGCAGCGCCGCGACGGCGCGGCGCTCAATGCACTGCTCGGCATGACGGCGCTCTACTCGCTGGTCGTGGCCCTGTGGCTCTGGCTGCGCCTGGTGGTGGCCGCCGGCTGAGCGACCGGCTCCTGGGTCACTCGGGCAGCTCGGCACTGTGGAAGACATTCTGGACGTCATCCAGGTCGTTGAGCATGTCGATCAGCTTCTCGAACATGGCCACGTCGTCTCCCTCGACCGGGGTCGTGGTCTGGGGCACGAACTGGATCTCGTCGACCTCGAAATCGAGCTCGCCGAAGGTGTCGAGCAGTGCCTGCTTGGCCTTGGCATAGTCGGTATGGGGGGCGAACACGGTGATGCGGCCATCCTCGTTCTCGATATCGGTGACATCCACATCGGCTTCCATCAAGGCCTCGAGGGTGGCGTCCTCGTCATCGCCCGGGAAGACGAGGATGGCGCAATGGTCGAACATGTGGCTGACGCTGCCCGGGGTGCCGATCTTGCTCTTGGTCTTGGTGAAACAGCCGCGCACGTCGCCGAAGGTGCGGTTGGGGTTGTCGGTCAGACACTCGACGATGACCATGGCATTGCCGGGACCGAAGCCCTCGTAACGTGCCGCGGAGAAATCCTCGCCGCCCACACCACTGGCCTTGTCCAGCGCCTTGTCGATCACGTGGCTGGGCACCTGGTCCTTCTTGGCCCGATCGATGAGGCCGCGCAGGGAAAGGTTGCTCGCCGGGTCGGTGCCCCCTTGCTTGGCGCAGACATAGATTTCGCGACCATACTTGCTGTACACCTTGGTCTTGGCGTCGGCCGTCTTGGCCATGGATTCCTTGCGATTCTGGAAGGCCCTGCCCATAGCATCATCCTGTCAGCTGGCAATATGTGGCAGGATTCTACGAAACCGCACCGCCAGGGAACAGCCCTTATTTCAGGTTCACGCTGGAGCCTCGCCCCATGGATCATCACGCCTATCGTCATGTGCTCGCCGAACATCTCGCCGAGAGCGAGCTGCCCTTTCCCCTCGCCGAGTTCGAGACGCGGCGAGGGTGGGTCCGCCAGGCCATGCGGGCGGCTGGGCTCGATGCCCTGCTGCTCACCGACCCGGCCGACATCTACTATCTGACCGGCTACCATACCTTCGAGGTCTCGGTGTACATCTGCCTGGTGGTCTCCCTCGACCGGCTGGTGCTGCAGGTGCCTTCCATCGAGACGGGCCCCGCGGTGGTCACCGCCTCGGTGGACGAGATCATCGGCTATCGCTGGGAGGGCATCGACGAAGTCATCGCTCCCCTGGCCGAGACCCTGGCGCCGTTCCGGGCCATCGGTATCGATCTCTACAGTGCCGGTCTGCGTTTCGGCGTGATCCGCGACCTCCAGACTCGTCTGGGGGCCGCGCGTTTCCGGGACGATGGCGGGGACCTGATCGATCGCCTGCGCATCGTCAAGACCCCGGCCGAGCTCGATTGTCTGCGCGAGAGTGCCCGCATCACCTCGGCTGGCCTGCGCGCCGCGGAGGCGATCATCGCGCCCGGCATCAGCGACAACGAGGTGGCGGCGGAGGGCAGTCGGGCCCTGCTGGCAGCGGGCAGCGAGTTCATGAGCCTGCAGCCCATCGTCACCAGCGGGCGACGCATCAGCATCATCCACGTCAACCACAAGCGCCGGGTCATCGAGGCCGATGATCCGGTGTTCCTGGAGTTCGGCTCGGCCTTCCATCGCTATACGGCGCCGATGATGCGGACCGCCGTGGCCGGCCGGGCTAGCACCGAGATGCAGGCGCTGCGCGATGCCTGTCGCGAGATGTTCGAGGCACTGACGGCGGCCATGCGCCCCGGCAACAGCTTCGATGATGCCGCCCGTGCCGCCGAGGCGGTGCTGGCGCCCCACGCCGAGCGTGTGTTCTTCTCGGGGGTGTTCGGCTATGCGGTGGGGGCCCAGTTCCCGCCCAGCTGGGTTGAGGGCACGGGCTACATCGCACGCGGCCAGGAGCGGGCGTTCCAGGCCGATATGGTCTTCCATCTGCCGCTCTGCCTGCGGCTTCCGGGGCAGTGGGGCATCGGCCTGAGCGATACCGTGCGGGTCACCCCCGAGGGTGGCCAGCCGCTCACCGACAACGACTGGCAATTGAAAGAAATGGCCTGACCCGCGCTTTCAAGTAGATGTCTGACAGGATCAGGGTCGTTTCAGGAGGCGCCGGCTTGATCTGAGACAAGTGGGTGGAATGGTTCGCCGGTTGCAGGAGAGCAATGACAACTACACTGTAAAGGGAGGAGAGGGTCCCTCTCGCCTCGGTCCGGTGTCTCCGGCGCCGGTTAGTCCATACCGCTGTTTTGGAGGGTTTCATGACACAGACCGTAACCGCAGCCTTTGGCAGTACCGACAAGGCTGTTAACGCCTTCGATGAACTGGTCTCCGAGGGCTTTCCCCGAGAGAAGCTGTTTCTCGACAAGGAAGCCAACGAGGTCAAGGTGATCATTCCCGATACGTCGCAGCCGGAGGTGGAAGAGATCCTCAAACGCCACGAACCCGATGAGGTCCATTCTCGGCCCTACGAGTCGCCTTAGTGGCTCCGGCCCGATAAAGGCCTAGGGTGGGAGATAAGATGCCATGGCCGGGTAAGACGCATCCTCAGGTGCTGTCGACCCGGCTGTCCTTGTCACTTGCTACACCCCGGCATGGGGCAACTATTTATACGCGGCTTCCTCGGCGGCGATGCTCACCTGTTGATCCTTCCTCGAGTCTTACATCCACCAGGCGAGTGCCAGACCCGCTGCCATCGAGGCGATCATCGGCAGGGCGACGCGCCATCCCAGTCGCCTTGTGCCCAGGCTCGCCGCCATTCCCGCCTTGACCAGGTTATTCGTTGCCGCGGCGATGACGATGCCGAGTACCGCGGTGGCGGGGTCGATGCGCTCCAGGGACATGCGTGTCAGCGACAGGGTGATGGCGTCGACATCGGCGATGCCGGAGGTGGCGGACAGCAGGTAGATGCCCGCGGTACCCAGCCAGCCGCGCAGCCACTCGCCCAGCAGCATGATCAGTGCCAGCAGGGCGCCGAACAATAGGGCCATGCGCAACTCCAGCGGGTTCGGGATCACCGCCGGGCGGTCGACGCGATGGCCTCGGCGATGTCGGTACCAGATCAGCAACGCCGGCAGGTAGAGCAGGGCACCCATCAGCGTGACCGGCAGCACGAGCCGGGACAACAGGACAGGACTGACCACGGCGGCGTAGATCAGGATGCGCGGGAACATGGTGCCACAGGCGAGCAGGATGCCGGCGGCCAGCATGGCATCGAGGGAAGGCGCATGGCGCGACTGGCGTGCGAAGTGCAGGGTCAGGGCGGTTGAAGAGCTGAGGCCCGCAAACAGGCCGGTGAAGAGGATGCCCTTCTCGGGGCCCCCCAGGCGTATCGCGAAGTAGCCCACGAAGGAGATCGAGGCGATCAGCACCACCATCCACCAGATCTCGTAGGGATTGATCGCAGCGCCCGGTCCCATGCCCTGGTTGGGCAGCAGCGGCAGCATCACGACGCTGATCAGCAGAAGCTTCAATCCGGCATCGAGTTCGTGAGCCTGGAGCTTGTTCAGCAGTCCGTGGATCTCGCGCTTGTTGTCCAGTGTCACGGCGGTGATGACGGCGCATGCCGTGGCCAGCGCCAGGTCGATGGCCACGGCGATGGCGCCGAAGCAGAAGGTCAGCAGCAAGCCGATCAGGCCGGTGATGCTGTAGTCCTGGCTGGCCGCTACTCTTGCCCGCCAGGCGACCAGGGCGATGGCGGATACGCCAAGGAGGACCAATGGGAAGGTCCAGGGGCTTACCGTGTCCGAGAGCAGGGCGGCGATACCGCCGAGCAGGCCCACCAGCGAGTGGGTCCGGATGCCGGCGATGCGCTCGCCGGATTTCTGTTCTCGGGCGACCCAGCCTCGCTCGATACCGATCAGCGCGCCCAGTAGGAAGGCGACCGCCAGCTGGATGGCGGTCTGGTTGGCGGCAATGAACTGGCTGGTGAAGTCATCCATGGTTCGCGAGTCCCCTGGGTCTTGTTAGTGTCACCCATATTGGTGACAGCTGATATTTTTTGCTTAACTACTCGTTGTCACAAGGAGTCCCGACCTGATGCCAGGGTATCTTGCTCCGCAGCACGAGATGAATGAAGATAGCGATCATCGCTATCGGCGAAGGGCGCTCGGTTTCTATCTGTGCTTGCTGCTGATCATGGCTGCTACCCTGGGTAGCCTGATGGTCGATCAATACCGGCGGGATCTAGCGCTCGGCCGTGAGCGGGTTGCCGCCCGGGCCGACCTGGTGGTCGAGTGGGTTGCCAGTACCTTCGAGACCAGCGACCAGATCATGGTGGGCCTGGTTCAACTCTTCGACTCCCCCATGCGGCTAGGTCTGCTCGCACCGCAGGCGTCCCCTTCCGGTCTCGAGTCGCTTCTGCGGCAGCGAAGCGACGACTTCGATACGGTCGAGGTCCTGAGTGTCCTCGATGCCGAGGGTCGTCTGATCGCCTCTTCACGCCCGGACCCGGTTCGTGGCCAGGATCTCGGTGCGCGAGCCTATTTTCGCCCCTTCGAGGAATCCCCCGAGCTCGACGAGTGGGTGTCGCCGCTCATCGCATCAAACCGCGGTGATTCCTATCATCTGGTCCAGGTCCGTCGTCTACGGGACGACGGTGGGCAGTCCTTGGGCCTGCTGGTGGCCTATCTCGATCCTGCGGTGCTCACGCGAGCGCTGGATGTACTTTCCATGGCGCGTGGGGAAAGCATCGCCATCATCGATACCCGGATGCAACTCCTGGCCCGGCGGCCCTCCTTCTGCC
>JAGXGN010000147.1 GCA_024636705.1 Halomonas sp.
GACATAGCCCAGTCTCGGCCAGCCCGAAGACTCCCGATAGCGCACCGCCGCGACATAGCCGAGACCGCGTCGCTGGCGCATCTCCCTATGGAAGGCGGCGTCATGGCAGTGCACCAGCAATTGCAGCAGCCAGCGCATGCGATGGCCGTCGTCGACCCCCTCGACCTCCAGCATCAGTGCCCTGTCTTCTCCCTGCGGGGCAAGCCAGATCATCTTCTGGCTATCACCTTGCAGGACGTCGGAACCCGGAGGTGCTTTCCAGGCATGAGACAGCCGCTGGGCGAAACGGCGGGCCGTGCCCTGCGCCTCCCTGGCCCCCACGTCGCCTCGGGCCCAGCACAGGAGGGAGGGCATGGCACCTGGAGGGAGCGGTGGAGGGCGTGTTGCCAGGCGATCCAGCATCTGCTGGGCGATCAGCCCGCTTGACGATGCAGCGTCTGTCGGTTCGGCCACCGTCTTCGACCCCATCCAGTTATCCAGGGCCTGGCCCACCAGCGAGACGAGCCCGGTCGGGGTGCCGTGGGCCGTCAGCCAGTCACCCTTGGCGTCACTGCCCAGGATGAGCCGCTGGCCTCCGACGCCGGCCGCCTGACGCAGAGCCAGGGTTCGGCGCTGCCAGTCACGTAGACGAGCGTCATGATCCGCCGCCTCGGCGGGCCACCCCAGACACCAGGTGGTCTCGGCCTCTCTGGCCGGCCAGTCCAGCCCATCCCACCACAGCGACAGCCGGGTATCCTGGTAGAGCAGGCCGGCTGCCGGCCGATCGTCGGCCTGCGGGCCGACCGGCCGGTCATCGAGGTCCCGATGCAGAGGAAGGAGGGCAGGTGCCTCAGGCAGGGCCGGGGCAGGAGGGGACCACGACAGGTCGAAGGGGCGCCAGGGGGTCGCGGTCTCCTCAGTTCGGCGCCAGGGAGGGGTGGGCCGTTCGGTACTCATCTGCCACAGCAGTCGACATTGTTCCGGGGCAAGCCACGCTGACAGGGGGTGGCGGTCCCGGTCCCTGGGCGCCTGGAGCCTGGCATGAAGGTGATGGCTCAGTTGTCGGGCCTGTTTCCGCGGCCAGGCATCGAGGTCAACTGCCGCTCTCGGCGGAGGGGCGATGTCTGGCCTCCGGCATGCCTGCCGAAGAGCTTGCTGACTGGTGGCCACCAGCGGTGCGATATCCTCGGGCTGCTCCGCGAGCTCGATCTCCAGGCACAGGGCCGGTTCCGTGCCTTCGGGGGCCGTGGAGGTTCTCAGTTCCTGGATCGCATAGGCCTGCTGCAGGGTGGCGGTCAAGGCACCATCGTTCAGCTGCGAGGCAATGGTCTGCAACGGCAGATAGCAGGCATCGGCGATGGTGTCGGGCAGCGGCCACAGCAGCTCTACGGTACTCGTAGCGGGCAGACTCGGCTCGTTCGGAAGGGACCAGGCCACGCCGCGTGGGGTGGCCCAGCGCCAGCGATCCGCGAGCGGCGTGTTGGCCGTCTCGGCGGCCATCGCCGGGAGGCGTCGGCCATGGCGCTCGAGCAGATCAAGCTGCTCATCCGTGGGCTGCGGGCCGAGCATGACCAGGGCCATTTTTCCGGCACGGTAGTGGCAAGCATGAAAGGCGCGGAGGCGTGCAACCAGAGCCCGATGGTCGTCGCCGAGGGTGGCACGGTTCCCGGCATGGCAGGCCGCCGCCGGATGGCTGGGGTCGAACAGCCGGCCCAGCGCGGCCAGGCGATGCAGCGCCGGGTCGTCCAGGCGTGCTCGAAATTCGGCTTCTAGCACCGCCACCTCGTCGCTGACGGCGCCAGGTTCGAGACGGGGCCATCCGAGCAGATCGACCAGTCGAGCCAGGCCTTCATCGGCGGCGTCCACGGGCAGATGGAGGTGCACGTCGGTGACGTCTTCCCCGGTGTGGGCATTGTAGCGGCCTCCCAGGGTGCCCACCCATCGGGCCAGCTCGCCCCCGACGGGCCAGCGGTCACTTCCCAGGAAGAGCCCGTGTTCCAGAAGGTGGGCCAGGCCTCGGCAATCGGGCGGGTCGTCGAGATAACCCGCGGCGACCGCGCCCACCAGTCGTAGCTGGCGAGCTCGAGGGACCTGTGCCGCCATGATCCACAAGCCATTGGCGAGACACCGTGACGCTACCCGGCTGTCGGGTGGCAGGCCCGCGGGTTCAATGCCGGACTCAGCCTTGCCCATCGCCCTGCTCCAGGAAGAATTGCATCTCGGCAGCGATCAGTCGGCAGCGATTGCGAGGCTTGCGGATGCCGTGTCCTTCGTCCTCGAACAGCATGACGCGGGCCGGGACGCCGCGGTGGCGCAAGGCCTCGGCCATGGACAGTGTCTGTTCCGGCACTACCACGGTATCGCGGTTGCCCTGGAAGAAGATGACGGGCGTGGTGAAGGTATCGAGCCTATTGATCGGGCTGCGGGCTCGCTGGGTGCGCGCATCCCCGAGCAGCCAGTCGAGATATCCTGACTCGAAACGGTGGGTTTGGGTGGCGAGGTGCGGGGCATCGGTGACGCCATACAGGCTGGCACCGGCCCGGAAGAGGGTAGCGGTCGCGAGCAGGTTGAGTACGGTGAAGCCACCGGCACTCTGGCCTCGCACGAACAGCCGATCGGGATCGGCCAGGCCGCGCGCGACCAGTGACGTCGTCAGTGCGATCACATCATCGACGTCGATGCGACCCCACTCGCCGGCCAGGCGCTCTCGATAAGCCCGTCCGGCATTGCCGCTGCCGCGGGGGTTGATGTCGGCCACGGCGAAACCGTTCTCTGTCCAATAGTGGATCAGCGGATCGAACACCGGGTAGCAGGCCGAAGTGGGGCCGCCGTGCACCCGAACGATCAGCGGCGGTGGCCGGGTCGAGGACGCACCGGGGCCATAGACGAAGGCAGGGACGCGTTCGCCGTCGGCCACGGCTGCCTGCAGCGTCTGCGGTAGCGGTGGATTCTTGGGACTGGGCAGCGCGAAAAGCGTTTCCTCGGCATGGGTTGTCAGGTTTACACGGGACAGGCGTGCCGCGTGCTGCGCCCCCTGGGTAATGGCGTACAGCCAGCCATCGGCATACGACAGGGCCACCAGCCGGCCGGCGTCGCGCAGCACACGTGCGTGTTCACACCCCTGATCATCGGTGACCAGGATCTGGGCCGCCCCCGCCTCGAAGGCCATGAGCACGCCAAGGTCGACTGTGGGCCACAGGTGCTGGCACTCGCCGATTTGCCAGGGGGTGGACGCGTGGTCGGCCTGTCGCTTGCCGAGTCGTTGGACAGCGATCGCGCCGGCAGGGTCGGTCACACGATACGGCTGCCACCAGCCCCCATGATCGCTGAGCACGATAAGCTCATTGGCCGCGGTGAAGCGGGGTTGGGTAATGGCGGCGCCGGCATCCCAGCAGGTCAGATCATGCAGGTGGCCTTCCGGGTCCAGCCGGGCCTGGCGCAGGCGCGATTGCTGCCAGGGCATGTCCCCGAGGTCCCACTCGACCCAGGCGAGCCGGGTGCCGCAAGGGGATATCGCCGGTGCGCCATAGAAGTCGGCACTGGCGTCAAGCACCTGATGGCAGTAGCCATCCAGTGCGACCAGGCGCTGGCTGGCGTCGCGCCCATTGCCGCTTTCCTCCACGGCGAATAACCGGCGGCGTTGCGGGTCGGGGGTGAGCCCACCGTAACGGCTGCCGTGCCGCGACCACCATAGAGATACCTCGCCGCCGCTCAATCGCTGGCGATGAAGGGTCTGGGTGGCGGCCTCGACGAAGATGGCGTGTTCGTCCAGGCAGGCAAGGGCGCCGCCGCCGTAGCCATTGACGTGACTGGCGATATCGAGGTGCTCGGGACTCAGCGGTTGCGGTCGGCCATTTTCGAGCGGGTCATGCCACTGCCATAGCCGACGTTTTCCTGTCTGGGGATCGGCAGCCAGCCAGAGTACGCCTCGGGAGGTGGCACGCAGGTCGGACAGACCATCGGCGAGCAGCGCCGCCCGGCGCAGCAGCTCGTCATGCGGCTCGCTGGCCGGGGGAGCCTTCATGTACGACTGAACACCCTCGATTCATGGACGTTGCGTGGCGTCAGCTCCTGTACCTCGCGGGTGTCGCGCTCCGCCTCGCGGCGGGCGGCCTCGATCAGGTGATGGTCCGGCGACAGGTCGCATACCGGGTCGGTGGCAGCGGGGTCGCCAGTCAGCAGGTAGGCCTGGCAGCGACAGCCACCCACATCCCGATGGCGCTCGTCACAGCTGCGGCAGGGCTCCGACATCCAGGCATCGCCGCGATAGCGGTTGAAGGCCTCGCTCTCGTACCAGATTTCGCGCAGCGGACGCTCGCGCACCGTGGGAAAGCGCATCGGTAGCATGCGTGCGCTGTGGCAGGGCAGCACTGCGCCGTCCGGCGCCACGGTCATGAAGATCGACCCCCAGCCGCCCATGCAGGCCTTGGGACGGTCGTTGTAGTAGTCGGGCACCACGAACAGCAACTGCATGTCGCGTCCACGCTCGGCCAGGCGTTCTCGCCAGCGTGCCGTGATCTCCTCGGCGGCCACGAGCTGGGCGGCACTGGGCAACAGGCCGGCGCGATTGAGATGTGCCCAGCCATAGAGCTGGCAGTTGGCGAGTTCCACGGCATCGGCGCCGAGTTCGTCGCACAGGGCGATGATGTGATCGAGCCGGTCGATGTTGTGGCGATGCAGTACCACGTTGAGCACCATGGGGTAGCCGGCGGCCTTGACTGCCCTCGCCATGGCCAGCTTCTTCTCGTGGGCCTTGCGCGAGCCTGCCACCGCCGCGGCGACATCGGGATCGGAGGCCTGCAGGCTGATCTGGATGTGGTCGAGCCCTGCCTCGCGCAGTGCCTCGATGCGCGACTCGTCGAGTCCTAGGCCGGACGTGATCAGGTTGCTGTAGAAACCCAAGCGACGGGCCTCGGCCACCAGGGTCTCGAGGTCCCGGCGAACCAGTGGCTCACCACCCGAGAAGCCCAGCTGCACGGCCCCCATGGCGCGCGCCTGGGTCAGGGTGTCGATCCACTCCTCAGTATCGAGCTCCTCCTTGACCGCGGCGAAGTCCAGCGGATTGGAGCAGTAGGAGCACTGCAGCGGGCAGCGGTAGGTCAGTTCGCCGAGCAGCCACAGTGGGGCGCCGGTCTGGCCGTTGGTGGTTACGGTGTCGGTGCGGTCAGTCATGACGGATCCACCCTTGTTGCGCGGCGTCGACCATGAATTCGTGGACGTCCACGGCGATGGCCGCGGCGGGGGCCTCGGGATAGTGTGCCTGCAGGATCGCGATCACTGCATCCACGTCCCGTTGCCCATCGCGCTGGGCGAGGATGGCGCCGGCGGTGTCGTTGAGCTGCACCATGCCCTCGGGATAGAGCAGCACGTGACGCTGCTGGGTCTCTTCCCACTGCAGGCGCCAGCCAGGGCGCAGACGGCAGACGCTGCGACCGTCGATGGGTACTTCTCTCATGACAGCCCCCGATGGTAGACGCGCTGGTCGGTGACGGTATGGTAGGGCGCCCGGTCGAGCTGGTAGGCCAGGGTCATGGCGTCGAGCATCGACCAGAGCACGTCGAGCTTGAATTGCAGGATCTCCAGGGCACGTTGCTGTGCGGCGGCGGTGGTGCAGACTGCCAGCGCCACCTCCAGGCCGTGTTCGACATCACGACGCGCCTCCTTGAGGCGCTTGCGAAAGTAGCCGTAGCCGGCCGAGTCGATCCAGGGGTAGTGGGTCGGCCAGGTATCCAGACGGCTCTTGTGGGCCTCCGGGGCGAACAACTCGGTGAGTGAGGAGATCGCCGCCTCCCGCCAGTCGGCACGACGCACGAAGTTGACGTAGGCGTCCACGGCGAAGCGCACGCCGGGCAGCACGTGTTCCTGGGACCATAGCTCGTCGCGACTCAGTCCCACCGCCTCGCCCAGGGTCAGCCAGGCCTCGATGCCACCGCCATCCTCGCCATATCCGTCATGGTCGAGCAGCCGCTGGATCCAGCGGCGGCGCGTGGCGGCGTCGGGACAATTGGCGAGCAAGGCGGCATCTTTCTGGGGAATGTTGATCTGATAATAGAAGCGGTTGGCGACCCAGCCACGCAGTTGCGCGTGGGTGGCACGCCCCTCCGCCATGTCCACTTGGTAGGGATGATGGATATGGTAGTAGGCCCCCTTGGCCATGAGGGCCTCGCGGAAGGCCTCGGGACTCAGGGCGTCTGCCTGGGAAGTCGCCAGCGGTGAGGCGATGCTTGTCATGTATGGCTCCACTATCGTCGTGGGAGGATGCGCCACGACAGCCTCAGGGATGGCAGGAAGCAGAATTCCAGCCCCTGGCGTTGAGACGCGGGCGGTTCACGCGGGTTCAAACGTCCAGGCGCAAGCCGTCGAAAGCCACCTCGACCCCCTGATGGGTCAGGGTGGCGCGTTCCTGTGACCCTTCGTCGAGGATCGGGTTGGTGTTGTTGATATGGATCAGCACCCGACGGGTGGTGGCCGGCAGGACAGCTAGCTCGGCCAGCAGGCCCTGCTCCCCGGAAAGCGCCAGGTGGCCCATGTCGTGGCCGGTGGCCTGGCCGACACCGGCACGAAGCAATTCGTCGTCACGCCACAGGGTGCCGTCGACCAGCACGCAGTTGGCCTGGCGCAGGAAGCCTCGTACCCGGTCGTCAAGCTCGCCGAGCCCGGGGGCATAGAAGAGTGAGGTGCCGCGCTGGCGGTCCTCGACCAGCAGGCCGATATTGTCGCCAGGGGTCGGGGCGCCACGACGCGGGGAGTAGGGCGGAGCGTTGCTGGTCAGCGATAGTGCGGTAAAGGTCAGGCCCGGGCACGCAGGCACCTCGAAGGTGGCTTCCAGTTGCTCGCCGTCGACCGAAATGGGATGCCAGGTCAGGCCGCCCTGCCAGTGCTCGAGCATAGTGAAAAGTGGAAAGCCACTGGTCAGGTCCTGGTGCACATTGGGAGTGCACCAGACATCCAGGGGGCAACCCTCACGCAGCGACAGTAACCCGGTGGCGTGATCGATCTGGCCGTCCACCAGCAGGACCCCCGCGATGCCGCTATCCCTCGGGACTCGCCTGGGATGCAGCTCGGGGTTGCTGGCCAGTTGGCTGCGGATGTCCGGCGAGGCATTGCACAGCAGCCAGTGCTCGCCGTCGCTGCTGATGGCGATTGATGACTGGGTGCGCGGCGTTGCCTCGATGCTGCCCTGTCGAACACCTTGGCATTGCGTGCAGTTGCAGTTCCATTGCGGAAAGCCGCCTCCCGCCGCCGCGCCGAGCACCAGTACCTGCATGGATATTATCCTGTCCCGAAGCCTGTCCTTAAAAGACAGGACCGACGTCCCTTGGAAAGGGCGTCAGTCCAGGCTTTTATTCATCACCGCATCGAGTGTGGCGTCAGCGATTGGAAATATACAGTGTTACTTCGAAGCCTAGTCGCAGGTCGTTATAGGCGGGTTTGGTCCACATGGGAAACCTCCGTGAATTTTTTGAATTTGATTAAGCCCTACATCCTCATTAGAACACAGGGCAACAAAGCTAACATTCAACTTTAGTCGCGCTCCTGGTGTTCTGACACTCGCTGCCGACGTATCGGCAGCGAGTTTCGTTGGCGACTATGCTCGGCGATCAACGCTGGGTGACGCGTAGTTGGGCGAGCAACGCCTGCAGTGGGTGCGGCAGCGTTTGGCCGGAGAGACGGTCGACCTGGCTGCGACAGGAATAACCTGTCGCGAGCAGTCGGTCTTGATTCTCGGCGTCTTCCACCACCGGCTGCCAGGACTGGCCGTAGATCGTCTTCGAGGTCTGGCGGTTGCGCGCCTCGTGGCCGTAGGTGCCGGACATCCCGCAGCAGCCGGTAGTAACGAGTTCCAGCTCCAGGCCGAAGGCGGCGAACACCTGCTGCCAGGCCCTGGGGCTGCCGGGGGCGTTGGTCGTCTCGGTGCAGTGGGAGAGCAGGCGGTAGCCAGGGTCCTCGAGGGTCAGCCCCCTGGGGGCAAGCTGCCCGGTGAGCGTCACCAGCCATTCCTGGAGCATCAGCACCTCGGGCACGGCCTCGGGCCCCAGCGCCTTCACGTACTCCTGCCGATAGGTCAGGGTCATGGCCGGATCGATACCGACCAGCGGCACGCCGAACTCGGCCAGGGTGCGCAGGCGTTTGGCCTGCTTGTCGGCGGTGCGCTCGAAGGCACCCAGGAATCCCTGAATGTTGAGCGGCTTGCCGTTGGGCGAGTACGGCGCCACGAACACTTTTACGTCGAGACGGGCGAGCAGCTCGACGATATCCATGACCAGTCTGGCTTCGAAGTAACTGGTGAAGGCGTCCTGGACGATCACCACACTCCTGGCCTTCTGGGTCTCGGTGAGCAGACCGAGCGAGGTGGTCGTCGCTTCAGCGATCCCCCAGGCCTGGAGCTGCTTTTTCAGGCTGGCCCGGGAGAGTGTCGGGCTGTCGACCAGGCCGATGGGGCCCGAAAACAGCCGGTCGATGAGGCGGTTGCCGAGGGCGGCGTTGTAGAGCGGGGCGATCCAGGCGAGCGTCGGCAGGAAGAACTCCATGCCACCGACCAGGTAGTCACGCAGCGGCCGCAGGTAGCGGCCGTGGTAGACCTCGAGAAATTGGGAGCGGGAGTCCGGGACATTGACCTTCACCGGGCACTGGCCGGCGCAGGCCTTGCAGGCGAGACACCCCGCCATGGCGTCATACACTTCGTGGGAGAAGTCACTCTCCTTGCCGCGGCGCAGTGTGTTGAAGGTGCGCTTCGGAAAGCTCTTCACGAAGCCCCAGGCCCCCTCAGATTTCTTCTTTTTCGACTCCGCCACCAGATCGATGCCGGCCTCCCCCTGCAGACGCAACCACTCGCGGATCAGGCTGGCGCGGCCCTTGGGCGAGTGAATGCGATCACGAGTGGCCTTCCACGATGGGCACATGGCGTCGTCGGGATCGAAGTTGTAGCAAGCCCCATTGCCGTTGCAGTAGACCGTGGCGGCATGCGCCTGCCAGACCCGCTCGTCGATCTGGCGATCGAACTGGCCGCGGGTGGGCACGCCGTCGATAGTCAGCAGGTTGGGGTCGACCCAGGTCACGGGTTGCGCCTCGACGTCGTGGGAGACGGCGAGTGGTGAGGCGATCTTGCCGGGATTGAGCTGGTTGTGGGGATCGAAGGCGGCCTTGACCCGCTGCAGACTGGGATAGAGCTCACCGAAGAACGTCGGCGCATACTCCGAGCGCACGCCCTTGCCGTGCTCGCCCCACAGCAGGCCATGATATTTCTTCGTCAGTTCGGCCACCTCGTCGGAGACCTCGCGAATCAACCGCTCCTGGGCCGGGTCCTTCATGTTGATGGCAGGGCGTACATGTAGCACCCCGGCATCCACGTGGCCGAACATTCCGTACTCGAGGCCTCGGGCGTCCAGGGCGGCGCGGAACTCGGCGATATAGTCTGCCAGGTGCTCCGGTGGCACCGCCGTGTCCTCGACGAAGGGGATGGGACGCTTCTCCCCCTTGGCATTGCCGAGCAGGCCCACGGCACGCTTGCGCATCCCGTAGACTCGTTTGATGGCGACATGCCCCTCGGCCAGGGTATATCCCAGTCGCTGGACGCTCTCGTTCTCTTCCAGGTGACGACAGAAGGTGTCGACCCGCCGGGCGAGACGCTCCGGGTCGTCGTCGTTGAACTCGATCAGGTTGATGCCGCGCACCGGCGTCTCGCCCGCCGGAAAGAATTCCGCCACGCTGTCCCAGACGAAGTCGTCCATGGCCAGCAGCAGCACCTTGTCGTCCACCGTCTCGATGGAGGTGGGGCGAACGTCGAGTGCCTGTGGCTGATCTTGTGAAGAGACCATGAGGGCCTTGGCGTCGCGCAGGGCATCCATGAAGCCGGCGTAGCGCACGTTGACCAGTGTCGAGTGCTTGGGGATCGGCAGCACGTTAAGCACCGCCTCGTCGAGAAAGCCCAGCGAGCCCTCCGAGCCGCACAGCAGGCTGTTGATATCGAGCCTGCCTTGGGCGTCTCGCAAGTGCGCCAGATCATAGCCGGTCAGGCAACGATTGAGCGGCGGGAAGGTGGCCTCGATCAGCTTCCCTTGGGTGTCGATGATCTCCCGGGCGGTGCGATAGAC
>JAGXGN010000148.1 GCA_024636705.1 Halomonas sp.
CTGATCGGCGCCTTGGCTTCGGGCTTCTTGGCCAGGATGACCTGCCGAATCACCGCATCCACATCGGCATCCGAAAGCTCGATTCTCAAGGTAAAGCGGCCTTGCAGCCGCGCCAAGTTGCTGGTCCCGGTGATCGCCGTCTGGCCGGTGCCGATGAACATCAGACGGCTGCCGAGCTCCTTGCAGTAGGCTTCCACGGCTTCCTGGACGTCGATGGAGCGCTGACCGTCGCCACCGATGTATTGCTGCACCTCATCGAGCACCACCAGGGTCAGCGGCATCTTGCCGTCTTGGTTCAGGGCCTGACGAATGGACTTGAGCATGTCGTCGCTGCCGACGTCGTTGACGTGGGGATAGAGGTGGGAGAGGGTCTCGGCGCAGGATTCGACGCTGCTGAAGGTCTTCGGCTTGGCCTTTACCAACGCCTCGTGCAGTGACTCGGCCACATAGAAGTTGTCGAGTTCCTCCTCCCAGTCATCGCCACCGGCAATCACATCATCACGCACCTGGTCGAGGATGCCTTCATCGCGCAGCCACATGACAAAGCGTGCCACCGGATACTGCTGAGGCAGACCGGCGGAGCGGAAGATCACGGCGAGAAGCGCCAGGCGCACACTCTTGTCGCGGGAGCTGGCCCCGAGAGTGCCGGAGGCGGCGAACAGACCACCGTGGCGCTTGCCCTGGGTCGTCAGCTCCTTGAACTGATCCTGGATCTCCTGGGGCAGGCGGACGATACCGCGCGCCGTGGCACCGTCATCGAAGGTGACGTCTTCCCACAGGGTGCGCAGCATCTTGGCCATGTGGGACTTGCCTGAACCGAAGAAACCGCTGATCCAGACACCGGGTTGCTGCTCTGCTTGCGGGTTACTCAAGTTGCTCAGGTAGGTTTCAAGGATATCCCGCATGCCGCGAGCATACTGGCCGTCGCAGACGAAGGTTTCCAGTTCATAGCGGAGCACCGCCTGGGCCCGGCTGCTGGTGTCATCGTTGACGTAGGCGACACCCTCGTTGACCAGGCGTTGCTGTGATGGGTCCTTGGCATAGAGCTCACGATTGCGCATGCATCCTTTCCCCTGCGGTATGGGTGTTCATTCCGGTGGCGGTGCCGATCCTGTATCAGCGCGCCCCATCGGCGGTGATGGGGGTGGCTAGATAGTTCCAGCCGTCATAGCCGTCCAGTAGTCGGTAATTGTTGTTCTCGAAACTGCCGGGAAACAGCACCATCAACCGCCCCGGAACTTGTGTGGCCAGGCGGTCGACCACGGCCTTGACCTTCAGGAGGCCGAACAGACTGCCCACGCCGTAGAGCGTCACCACGTGGTTGTCCCCTACGCCCTGGGTGGAAAGCCTTTCGATGAATTGCGCTTCCAGCCAATCCAGATAACGGTGAATCACTGTAGCGAGATTTGCCGGAGACCTGAAGTAGCCTTTGGCATATTTCTGTTCGGCCATCCAGAGGGCGAAGGTGTCGGTCAGATCGAAGGCCATCCACTCGTGGCCGTTCTGACGGGTGATCAACTCGAACTCGCCCAGGTTGGCACGCAGGCGCAGTTCTTCCGTCTCGGGGTAGATACAAAAAACCACCCGTTGGGCAGCGGCGGCGTCATCCCGCCACGGCAGGGCGATGAAACGCCCGTAGGAATCAACCAGGCGCTTAACCTTGCTCATGAAGCCTCTCCTGCTGAGCGTTGCTATCGGTATCGGGCTGTAGAGCTTGGTCAACGACCGAGGCCAATGCGGGGAAGTTAATATCCACCACGTTATCGACTCGGCGCATGATCATCCAGCCCTTCGCAGAAGCTTGTGCCGCCAGTTCCAGCAGACGGTCCTGGCTGGCATCGAGCAGCTTGCACCAGGGACTCTGCAGCAGCATTTCGCCCCTGCCATCCTGCAGCCAGGAAAGGTAGAGGGCATAGGCGACGGCGCCTGTCGCAGGCGGGAGCTGAACGCGCACCTTCTTGATGGGTCCCTCAAGATAGCCAACCTGAACAAGGCTGCTGTTGACCCTCTGGGCGATGGACTCTCGCGTCATCGCACTGAAACGATCTGGCCAGCGCTGCTCGATGATGGCTTCGACCGATTCGCGGGTGATCGAGGTGCCAAGCAGCTTGGCGAGAATGGCAGGGGCGAGATCTCGAAGCAGCGAGTCACGGGCGGCAGCCGCCAGCAAGGCCAGCTGTGGCTGCGCGGCTTCGTCACGTGACCAGAAATAGCGCAGGCCGGCGTGTATAGGATTGGCGGGGTCCAGTCCATAGAGGCTGGCTAGATGCTCCGCGGTTAGCTTGCGGCTGCGACCAGAACGTTTTGCGAGGCAGTTGGCGTCACGAATAGCGGCGAGATAGTCACCCTTTTCGGTATCATCAGCGAGCTGTGAAAACAGTGTAGTCAGCTCAGTCAGCATGATGGTGCGAGCGGTGTGGGTGCTGCCCTGTTGGGTCATGAAACCCAGGCGCTTTAGGGTGGCTTGATCACGCATCGGGCTTGTTGCCCTCGCCAGCGCCACCATTGCGGATCCAGTTGTCTACCTCATCGCGCTTGAATTTCCACAGCTTTCCGATGCGGTGCGCGGGCATGGCACGCTCCGCGATCCAGCGGTAGACGGTGTCCCGCTTCACGCCAAGGTAGTCGCCGATTTCGTCGACGGAGAGCCAACGGTCTTCCATGTTCGTTTCCACCGAACTAGCTGTGTTTGGCAAACTTTAGCAGGTTTTGAGCGAGTTATTGCAATTTACCTTCCTGCCTGTCAGCCATGTATCTGGATTGGTATGGCCCACCGCCGTGAAAAAGCCAGGTGCGAGGGTTACACTGATAGATCACATATGACCAACATCAGGTGCCGCCATGGAAAGCGAAGATCTCTCGGGAGTTGTGGAAGTCAGGGGTGACGCTATTGTCGAGGTAATGCCGAACCGAGCCATGATTCATGCCACTCTTGCGGAGATAGTAAATTCTGGCGGAAAGAAATATAGCGATGCACCACGGGCAGATGCCGTCGAAAAACATCGAGCAAAGTTGGATAATAAATTGAAGGATATAGCAGACGAGCTTGAAGGCCTTGCTCTGGATGCTGATTCGATAGTTGTCAAAAATTTCAGGATGTTCAGGGAGCCAGAGGAGTCGTCGGGTTTTATTGATAAGGGGAAGCAGGTTTTTCACACTAAAATGTCTAGGGGTATTTCAGTAAAGGTTGATGCTATCGATAAAGTCCCTGCTGTGATCAGCCTTTTATCAAAGTCTGATGTATCTTCCGTGAATGGTATTGAGTACGAGTCCAGCAATTCCTCGTCTCATGGCCTTGAGGCTGTATCAAAGGCTACTGAAAAAGCGAGGGGCAAAGCCGAGGCGATTGCGAAATCACTTCAAAAAAACCTACTAGGCTTGATCAGCATTAGAGAAGAGAGCAGACTGGGTAGCCTGATAGGAAATACGAGAAGAATGCCGAGTATGGCGGCATATTCATCCGCCAAGCTTGCTATGGACGATGAAGAAGAAGACTTCGCCCCGAACATCCCGGATACACTAAAATATCATGCGACTGTGAGCGCCGTCTGGAAGATAGAGAGCTAAGTTTTCATGATGCGAGTCTGGTGATGTAATAGCTCTTGCTGGGGCCGAGGAGTTTACTATCAGCCGTTTCGCGAGCTGCGGGATACGCCTTGCCAGACAGGACACCAATACATGATTCTATCAGGTGGCCGGGAGGACTGACTTCCCGGCCGCTTCAGAGGATTACTTGCCGGCCATCTTCCTGGCCGCGTCGTACTCAGCATCCAATCCTGACTGGGTGTCCAGCGAGGGGTTGATGGTCTTGAGGCCCACGTGCATGATCGACACCAACTGCAAGCCAGAGAAGTCACCCTCGAGTGACTTGAGCGTGTAGCGCTTGTCGGGATTGTTGATGGACAGGCCGCTCTCACCGAGCTTCGCGATTTCGAACACGGTCTTGGCGACCTCTTGCTGCTCCATCTTGGCGAACGTCTCGAAGGCACCCGTCATGTACATCACGGCGTCCATGCGCAGTCCGCCATCGGCCTTGGACTTCATGGTGTCCTGGGCCAGCCGGCTGACCGCCTTCTTGGACTCGTTGCCGATCGGTGACGACGGATCCAGCTCGATGATGCGCTGGTAGATGCCGGTGGCCTGCTCGGCGTTCTGTGGCCCCAACTCCTCCAGACACAGCGCCAGCCCATACAGGGTAGCTAAAGTGGACCCCAATATCCGGACAACGGTTTAAGCTGTAGCCGAGCCTTCGATTTGGGATGACATCGAGATGAGCGAGAAGCGAAAGCGGAATTCGTACAGCCCTGAATTCAAGGCGAAAGTCGGATTAGAAGCTATTCACGGGGTCAAGACCGTGAACGAAATCGGGCAAGCCTACGGGGTCCACCCCGTCCAGGTGGGCCAGTGGAAGAAGGCCATTCTGGATCAGGCAGGCTCGCTCTTCGAGGGCAAGCGAGGCCCGAAACCGGTCGCGGCACAGGACGCCCCGGACCGCCTCTACAGCGAGATTGGACGCCTGAAGATGGAACTCGACTGGCTGAAAAAAAAGTCCGGGATCAACCTGCCATGATCCGACAAGGCTGGATCGACGCCAGTGATGCGGTGCCCATCGTCCGCCAGTGTCGACTGGCGGGTGTCTTGCGAGCGACGTCATACGCGCATCGGAGGCCACCATCAGAGGACGTCGCCGACCTGTTGGCAGCGTGGTGCCCCGTGCTGGCGTCCTCCGCACGAATGACGATAAATGTGATCAGTTCGAAGTCATCGAGGCCTTCAATGGTATCGACCAATGCCGTGGTCTCGCCACCGCTGAACAGGCTGTCGATATCCTTCTCCTCCTTCACCTCGATCATCGAGCGGATGGCCTGGTCCAGTAACGTCGAATAGGCGTGCATGTCCCGGCCGTCGTGGGTCTCCTCGTTGAAGGACCGGTAGACGGCTTCGACGGGGTCGCTGTATCCCTTGCAGGCGGCGCAGCTGCTCACGACGGTAGGCGACGTCGTTGGACTGGGCGTTGAGGACGTTACCATCGCCGGTTGCCGTGACATCGGCCGGGGTAACCTTGGCCATTTCCTCCAGCAGCAGCTCGATCCACACCAGGTCGTTGCTCAGGTCATGTTCCCAGGACGGCAGGTCCATGTCCTCCAGGCTGATCTGGACCTTCTTCCCCACCGTGGTGTCGCCCGGCATGGGGATGCTGTCATCATCGGGGTCGGCATCTTCGAAGTCTGCGGCGATATCCGCGAAGCCTTCGGAACGGCCGGTACGCTTGAAGGCCTCGATCTTCTCCAGAATCGCGGTATAGCTGTTTTTCAGCCCCTCCAGGGTCAGACGAAACGAGGCAACCGAGCTCTCCAGGCGCTTGAGCAGGTTGGTCGTCATCAGGGCTTGGAGGCTCCTTTCCCGGTCTACCTGCTTGAAACTACCGCCCCCACTGGCCGACGGTCTCGTCTCTCTCTGACCAAAACATAAAAAACAGGAAATGCGAATTATTTCCCAGTCCGAGTATCAGATAGCACTTCATCAAAGAAGTCGGTGGCTGACTCAGACGTTGTCGTTGATGATGATGATGATGATGATGGAAATACCATCAAATCGATACCACTAACAAAAGCACCATCACCCAGTACGGTGAGCTCCCTAGTGCCACTATCGCTCAGGCCAAGGCGTTGCAGTTGCTGCGGCGAGATCCTCAACCGGTAATCCCCGGCGATTACGTTGGGTACAATATAGAAACCGTCCCAACTGCTTGTTGTCCGAGCCACTACCTCTTGCCGGTCGTTCAACAGTTCCAGCTGAATATCACCGATACCGCGCTCAACCTCGTTCTCTAACAGGTAGACGGTGCCATCGATTTCCGTAGTCATGTGCACCGGGAGGTCCAAGCTGGCCACGCTGCCCGGGCGCGGCACCAGCCTCAATCCTTCGATTGCTGGAGCCCATTGCGGGTCTATCAGCGTTGCGGTGTCTATCCCGATGTCGACATACTGCTTCACCGGCAATTGATCAATATAGGCGATACCTTCCGCATCCGTTCGGGCTTGATGCCTGACGCCATTAACCTTGAATCCTGCCCCCTGCAGTGGCTCCTCATCGGTGTCTATTACGCCATCGTGATCCTCGTCTATGAACACGCGCACGGAAGCGGCGCCAGTGTTCGCCACCGGCCTGGCACCGAATCGCCAGTCGGAGCGCCGATCATCCCGGCCCATGGAAATAAACAATTGCGCCCCTAGAGCGATATCTCCTGTGTCTATATAGCTGGCATTAACGCCCAACCCGAAGCGGCCCAGGCTTTTGGTAAAGCCGGCGGAATAACGGGTTTCGGGTGACGCGAAGCTGTGGGCTATGCCCAGGGTCCCGCGATAGCCGTCTGCCAGAGTCTTCTCGGCGGAAAGCCCTAACGAGGAGATTTCACCCTCAGAGCCCAACCGATAATCGATCTGGCTGCGTAAACTCATATCACGAACACGGCGGCTGACCTGCAGGCTGCCGGTAGTGTGCTCGCTGTCATCGGAGGCGCGCCAGCGAAGGGTGTTGGTGAGGGACGTGCGATACACATAAGCGGAAACGCGGGCGCTGACATCGGTACTGGTCCTGCCGGACTCCCGCTCGTCCCGCGTGGCCTCGAGGGTGACGGGCATGCGCGAGCGAGACGTCAGCGGAAGGGAGCCGCTGAGTCGAAGCTCATCATGGGTGAGAATGGGATCGCTGTTGGCAGGAAACACCTCACTGGTGAAATCGGTCAGGAGAATACGACTCGCGTCCACGGCCACGCCGCCGATACGGGTCTGGACATCGAGCTCGGCCAGTGAACCACCGTCCTTGGCCTGGACAAGGCCCCCGCCGAGACTCAGCGACTGCCAGAAGGTGCGTACCCCAAGGGTGGTATAGAGTTCCTCGTCTCCGTCCACCGGTGCTCGGATCAGCCCGGCCGAGGCGGTCAGCGAGCGGGCGAGACCCAGGTCGAACTGGGCGATGGTTCGGGATTGCCCGTCGTCGTCCCGGTGCTCGGTCACGCTGTACTGGAAGTCGCCGGGAAGAACCATGGATTGATCCAGAGGGAAACTGTATTGCTCTACCCGTGTCTCGCCCAGGGGACCATGGAAAATCAGCCGGAAGTCATTGCGGCCATAGCTCAGGGGCTGGTCGTCGAAACGATAGCGGCCCTCGGCATCGGCCTGGGTGAAACCCACCAGGGCACCATTGTAATAGAGCTCCACGTCCCACCCCGGCGGCAAGTCGCCCTCGAACGTCTGGCGGTCGAAGCTGGTAGGTCGTGTCAGGGGGCGATTGCTCAACGTCAGCCCCTCGCCGCTGGTACCGCGGGAAATGTTTTCAACGCTGGGGGTCGAGAGGCTGCCGAGTTGGAAAGACCGGGCATGCAGGGGGCCCAGCAGGTTTCCGCCGGGGGCGTGGCGCCCGAGCGTGGCACGGACTTCCGGCGAAGGGTCCTGTTGGCGGCTGGAAAAGTAGAGCGAGGACTCCATGCCCAGCAGATCCCCCGTGAGGTAAGCGGTATAGGCCAAGTCGCCTTGGGTACGGTTATTCTTGCGCTGCAGCTCGGTGGCCAACGTCTGATCGATGAACGGTATGCTCAGCAGCCGGTACGGCTGCTCGTGGTGGGGATAGCCGGGATCCTCATAGCCACCACGCGTTCCGGCACCATCCCCGAGGCCTTCCCGAGCCAGGCGGGCCTGCAGGGGCAATGCCTCGAGGGCATGAACGCGCAGGGAGAGGCTGGCACGGTCGATCTCGAGTGCCAGCGGTAGCCAGTGTTCGAGCAGGGACACCGCCACATAGATATCGTCCGGCTCCGCCAGTACCAGCGCCGGATCGAAGGTCTCGGTATTCCCGGCCAGGGTCACGCTGGCGTTGTCCAGGTTCAGGCTGAACCCGCGATCTTCGCTGAGGATAAAACCGCTGGCGACGCCTTCTCCTGGCTGAGTCTGGATAGCGATGGTCAATAGTCTGGTCAGTTCGCCCAGTGGCAGCAGGGTATGCTCACCTACCTCATAGGCAGGAATGGCGCCTGACAGCACAGCCTGGTCCAGGCGCACTTCCAGGATCAGGAGCTCCGGTTCCCCGGCTGGCTGCTGGGCCGACAGGACCGGGGCGTTGGCCAGCAACACGAACCCTAACGCCAGCACCACCAACTGACTGGCCCAGTAGGCGGTAGGTGTCGGATCAGTGCGGTGGAACAAGGAGGCTATAGCGCTAGCTCCGCCTCGGCCAGCAACTTGCCACCGTCCTCCGCCTGTTCCCGGTAGGTGACGCGCAGGGTGCCGTTGCTGAGGGGCAGGCCACTCGGCGGTTGCAGTGCAATGCGGGCTCGGCGCAGGGGGTTGGGGGTGTAGACCGCCACCCCATTGGCGCGGCCGATGACCTGCTCGGCGCCGCTTCTCGGGGTGAAGTTGACGGTCAGGTCGCCGTAGACAGACTGCGTACCACTACGCTGCATCTGCAGCGCAAGTAGCGGCGCTCCGCTCGAGGAGCGCTCAAGCCCGAGCTGGGTCAACGCAACATTGGCGTCTGTAGCGCCATGACGCACGATCACCGGAATGGAGGCACCGACCAGCGCCGTCAACTGAATGCTTATCTCACCATCGGCGGCAGAGCCGGACTCGATGCTCCGACGTCCACTGGTTTCTGGCTGTTGTGCGAACAGCAGGTGCGACCTGTATTCGCCTGTCGCCAGATCGGCCGGCTTGCGCACCATGATGCGGACCGCCTGACCTGCACCGGGTTCGAGGGTCACCTGGCGCGGCGAGTAACGCAGTAATGTATCGGCAAACTGTTCACCTGGCGAAGGCGCGGCGATTTCAGAGAATTCACCGGTTTCACTCATGCGTCGGTTGACCAGGGAGATGCGATAGGTGGCACTCTCGGTACCGTTGTTGATCAGCTCCAGCTGGGCCGAACGCTGGTTGCCCTCGAAGACGATGCGAGTCGGGTAAAGCATCAACTGGGCCAACGCCTGGCTCGCCGGCAATACGAGCAGCAGGGCGCACAGGGTGAAGCGGCAGAGGAACGTCGTGCCACGCGCTTTGTGGGTCGAGGTCTTGAGGATCATGGTGGAATCCATTTATCGTTTGTTTCGGGAGCACCGGACGGCACATGGAACGACGGGCGCCATCCGGTCGCGGCGCTCGAGATGCATCAGTTGTAGTTCACGATCACGCTGAGGGTGCCGGCGTAATCCCCCGGTGCCTGGGCACTACCGACATTGAGTGTGCCTCCGACCACCAGGGCCTGGGACCCGCCCGCACTCAGCTGGCCACCGGCCCCGGAAGGGGCACTGGTAAAGTCGTTGATGACCATATCGCTACCCGGGCCCGTCAGTGTCACGAAATCGTCGCCGGGCAACTGGATCGTATAGGTCGCCTCGGCATTGCCCGTCACCGTAAACTCGGCGGCAACGCCCTCGCTCGAGGGGATCAACAGCACATCGCCGCCGGCACTGCGCAGGCCGCTGGGGCTGACCGCGACAGAGCCGCCACTGCCGGCCACAAAGCTGCCAAACGACAATCCCCGGGTGTTCTGGATCGCGATGTCCTGCGCCCAGCCATGGGAAGCCACGAGAGTGGCCAAGGCGGCGCCAGCCGTGATTGCTGCCCATTTACGTTTCATCGCAATATCCCTGGATTCTGGTAATGCTGGTCTAGTTGTACACCTGAATTCAAGCAATAAGTGCAGCACCTGCGGTTATTCTATGAATAAATAAAGGTAATCCCCCGGCTTTGCCGGGGGATACTTGCTTCAAGGAGGAAAGTAACGCTGAGATCGGTCAGCGCCAAATGCCAATGAACGGTTAGTTGTACTCTACCGTTGCCGTCACAGCGCCGGTATAGGTCCCGGCTGTCTGAGCTGTACCCACCGTCAGCGTGCCGCCCAGGTAGATGGACTGGGCACCCCCTGTGAGTGTGCCGCTTGCCACTGCGCCCGTGGTGGCGCCGGTGCCGACAAGATCACTGATTTTTTCCAATGCCATGGTGTCACTCCCCGTGTCGCTCAGTACGGCATCACCGGACCAGCCAATACTATAGGTGGCATCAGCAGCACCCGTCACATCGAACTTGGCGGCGGCGGGGGTAGCGCCTGTGGTGGATAGAATCGCTCCCGTTGCGGTTCGGGCACCGTCAGTGGCAACCGTCACGCTGCCGCCGGCGCCGTGGGCGAATTGGCCAAAGTTGAGATCAACCGACTTTGTGATCCCGATGGGCGTGATGACGGTACCCGTCGCCGTGGTTGTAGCGGGCGCCGCGAAGCTGTTGGATGCCCCGAACGCCCCAAGCACGACGACAGACGCCAGCGCGGTACGGCGAAAGTTCTTACGAATGAAAGTAGATGATTTCATTTTCAATCTCCTGGTAAGTCATTGCCACGGTTGTTTTCCGTCGACGATGGCTTGAGTTAACACCAGGCAGGGAGATCAGTTAACACTTTAGGGGGCGGGGATGAAGAATAGCGTGCCCGGAGCCAAGGGAGATGTCAGCGGTCCCACTGTCGTAGGGCTGTTACGCCCGTTAGACTGGTGACTTTGCGTCCCCGCCTTTCGACGGGTTTGCCTTTTTCTGTTTCCGACAAATCGGTAAAGGCACCGGGCTGTCGAGAGCCATATCACCCGTGGGTGGGTTGGCCTATGTGAAGTGTAACTGAAGGGTAACTTTTCCACAAGCGGATTTTCTAGAGTAGATCCCAGCATCCGCATCGCCCGGCCCGTCTCGAGATGGGCCCCCATCAACAGGGCGGTGATTTCGGTGGCACGATAGCGGCCGGTCAGGTCGGCATCCTCGGCGGCCTCCGTCATCAGGCGGGCCAGGTCCCCCAACTGGCGGTCGCCGGTGTCTCGGCCGAAGAGTTTGTTGATGATGGGGAGTTCGTCGAGTCTCGCCGACACCAGGGCCATGGGCAGCCCGAGTCGCCGACACAGCTGGCAGGCCGCTTCGGCCTGCTCGCGAAAGCTCGGGCGGTCGAGCAATCCCGTGTGGGGGTCATGCCCGTCCTCTGCGTAGAGCACCAGTTCGTTCTCGACCATGCGGGCCAGGTCATCGAGGAGCTCGGCGTCGCCTTCCCCGAAGTCCCGGGGTTCGGGGTCGAACAGGCAGAGAGTGCCGACCTTCTCGCCGCCGGGCAGGTAGAGTGGCCGTCCGGCATAGAAGCGGATGAAGGGGGCGCCTACCACGCCTGGGTAGTTACGGAAGAGAGAGTGGGTATGGGTGTCGCGAACCACCAACAGCTCGTCACGCTCCAGCGTCTTGTGAGCGAAGGCGATGTCACGAGGGGTCTCCGTGACGTCGAGGCCCTGCCGGGACTTGAACCATTGGCGGTCACGATCCAGCAGGCTGATCAGCGCAGTGGAGACACCGAAGAGGCGGCGTGCCAGCCGCGTGAGGCGATCGAAGCGTGCCTCGGCGGGGGTATCCAGCAGGCCCATGCTCGTCAGCGCCGCGAGCCTTCGCTCCTCTCGCTGTGCCTCGCGAGTAGTGAACCAATCGAGGACCTGGTCCGGTGGCAGGGGGCGCGAGATGAGATAGCCCTGGGCCAGGTCGCATTTCAACTCATCGAGATAGTCGAGCGTCTCCTGGTCCTCGACCCCTTCGGCGGTGGTGTTCAGGCCCAAGCTGTGGCCGAGTTCCACCACCGAGCGGATCACCGCACGCGACTCTTCGGAATCGGTGGCCGTCATCACGAATTGCTTGTCGACCTTGATCTCCGAGAAGGGCAGACGAACCAGTTGCAACATCGAGGAGTAGCCGGTGCCGA
>JAGXGN010000149.1 GCA_024636705.1 Halomonas sp.
CTGGGTGACGGTGGCGCTGATGGTGCCGGTGGTCATCCTGGCCCTGCAGGGGCTCTCGGTGCTGCGACTCTTCCTGATCGCCGACCTGCTGTGCGCCTCCATCGTGGTGCCGGTGCTGCTGGGTATCTGGTCGCGCATGACGGCGCTGGCCGCGGTGGCCGGTGGCGTGGCGGGGATGTTTGGCGCCATTCTGCCCGGCTGGTTCGCCCAGGGAAGCCTGGGTGCCGGCATGCTGGCGGCTAGCTTTCCGGGCAGCATCCCCACGCTGCCTCCCTTCCTGGGGGCGCTGCTGGCCTCGACCCTGGTCAGCCTGTTGATCGCCTGGCTCCGACCGGGGCAGAGATTTCACCTGGCAAGCAAGGGAGACGCCTGATGACGACTCGTTCTGACTGGAACGCCTGGGCCGCCGGCCGCGAATCCGCGCGCATCACCGACTGGCTGCACGAGATCAGCGAGCCCGACTGGTCGGCCACCGTGAACCACCCGCTGTTCGACGCCCTGGCCGAGGGGCGGCTGTCGGGTGACGACTTCGCCGCCTACATGGTGCAGGACTATGGTTTCGTCGATCCCTTCACGGCGCTACTCGGCCATGCCATCGGCAAGGCGCCGGGGATGGCCGACCGGGTGGTGCTCGGACAGTTCGTGGGCATGCTGACCAGCGACGAGGACAGCGTCTTCCAGCGGACGTTCGACGCCTTCGAGGTGCCGCAGCAGACCCGCCTCGAACCCGACTATCTCGAGGTTACCGAGGACTTCCGCCGCCTGCTGCGCGAGTCCGGCGAGCGTGGAAGCTACGCCGAGATCCTGGCGGTGCTGGTGGTCACCGAGTGGGTCTATCTCGAGTGGGCGCTGCGCGTCACGCGGGTTGATGGGCTTCACCCGTTGATGGGGGAGTGGATCGATCTGCACGACAACCCGCCTTTCCAGGACTTCGTCGCCTGGCTGCGCCGTCGCCTCGAGGAGGAGGCGGAAGCGCTGGACGAGGCCACTTTCGTTCGCATGGCGGAACGCTTCCGGGAGACCGTGGTGCTGGAGCGGCGCTTCCATGATGCCGTGCATCCAGCATGAGCCCTGGCTGCCATGAGTCGTCGAGGAAGCGGTCGAGATCTAGCCTGAGGCGTTCCGTCAGGGCCTGACAGCGGGTACTCTATAGGGATCATCATCACCCTTCCCGAGGAGAACACCGCATGACCGATACCCCCCAGGATCCCCGTCGTCGCCATTCCGCGCCGGTCGTCGATGGCCCGGGCAAGGCCGCCAGCCGCTCCATGCTGCGTGCCGTGGGCTTCACCGACGAGGATTTCAGGAAGCCCCAGGTGGGTATCGCCTCCACCTGGAGCAATCTCACGCCCTGCAACAGCCATATCAATGTCCTGGCCGAGTCCGCCAGCGACGGTGCCGATGCGGCCGGGGGCAAGGGGGTGATCTTCAACACCATCACCATCTCCGACGGCATCGCCAATGGCACCGAGGGCATGAAGTATTCCCTGGTGTCGCGGGAAGTGATCGCCGATTCCATCGAGACGGTGGCCGGCTGCGAGGGCTTCGACGGCCTGGTGGCCATCGGTGGCTGCGACAAGAACATGCCGGGCTGCCTGATGGGCCTGGCGCGGCTCGATCGGCCGAGTGTCTTCGTCTATGGCGGCACCATCCTGCCGGGCAAGGGGCATACCGACATCGTCTCCGTCTTCGAGGCCATGGGCGCCCACAGCCGCGGTGATATCGACCTGATCGAGCTCAAGCAGATCGAGGAGACGGCGATTCCCGGCCCGGGCTCCTGTGGCGGCATGTACACGGCCAACACCATGGCCTCTGCCATCGAGGCGCTGGGCATGAGCCTGCCGGGCAGCTCGGCGCAGAATGCCGTTTCCCGTGATAAGCACGACGACTGCCATGCCGCCGGCGAGGCGGTGCTCGGGCTGCTCGAGCGCGATATCCGTCCCTCGCACATCATGACTCGCCAGGCCTTCGAGAACGCCATCACCGTGGTGATCGCCCTGGGCGGCTCCACCAACGCCGTGCTGCACCTGATCGCCATGGCCAGCACCATCGGCGTCGAGCTTTCCCTGGATGACTTCACGGCCATCGGCAAGCGGGTGCCGGTGCTCGCCGACCTGCGCCCCAGCGGCCACTACATGATGAGCGAGCTGGTGGCGATCGGCGGCATCCAGCCGATGATGAAGATGCTGCTGGATGCCGACCTGCTCCACGCTGACTGCCTGACAGTGACGGGTAAAACCCTGGCCGAGAACCTGGCGGGTGTGGCGCCCTATGACGAGGGTCAGCAGATTATCGCGCCGCTGGACAGGCCGGTGAAGCCCGAGAGCCATCTGCGCATGCTCTACGGAAACCTGGCGCCCGAGGGCGCGGTAGCCAAGATTACCGGCAAGGAAGGCACGCGCTTTTCCGGCAGTGCGCGGGTGTTCAGCTCCGAGGAAGAGGCCCAGGCCCGGATCAACGACGGCACGGTGGTCTCCGGTGACGTGTTGGTGATTCGCTATGAGGGGCCCAAGGGCGGGCCTGGCATGCGCGAAATGCTCACCCCGACCTCGGCAATCATGGGCCGCGGCCTGGGCAGCGAAGTGGCATTGATCACCGACGGGCGCTTCTCCGGTGGCAGCCACGGCTTCGTGGTCGGCCATGTCTCGCCCGAGGCCTTCGATGGCGGTCCGCTGGCGCTGGTCGATGATGGCGACACCATCACCATCGATGCCGTGGCGGACACCATCGAGGTGGCGCTGAGTGACGAGGAACTGCAGCGCCGCCGCGCCGCCTGGAAGCAGCCGGCGCCGCGCTATACCCGCGGCGTGCTGGCCAAGTACGCCAAGTCGGTCAGCTCGGCCTCCACCGGCGCGGTGACCGATCTGCCGGATTGACCTGTCACGCCGTACCATTCCCCCTGCCGGTTGCCCGCGTCTCCTGACCGGCGCCCGACACTCTGTTCCGCGTGGAAGCAATGACTCCACGCGGGCCCCTCGTTATGTCCCTGCCCCGCGCTCTGACTCCTGGTCCGGCGATATGTCTGAAACGGGGTGGGACATTCGCTGCGCCGGTTGAAATTCCTCATCCGGGTGCGGTGGGCCCGGCGGCATGAGCTATCCTTTTCGAGGCAGGCCCGAGTCAGGTAGCGCCGGTGCCTGCCGAGGTGTTCAGGGGGCCGAAGCTGACGGCCGACTGTGATTTTGCCGAAACCGGGGGGATCAGCGGCATTGGCCGACTGGTCGATGCCGGCCCATACTCGAGGGAACAGCGGGCACGCGGGTGTCTGCCGACGTATAGGACGCGATGATGACGCAGCATGAAGCCCATGCCCGGCCCGAGCATGACAATGACAATGACACCGGTACCATCGTCGCCATTCGTGGTGGTGTCGTGGATGTCAGGTTCGCCAAGCCGGTCCCCGCCATCCGGGAACTCCTGTATGCCGGGAAGACGGCCCTGGAGGTTGCCGGCCTGGCGGACAACGGCATCGTGCGTTGCATGGCCCTGGGGCCGGTCAGGGGGCTCGGGCTGGGCATGCCGGTGCGGGCCACCGGTGCTCCGATCAGTGTGCCGGTCGGCGACGCCGTCCTGGGTCGCATGCTCAATGTGTTCGGCGCGCCTATCGACCGCAAACCCGCACCGGTAACAGAAGATCGGCGCTCCATCCATCAGGCGCCGCCTCTGCTCGAAGACCGTGTCGTTCGCAACAGGGTACTGGAGACCGGGATCAAGGCCATTGACCTGCTGTCTCCGATCGAGCGAGGCGGAAAGACTGGCCTGTTCGGTGGCGCCGGCGTGGGCAAGACGGTGCTGATTACCGAACTGATCAACAACACGGTGCAGCAACACAAGGGCGTGAGCCTCTTTTGCGGCATCGGCGAGCGCTCCCGCGAGGCAGAAGAGCTCTACCGTGAAATGGGCGAGGCCGGCGTCCGTGATAACACCGTGATGCTGTTTGGCCAGATGAACGAGGCGCCCGGGGTGAGGTTCCTGGTCGGCAAGACCGCCCTGACCATGGCGGAATATTTCCGCGACGAGCAGCACCGGGATGTGCTGCTGCTGATCGACAACATCTTCCGCTTCGTGCAGGCCGGCTCCGAGGTCTCCGGGCTGATGGGGCGCATGCCCTCGAGGGTGGGGTATCAGCCGACGCTGGCGACCGAGCTGGCGGAACTGGAGGAACGCATTACCTCTACCCGCAAGGCTGCCATCACCTCGGTTCAGGCCGTCTATGTGCCGGCCGACGACTTCACCGACCCCGCGGCCGCCCATATCTTCTCTCACCTGTCGGCCTCGGTCGTGCTGTCACGCAAGCGTGCCAGTGAAGGCCTGTATCCGGCCATCGATCCACTGGCCTCATCCTCGGTCATGCTCACGCCGTCGGTGGTGGGGCAGCGTCATTACGACATCGCCCGGTCGGTGCGCCGAACCCTGGCCGAATACGAGGAGCTGCGGGATATCATCGCCATGCTGGGCATCGAGGAGCTGTCAGCCGCTGACCGGGCAACCGTTGCCCGCGCCCGCCGGCTGGAACGTTTCCTGACCCAGCCCTTCTTCACCACGGGCTCGTTTACCGGCACCGAGGGGCGGCGCGTGTCCACCGTCGATACCCTTGATGGGTGTGAAACCATTCTGACCCAGACCCGTTTCGAGCGTAACGAAGGCGACTATTACATGATCGGCGCACTCTCCGATCTGGAGGCGGTGGCATGACCCAGTCAACGGAGATGCAGGTGACCTTGCGACTGCCGACCAGAACCCTGCATCAGGGCCCGGCAAGCCGGCTGTTTGCGGAGGCGGAAAACGGTGCCTTCGGGATGCTGCCGAATCATGTCGATTTCGTCACCGCACTGGTGCCCTCGGTGTTGATTCTGACCCTGGCGGACGGCGGGGAGCAGATCTTCGGCATCGACGAGGGGATCCTGGTGAAGAAGGGCCATCACGTGGATGTCGCCATCCGGCGGGGTGTCCGGGGAGCGGATCTGGCCTCGCTGAGGGAAACCGTGCAGAGGAATTTCATCGAGATTGATGAGGATGAGCGCGTGGCCCGCTCCGCCCTGTCCCGCCTGGAGGCGGGCATCGTGCGGCGGTTTGCCGATCTGCAGCGACCCAAGACGCCATGACCCGGCGGCGGAAGTCTCCGGTGGATGACATCGGCCGTCGTGCCCGGCGCCTGGAAAGGGCCCGGGATGACCCCGGCACGAGCCCTCTGCGGGGCCTGGGTGTCTTCGGCATGATCGGGTGGTCGGTCGCGGTGCCGACAGTGGGCGGCGCCTTTCTCGGGCTGTGGCTCGATCGCAACCTGCCACAGGATTTTCAGTGGACCATCGCCCTGATCCTCGGTGGCGTTGCCCTCGGCAGCTTCATTGCCTGGGCCTGGGTCAGCAAGGAAGGCGATGAAAACGGGAGTGACCATCATGACGATTGACTGGCATGCCGTGATCACCGGCTTCGGCACCGGTGTCACCGTCAGTATCCTGTACTTCGTGGGCCTGGCGCTGAGTGTCCGCCTGGCGCTGCGCCTGACCCGGCCCGTCTCCGTCCTGCTGCCCAGTGCAGCGCTGCGGATCGGCCTGCTGCTGTCGGCAGGCTGGCTGGTGACCGATGGTGGAACCCTGGGCTGGGCGTTCGCCGGCTATGCGCTCGCCTTCTTCCTGGTGCGTTTCACCGCCACCCTGATGGCCCGGTTACCCCGGGTGAAGGAGGCCGGATGCAACTGACACCCGACGAAACGACGGTCTTCACGCTCTGGGGCCTGGGCATCAATGAAACCATCGTCAATACGTGGATCATCATGGCCCTGCTGACCGGCGCCTCGATCCTCGTGACGCGGAGGCTGCGGCCGGATGTGCCGCCGAATCGCTGGCGAACGACCCTGGAAGTGATCGTCACCGGGATCCAGCGGCAGATCGAGGAAATCTCGCCGCAGTCGTCGCGCCACATCCTGTACTTTTCGGGAACGCTGTTCCTGTTCATCGCGTTATCGAACCTGCTGCTTGTCGTGCCGGGCTTCACGCCGCCCACGTCCTCGCTGTCGACCACGGCGGCCCTGGCCTTGTCGGTGCTGATCGCCGTCCCGCTTTTCGGCATCACCCGACAGGGCATCGGCGGCTATCTGAAGACCTACATCCAGCCATCGGTCATCATGCTGCCCTTCAACATCATCAGTGAGTTCTCCCGGGGCATCTCGCTGGCCATCCGCCTCTACGGCAACGTGATGAGCGGCGCGGTCATTGCCGGCATACTGCTGGGCGTGGCACCGTTCTTCTTTCCCGTGGTGATGGACGTGCTGGGCCTGCTGACCGGCCTGATCCAGGCCTACATCTTCGCCATCCTGGCGACCGTCTATATCTCGTCGGCAACGGCCATCGTCAAGAAGCCGGAAAACAAGGAGGAAGATCGATGACAGATGCAGCCCTTATTGCGGCCATTTCCATCTTCACCGCGGGACTGACGGTGTCGTTCGGCGCGCTGGGTCCGGCGCTGGGGGAAGGCCGCGCCGCGGCCGCCGCCCTGAGCGCCATCGCCCAGCAGCCGGACTCGGCCTCCACCCTGTCGCGAACCCTGTTCGTGAGCCTGGCCATGATCGAGTCCACCGCGATCTACTGTTTCGTGGTGGCGATGATCGTGCTGTTCGCCAATCCGTTCCTGGATCAGTTTCTGCAAGCCACCCAACCGGCGGCAGGCTAGGCCATGTCGATCGACTGGGTCACGGTCCTCGCCCAGATCGCCAATTTTCTGGTGCTGGTCTGGTTGCTCAAGCGCTTTCTTTACAAGCCGATCCTGAATGGCATCGATTCCCGCGAGGCCGAGATTGCCGAGCAGATGAGTGAGGCGGCACGCGCCCAGCAGAAGGCGGAAGCCGCCGAGGCGGACTTCGAGGCACAGAAACAGCAGCTGCTGGCCGACCAGGCCGCCCTGGCGGAACGGGTTCGCGAGCAAGCACAGCAACAGCGCGACGCCCTGCTGGCCGAGGCCCGTGAGAAACTGGAGCAGGAACGGCAGGACACCCAGGCGCACCTGGCACGCGAGCGGGAACGCTTCACGACGGAGTTGTACAAGGCGAGTGCCGAAACGCTTTACCAGCTGGCAGGCCGGGCGCTGCACGACCTGGCCGACGAGCGCCTGGAGGAGCACATTGCCCTGCATGTGGTCAGCCAGCTGGCGCCGCTGTCGGAAGAGCTGGCCGCTGCGGCCGACAACGCCGAAGAAGCGGTGGCCAACACCCATGCCCCGCTGCCGGAGGGCGCCCGGCAAGAGGTGAAAGCCGCACTTCAGGCCCGGGTACCCGGACTTCCCTTGCGCTTTGCCACGGATGACAGCCAGTCCCCCGGACTGGTCCTGCGAATCGGCAGCATCCAGCTCGACTGGACGGTCGACGGCTACACCGACGAGCTGGTCGGTCTGCTGGAAGAGCGCCTGGCAAGTGGCGAGTCGGGCAGGGTGCACGATCATGGCGGATGAATCGCGGCTGCCTGGCGTGCAGGCGTTCATCGATGTCCTGCTGGACAGCCCGGCGCCTTCACCGGTGCTGGCCGAGGTGGGCACGGTGGCCGCGGTGGGGGATGGGATCGCCGTGGTATCCGGGCTGGGGCGTGCCCTGGCCGATGAGCTGCTGGTGTTTGCCTCGGGGGTCCGCGGCGTGGTGCTGGACCTTGAGCCGGACCGGCTAGGCGTCGTCCTGCTGGGCCCGTCAGAGCGGGTGAGCGCCGGTGAGGATGTCTGGCGCACCCACAAGGTGGTCAGTGTGCCGGTGGGGCCGGGCCTGGTCGGGCGTGTGGTCGATGCCACGGGCCAGCCCCGGGACGGCAGGGGCAAGGTGACCGCCGTGGCCGAACGGCCGGTGGAAGCCCGGGCACCGGATATTCTCAGCCGCGCGGCCGTCAGCCGCCCGTTGGCGACAGGCCTCAAGGCGGTCGATGCCGCGGTACCAGTTGGCCTGGGGCAGCGGGAGCTGATCATCGGTGACCGGCAGACCGGCAAGACCTCCATCGCCGTGGATACCATCCTCAATCAGGCCCGGTCGGATGTCCTCAGTATCTATTGCGCCATCGGCCAGCGCGGGGATGCGGTGGCCAGGGTCATCGAGACGCTCAGGACGAGCGGGCAGTTGGCGAAGACGATCGTGGTGGTCGCCGGTGATGAAGACGCGCCGGGCCTTGCCTACATCGCCCCCTATGCGGCGATGACGATGGCCGAATACTTCGCCGACCAGGCCCGGGATGTGCTGGTCGTCTTCGATGACCTCACGCACCATGCCCGCTCCTATCGTGAGCTCTCGCTGCTGCTGCGGCGCCCGCCGGGGCGCGAGGCGTTTCCCGGCGACATCTTCTATGTGCATGCCAGGCTGCTCGAGCGGGCCGGCCAATTCACCCCGGAAGCCGGCGGCGGTTCCATCACCGCCTTGCCCGTGGTGGAAACGCAGGCGGAAAACCTGTCGGCCTATATCCCCACCAACCTCATCTCGATCACCGACGGCCAGATCTATCTGTCACCGCGGCTGGTGCGCAAGAACCAGTTCCCGGCGGTGGACCTCGGGGTGTCGGTGTCGCGGGTGGGCGGCAAGGCCCAGCATCGCGCATTCCGGGAGGTCGCCGGCAACCTGCGCGTCACCCTGTCCCAGTTCGAGGAGCTGGAAGACTTTGCCCGCTTTGGCACCCGGCTGGATGACGCCACCCGGGCGCGCCTGAGCCGGGGCGCTGCAGTCCGGGCGGCATTGCGCCAGCCCGAGCGGGATCCTGTGCCGGCGGTGGAGCAGCTGCTGGTGTTGCTGGCGGCGATGGACGGCATGTTCGACGGGCTGTCGGAAACCGAGGTGGTCGCCGCCATGGAACAGGTCAGGGCGTCGGTGGGAGACGCCCTGGCAGGGGTCGCAACGCGTATCGCAGACAACCAGCCACTGGATGAGGATGACCGCGCCTCCCTTCTGGGGGTGGCGCGCGCCGCCCTGGGGGCGCCGGAGGACGGCCGTGACGCAGACACTTGAAGTCCTGACCCGCCGCGACGAGACGCTCACCAGCATTCGCGGGATCGTGCACACCATGAAGACCATCTCCGCCATCAACGCGGTGCCCTATGAGCGTGCCGCCAGGTCCGTCGAGGCCTATCATCGGACGGTGCGAAGCGGACTCCGGGCCTTCATCGCCAGAACCGGCCCCATCGCCTTGCCGCAAGCGGTAGCGGCCGACAGCATCGTGGTGGTGTTCGGCTCTGACCATGGCCTGTGCGGCAACTACAACGAGGTGCTCGCCGAGAAGGTACTTGCCGAGAGGGTACAGGCCGAAACCGCGCCGGTGACGGCCGCAACCTCGGGGATCCGGGTGTTGTGTGTTGGTGCCCAGATGAATGACGCCCTGGCGGGGCAGGGACTCAGCCCCGAGAGCGTTTTCCTGCCACCGGCCTCGGCGGATGGCATCGGGCGTCTGGCAGGCAGCATCGTCACCTGGCTGGACGACATCGCGGGCGGTGAGCCCCACAGCCGGAAGGTCACGCTGGCCTTTACCCGGCGCGCCGGACGCGGGCAGCACGAGCAGGTGCTGATGCCGCTGCTGCCCTTGGGGCAGGCGTTCCTGGCGGGGCTCGCCGACCGGCCCTGGAAATCCCGCTCTCTGCCCGACTATTCGATGCCGACCCCCGAGCTGTTTGCCGCGCTGTTGCGCAGTCATATCTTCGCCAGTGTCTTTCGTGCCTCGGCGGAGGCCATGGTCACCGAAAACGCCGCGCGGCTTGCCCTGATGCAGCAGGCCGAACGGTCGGTGGACGACCGCCTGGACGAGGTCAAAGGGCAGCTGAGATCGGTGCGCCAGGATGACATCACCACCGAGCTGCTGGACGTCATCATTGGCTTCGAGGCCCTGCGCAACACGCCGCGCAGGACCTGAGTCCCGGGGGCGGTGCTCAACGGGCGCAGGTGCGAAAGCCGGCGAGGGTGTCGTTACGCTCCGGGGTGAAGAAGTTTCGGTAGCTGTTGTGGGCCAGCCGCGAGCGGGTGGCCCAGGCGCCGCCGCGCAGCACATAGCGTCCCTCCCGGAACCAGGGGGCCGAGTAGTCGCGGTAGAGCTCGGGCTCGAAGCCCGGGAAGGGGGCGAAGGGCGAGGCCGTCCACTCCCAGACGTTGCCGAGCATCTGCCGACAGCCGAAGGCGCTGTCGCCCTCGGGCAGTGCCGCCACGTCCAGCCGGCCCAGGCGCCAGCCGTCCAGGTTGGCGCGGCGGGCATCCGGCGGCGCGTCACCCCAGGGGAAGCGTTGCTTGGCGGGTGCCAGCGACGTTCCATCGTCCGTCGTCTCACGGCTGGCGGCGACTTCCCATTCGGCCTCGCTCGGCAGGCGCCGGCCAGCCCAGCGGCACCAGGCCTCGGCCTCGTGCCAGCTGACGTGCACGATCGGCTGGTGGGGGGCCAGCGGCCACCAGCGGTCGAAGCACCGCTCCTCCCAGTGGCCATGGTTGTCACGGCACCAGTAGATCGGCCCCCGCAGCGCCTGCCGCTCGCGCCACTGCCACCCGGCCTCGCTCCACAGCTCGCGCCGCGCGTAGCCGCCGTCCTCGACGAAGGCGGCGAACTCGGCGTTGGTGACCGGCGCCCGGGCGATCGAGAAGGGCGCCACCTCGACCTCCATGGGGGGCTTCTCGTTGTCGAAACGGAAGGGAACGCTCTCGTCGGAGCCCAGCCGATGGCGCCCGCCGGGAATGGCGACATCGCCGGGCAGCGCGCCGGCGGGGCTGTCTTCCGGGGCCTGGCCATGGGCGGGCGTGCCCAGGTCCGGAGCCGGGTCGCCGAGGGTCTGGCGGGTATAGAGGAAGGCCTCGCCGTGCATGTCCTCGTGCAGGGTGGTGAGCTGGTAGACATAGCTCTGGGCGGTGCTCGCCTGGCCATTGGGCAGTCGCTCGAGCATGGCCTGCTGCACCCGCGACAGGTAGTCCAGGGTCTGCTTGCGGGAGGGCAGCGGTAGCGCCCAACGGTCGTCGTGGGCGATGCTGCTGGAGTCGAACAGCCGGTCGGCGCCGGCGAGCCGATAGTCGGGCAGGCCATGCAGGCCGCGCAGGGCGAAATGGTCGTGGAAGAACCCCAGATGACCCAGTTCCCACAGCGGTGGATTGACGATGGCGAGCCGCGGGCCGAGCTCGCGGGCGTCCAGGATGTCGTGCATCAATGCCAGGCTACGTTGACGGGCATCGATGAGCATCGCCGCCAGGTCGTCGGCGGCCCTGGGGGGTGTGGGCGGTGTACTGAGTGTTGTAGAGAGCATGCCGACCTCGTTGAGGAGAAACGCCAGTGTTGAAAATAGCGCTGATCACCCCGGCGGGTCGAGGATCCCGTGCCGGCAATCGGGCCACGGCGACGCGCTGGGCAAGGTTGTTGCGCGAGCTGGGCTGTCGAGTACGGCTTGTCGGTTCCGACGAGGGCCCTGCTGCCTGCCGCCTCGACGGCAAGCCGCCGGACCTGGTGGTGGCGTTGCATGCCTTTCGCAGCCACGCGGCCATTCGCGCCTACCGCGAGGACTTTGCCGATGCCCGGCTGGTGGTGGTGCTGACGGGCACCGATGTCTATCGCTTTCAGCACAGCCACCCCAGGGTGTTTCTCGAGAGTCTCGCCTGGGCCGACGCCCTGATCGGCCTGCACGACTGCCTGGCCGAGGACCTTCCCTCGCGCTTCCTGCCGCGGCTGCATGTCGTGCATCAATCGGCATTGCCGTTGCCGCCGGGCTCGCCGGGACCGGTCAAGGGCCACTACGAGGTGCTGGTGGCCGGCCACCAGCGCGAGGAGAAGGATCCGCTGCGTGCCGCCCTGGCGGTGCGCGAGCTGCCAGTGGATTCGCGCCTGAGAATCATCCAGCTGGGCGGCACCCTCGACGATGCCTGGGCCAACGCGGCGCGTGACGAGATGGCGGGCAACCCCCGCTACCGCTGGCTCGGTGACCTGCCCCGCTGGCGGGTGCGCCGCTGGATGGCCCGGGCGCGGCTGATGGTGATCAGCTCGCGCATGGAAGGGGGCGCCAACGTGGTCAGTGAGGCCTGCGTGGCCGGCCTGCCGGTGCTCGCCTCCGACATTCCGGGCAACCGCGGCCTGCTGGGCAACGACTACGCCGGCTATTTCCCGGTGGCCGATACCGCGGTGCTGCGCGACCTGCTTCGCCGCGCCGAGGCGGAGCCGGCCTTCCTCGACCGGCTGCGCCGCCAGGTGCTGGCGCGCGCGCCGCTGTTTCACCCCGAGGCCGAGCGTGAGGGGCTCGCGGGGGTCATCGCCGCTTGCGGGCTGACCCCCTGATACCGCCCTCAGCCATTCAGATGGATGGGCTTGACCGGCACGGCATGCTCGCCGGCCCCGGGGGCCGCATGGCGAAGCGCTTGAGCACACCGACATGGCTGTGACCGCCGCCGACCACCCCGATATCGCGCAATACCGGGGAATCCGGTTGCTGCATGGGAGGACTCTCTCTAGATTGAAGGGTCACGCTCAGCGTCGTTCACGAGGATACGCCATGACTCAGGCCGTGCGCTTTCACGATCAGCATGTCGACGAAGCCAACGCGTCCTTTCTCGATGACGTGATGGCAGGACTGAGCGCCCGGCCCAAGGCGTTGTCGCCGAAGTATTTCTATGACCGGCGTGGCTCGGCGCTCTTCGAGCGTATCTGCACCCAGCCGGAGTATTACCTGACCCGCACCGAAGAGCAGATTCTCGCCACGGCCGCCGCCGAGATCGCCGAGCTTGCCGGCCCCGATTCACTGCTGGTCGAGCTGGGCAGCGGGGCGAGTCGCAAGGTCCGCTTGCTGCTCGAGGCGATGCAGCCAGCGCGCTACCTGGGCGTCGATATCTCGCGCGAGTTCCTGCTGGAAAGCACGCGGCGTCTCGCCGCCGATTATCCCGGGCTCGAGGTGCATGCCGTGTGGGCGGATTTCTCGCGGCGCCTGTCATTGCCCAGGGGCGTGAGCGGGGGGCGCGCGGTGGCCTTCTTCCCGGGGTCGAGCATCGGCAACTTCGAGCCGGCCGCGGCCGAGGCCTTCCTGGCTGGGTTGCATCGACTCTTACCGACGGGCAGCGGACTGCTGATCGGGGTCGACCTGATCAAGCATCGCGACATCCTCGAGGCAGCCTACAATGACGCCGCGGGCGTGACGGCGGCCTTTAACCTGAACCTGTTGCAGCGCCTTCGCGATGAGCTCGGTGCCGAGCTCGATCCGGCGGGCTTCCGGCACCTCTCGTACTATCACGAGGCGGCGTCGCGCATCGAGATGCACCTGGAGAGTCGCCGCGATCAGACGATCCGCGTGGGTGGACGGGACTTCTCTTTCGCGGTGGGCGAAACCTTGCATACCGAGAATTCGTGCAAGTACAGCGTCGACGGTTTCCAGGCGCTGGCGCAGCGCGCCGGCTATGCCCCGACGGCGGTGTGGACCGACCCTCAGGCGCTGTTCAGCGTGCACTATCTTTCTTGTCTCTAACTCTCTCCTGTCTTTGAGGCTTTCCCAGAACTGACACGACGACGCCCCCGCCGTTTATCCGGCGGGGGCGTCTGTTTTCCGGGGCGTGTCCCGCCCCATCCTCTCTATCATGATTTCGCTCCAGCGAGTATCACCTGCGTTCCGCTTGACGCATGTCAAGCCATTATCCGGCCGAGTTGCCTAGTGTTGAGGGAGTCCGTCGGAGCACATGCCCGACCCTCGATGCGTCCGGAGGCCCGGTTGATGAAATCGATGACGATGTTGAAGAGCAGGATGCCCGCCCGACTCGATCTGTTGCAGAGCCTCAGCGGGCTCCTGCTGGTGCTATTCATGTGGTTACACATGTTCTTCGTTGCCTCCATATTGCTCGGCGCCCAGGCCTTTGATCGGGTGGCGAGCATGATGGAAGGCGCGCTGTTCTTCGAGCAGGCGTATCCCGGCCTCGTCTCACTGGTGGCCATTGGGGTATTCGCTCTCTTCGTGCTGCATGCCTTCCTGGCTATGCGCAAATTCCCCGCCAGCTACCGCCAGTACCGAGTCTTCCATGGTCACATGAAGCGCATGGGCCATGAGGATACGACCCTCTGGTTCGTCCAGGTCGTTACCGGATTCGCCATGTTCTTTCTCGGTTCGGTCCATCTCTACATCATGATGACCCGCCCCGATACCATCGGCGCCTATGGCTCGTCCAATCGAGTGCTATCCGAGTGGATGTGGCCGCTGTATCTTCTCCTGCTGCTGGCCGTGGAGTTGCATGGTTCCATTGGCCTCTACCGATTGACCGTCAAGTGGGGCTGGTTTTCAGGCCACAATGCCGTCGAGAGTCGCAGGAACCTCAAGCGTGCCAAGTGGGTGATAACCGTTTTTTTCCTGGCACTCGGCCTGGCATCCCTGGCCGCCTTCATCAAGATTGGCATGACACAGTCGGATCATTATGGACAGCCCGTGTTGCCATCGGCGTATTCGACGATGCCTGTCCGCTCGGTAGGAGGATTGTCATGAAACTGGTCTATACCGACGTGCTCGTCATCGGCGGTGGCCTGGCGGGAATGCGTACCGCCATCGGCGTCAAGCGTCGCGGCCTGGATGTGATCGTGCTCAGCCTGGTGCCGGCCAAGCGCTCGCATTCGGCTGCTGCCCAGGGCGGCATGCAGGCCAGCCTGGGCAGCAACGCCATGGGTAAGGGCGACAACGAGGATGTGCATTTCGGTGACACGGTCCGAGGCAGCGACTGGGGTGCCGATCAACGAGTCGCGCGGATGTTCACCCATGTCGCACCCAAAGCCATCCGCGAGCTGGCCGCCTGGGGGGTGCCCTGGAATCGTGTGCAGAAAGGTGACCGCGAGAGCGTGATCAATGCCGAACGGGTGGTGATCACCGAGAGCGATGCGGCCCATGGCCTGATCACCGCGCGGGATTTCGGAGGCACCAAGAAGTGGCGGACCTGCTACACCTCCGACGGTGCCGGCCATGCCATGTTGTTCACGCTGGGTGACCAGACCATCGCC
>JAGXGN010000150.1 GCA_024636705.1 Halomonas sp.
ACCCCATCTTGCAGGATCCCGGCCTCGCATTGCATCCGCCCTTTCTGTATCTGGGCTATGTCGGGTTCTCCGTCGCCTTTTCCTTCGCGGTTGCGGCCCTGATCGAGGGCCGCGTCGACGCGGCTTGGGCGCGCTGGGTCAGGCCCTGGACGCTGCTGGCCTGGGTGTTCCTGACCATCGGCATCGCGTTCGGCTCGGTCTGGGCCTATTACGAGTTGGGCTGGGGCGGCTGGTGGTTCTGGGATCCGGTCGAGAACGCGTCGTTCATGCCGTGGCTCGTCGGCACGGCGCTGATCCACTCGCTGGCGGTCACCGAGAAACGCGGTTCCTTCAAGAGCTGGACAGTGCTACTGGCGATCACCACCTTCTCGCTGTCGCTGATGGGTACCTTCCTGGTGCGCTCGGGTGTGTTGACCTCGGTGCATGCCTTCGCCAACGATCCCTCACGCGGCTTGTTCATCCTGGCACTGCTGGGTATCACCGTGGGGCTGTCGCTGCTGCTGTTCGCGCTGCGCGCCCCACGGGTCAGCCACCAGGTGAGGTTCAACTGGTTGTCTCGCGATGCCCTGCTGCTGATCAACAACATCCTGCTGGTGATCATCACCGCTACCGTCCTGCTGGGCACGGTCTACCCACTGCTGCTCGATGCCTTGAACCTGGGTAAGATCAGCGTGGGTCCGCCCTACTTCAATGCGCTCTTCGTGCCGCTCACCGTGCTGCTTTGCCTGTTCATGGGCCTCGGCCCGCTGTCACGCTGGAAGCGCATGGATGGCCGCGATCTCATCAAGCGCAGCTGGCTGTCGGGGCTCGCCGCCTTGCTGATCGGCATGGCAGCACCGTTGGTCTACGGCGGCGAGTGGAACCTCAAGGTCACGCTGGGCCTGGTCGTGGCGCTGTGGATCGTGCTGCCGATGGCGCGCGACCTGTGGACCAAGGCGCGCCATTCGGAAGGGCGTCTGGCCGGTATCAAGCGCCTCTCTCTGGCTTACTGGGGCATGGTGCTCGGCCATCTGGGGGTGGCAGTGACCATCATCGGAGTCACGGTGGTCTCCAACTACGCCATCGAACGCAACGTGCGCATGGGCGTGGGCGACACTGCCGAGGTGGCCGGCTACACCTTCACCATGACCGAGCTGTCCAGCCGCCGCGGCCCCAACTACCTGGCCGATACGTCGCTGATCGAGGTGCGACGCGGCGACAGCCGACGCGAGTTCGTCATGGAGCCCGAGAAGCGCCTGTATATCGCGCGTGGCATGCCGATGACCCAGGTGGCGCTGAGCCCGGGGCTGTTCCGTGACCTCTACGTAGCCATGGGTGAGGAGATGGAAGACGGCAGCTGGGCCATGCGCCTCCAGTACAAGCCCTTCGTGCGCTGGCTGTGGCTGGGGGCGTTGCTGATGGCCGCCGGCGGCATCATGGCCGTGGCCGACAAGCGCTATCGTCGTACCGTGACGGCCCGCGACCCGGAACGCGTCGCGGTCACCGAGGCCCGGGAGGCGACCGCATGAACCGTCGCCTGCTGCTGCTTCTGCCGCTGGTCGGTTTCCTGGTGCTCGGCGCCTTCCTCTACATTGGGTTGTCGATCAACCCCTTCGAGCGCGATTCGGCGCTGATGGCCAGGGAATTCCCGACCTTCGAGCTGGCCACCCTGAAGGACCCCGAGCGGATAGTCGATGAGTCGCTGCTCGGGGGCGAGGTCACCCTGGTCAACATCTGGGCTGAATGGTGTCCGACCTGCAAGCAGGAGATGCCCCAGCTGCTCGACCTCGCCGAGCGCGGCGTGCGCCTGGTGGGGGTCGACTACAAGGATGCCCGGGAGAAGGGGCGCGAGTTTCTCGCCGAGTTCGGCAGCCCCTTCGAGGTCAACATCTTCGACCCGGAAGGCACGCTGGGCTTCGACCTGGGCGTCTACGGCGTCCCGGAGACCTTCCTGGTCGACCGGGACGGCATCATCCGCTATCACCATACCGGCTACATCCGGCCGGAGGACGTGCGCGAGACGATACTGCCGGAGGTGGAAAAATGGCGTTGATCAGCCGACTGCTGCTGTGCGCTTTCCTGCTGTGGCCCGTCCTGGGCCAGGCGGTGGTAGAAGTGCGCGAGTTCGATAACCCGGTCACCGAGCAGCGCTATCGTGACCTCACGGCGAGCCTGCGCTGCCCGAAATGCCAGAACCAGGCCATCGGCGACTCGGAGTCGCCGATTGCCGGCGATATGCGCGAACGGGTCTATGTCCAGCTCCAGGACGGTAGTTCCGACAAGGAGATCCTCGACTACATGGTCAACCGCTTCGGTGACTATGTGCTCTACAACCCGCGCCTTGAGGGACGCACCCTGCTGCTGTGGGGGCTCCCGGCGGGCCTGGTGCTGCTGGGGGCCCTGGTGGTGGTCCTCATGGTGCGCGCCCGTCGGCGCTCCTCGGCCCGCAACCTGAGCGCCGAGGAGCGGGCGCGCCTGGATGCCCTGATCAAACGTGAGAGGACCCAATGACCCTGCTATGGATCGCCCTTGCCATCCTGTTGCTGCCGGCCTTGTGGCTGCTGGTGGACCCCCTACGGCGTGCCGCCACCGTGCGTGCCGCCCAGCGAGACTTCGAGGCCAATGATGGCAGCACCGACCAGAACCTGGCCATTTACCGCCGCCGGCTGGCCTCGCTGGAGGCCGCCCGGGCGCGAGGCGACATCGACCCGTCGCGCTTCGAGGAGGATCGCCTCGAGCTCGAGCGCAGCCTGCTCGAGGATACCGAGCATCTGGAGCGTGCGCCGCTGAAGTCGGCGGCCTCCGGCAAGCTGGCGGTGCCGGTGGTGATGGTGGCCGTCGTGTTGGCCAGCATCTTCTGGTATCTCCAGGAGGGGGCCGAGGGCGACCTCGCTCTCTACACGGTCCAGCGGCAGGTGATGAACGACCCCGAGGCCTCGTTGCCGATGCTGATCGAGCGGATCGAGGAGCAGGCCGCTCGGCAGCCCGACAACCCCAACGTCTGGCGAGCGCTGTTTCCGCTTTACCGTGACAGCGGCCGCAGCGACGAGGCCATCCGCACCCTGGAGCGGCTGATCGAGCTGGAAGGGCGCGAGCCGTCGCTGTTGGCGGAGTTGGCCCAGATCCGCTTCTTCGTGGCCGGCCGTGAGATGACCGACGAGGTTCAGGCACTGGTCGACGAGACCCTGGCAGTGGATCCCCGAGAGCCTAACGTGCTGGGGGTACTGGGTATTGCGGCCTTCGACAGTGGCGACTATGACCAGGCTATCGAGCACTGGCGACGCGCCATTGCCGGGATGAACGATTCGGACAGCGCCGATGCCCTGCGCGAAGGCATCCGCGTCGCTCAGCAGCGAATGGGCGTGACACCGGAGGACGCCGAGGTGGCCGCCGCCGAGGGACCGGGCATCCGGGTGCGCGTCAGTCTCGATCCCGACCTCGCGTCACGGGTCGATCCCGACACCCGCGTCTTCGTCGTTGCCCGCGACATGGCGGGTGAGTTGCCGCCGCTTGCAGTGGCCCAGCTGCGAGTCGGTGACTTGCCGACCAGCGTGGTGCTCGACGACAGCCGGTCGATGGCGCCCGAGGCGGCACTTTCCCAGGTGAGCGAGGCGCGTCTGGTCGTGCGGGTTTCGCCGAGTGGCCAGGCCTCCCCGCAGCCAGGCGATCTCTTCGGCAGCCTCGAGGGTGTGGTGGTAGGCAGCCTCGACGAGCCCGTCGAGCTGACCATCGACCGAGTCGTCGAGTAGTGGGAAGGCCAGTCGTGGGCAGGGACTAGGCCCCATGCATCTCACCTCGATTCGCCTGGTCGGGTTCAAGTCCTTCGTCGACCCGGTCACGGTACCCTTCGATGGCAACATGACCGCCATCGTGGGTCCCAACGGCTGTGGCAAGTCCAACGTCATCGACGCTGTACGCTGGGTCATGGGCGAATCCTCCGCCAAGACCCTGCGCGGGGAGTCGATGACCGATGTCATCTTCAACGGCTCCACCGGGCGAAAACCGGTGGGCCAGGCCTCCATCGAGCTGCTGTTCGATAATCGTGACGGCAGCATGGGAGGCGTCTATGCCCAGTACGCCGAGATCGCCGTCAGGCGCCTGGTGACGCGTGACGGCCAGTCGACCTATTTCTTCAACGGCCAGAAGTGTCGTCGCCGCGACATCGCCGACCTCTTCCTGGGTACCGGCCTCGGCCCGCGCTCCTACGCCATCATCGGACAGGGCATGATCTCGCGACTGATCGAGGCGCGCCCCGAGGAGCTGCGTGCCACCCTCGAGGAGGCCGCGGGCATCTCGAAGTACAAGGAGCGGCGCCGCGAGACCGAAAACCGCATGCGGCACACCCGCGAGAACATGGAGCGTCTCGATGACATCCGGGAGGAACTCGACAAGCAGCTCGAGCGACTGCAACGCCAGGCCGAGGCCGCTCGCCGCTATCAGTCGCTTAAGCAGGAAGAGCACCGGCTGAAGGGGGAGCTGGCGCTTTTGCGCGGTCGTGCCCTCAGGGCAAGCCAGGAGGAAGAGGCCCACCGGGTCCGCGAACTGGAAACCGCCGTGGAGCGTGAGGTGCTGGGCATGCGCCAGGCCGAGAGCCGCCTGGAGAAGGCCCGTGCCGACCATGATCGCCTGTCCGGGGATCTCGATGAACACCAGTCGCGGTTCTTCGCGACCACAACGCGCATCGCCCGACTGGAGCAGGACCTGGAACATGGCCGTTCCCGTGATGCCCAACTGGCCAGCGACCTCGATGCCACCCGCCGCGAGCTGGCAGACCTCGGCCAGCTGGGAGAGGACGACCGCGCGCGCCTGGCGGATCTCGATACCCGCCTCGAGACGCTGTCCCCCGAACGAGAGGCGATTGCCGAGCAGTTGGCCGAGCTCGAGGCCGCCCTCGAGGAGGCCGAGCCGCGGGCCGAGGAGGCCGAGGCCGAGTGGGAGGCCTTCAACGAGCAATGGCGTGAGGCCCGCCGTGATGCCGAGCGCAGCCAGGACGGGCTCCGCGAGCTCGAGGCGCAACTGGAGCGCATCGAGGTCGATCAGCGAAGGCATCGCCGGCAGCAGGAGGACCTGCCCGATATCGCTCTGCTTTCCGAGCAGGGCAGTGAACTGGCCGAGAGGCTGGCGGAGGTCGACCTCCAGCGGGAAGGCATCGAGGCGCGTCGGGAAACCCTGCGCACGCAACGCGATTTTGCCAGGGGGCGGGTCCGCGACATCGAACAGGCCCGCGAGGCCGACCGCCAGCGGCGCAGTGCCCTGCAGGGCGAGCTGGCCTCGCTGGAAGCCTTGATCCAGGCGGCGCTGACTGATCATGACGAGGCCCTGGAAGCCCACCTGGCCGAGCATGGACTGGCCGAGTCTCCGCGACTGGGGGAGCGGCTCGAGGTCGAGCCCGGCTGGGAGGCGGTGGCGTCCTGGGTGCTGTCGCCCTGGCTGAAGGCTCGGCTGGTGTCTCTCCCCTCGGGGCGTGCGGCCCTCGAGGCATCTCCCAGGGTGGGGCTCGATCTTCTCGACTCCGCGGCTGTGCCGGCACCGGACGATAGCCTGGCCGCGCGAGTGCATGGGGCGGGAGCCGCGGGAGGCTGGCTGGCGGGAATTCGCTGTGTCGAGTCGCGCGCGGCCGCCTGGAACGCACAAGAGACCCTGGCTCCCGGTGAGAGCCTGATCACCGCCGATGGCCTCTGGCTGGGCGCCGGCTGGGCGAGTCACCAGGGTCGTGGCGACGGCCCCGATGCCCTGCTGGTCAGCCGCCGGCGCGAGGCCGAGGTTCGTGAGGCCCTGGAGTCCCAGGAGGCTCGGCTGGCCGGCCATGAAGATCGCCTGGTTGATGCCGTGGAGACGGTCAACCGGGGAGAGACAGAGCTGGAGCACTGTCGCACTCAGGAGCGACAACTCGACGAGCAGCGCCAGCAATTGGCCGTTCAGCAAAGCGGTTTGCTCAGTCGGCTGGAGCACCTCGAGGCAAGGGCCGTCGAGCTTGCCGAGGAGCTCGCCACGCTTGCCGAGTCGCGCGAGGAAGCCCTTCTCTCGATCGAGGCATCAAGGAATCGCTGGCAGGCGGCCATGGCGCGTCTCGACCAGGATGCCGAACGCCGCGAACATCTCGATCGCGCCCGCCAGCAGGCGAGGGAAAGCCTCGCCTCGCTACGCAGCCGCCGCCATCCCCTGGCCGGGAAGGCCCAGGCACTCGCCCTCGAACATCAACGATTGACCACGGAGCGGGCCGGTCTGGCCGAGCAACAGGGGCGTGCCGGTGAGACCCGCGAGCGGCTCGAGGGACGCCTGTCCGAGCTCGAGGAAGCCCGTGAGCAGCTGCGGGAACCGCAAGAGGAACGTCGGGAGCAGCTGGATGAACTCCTCGACCTTCGCGAGCGGGAGGAGTGGTCGCTCAACGAGGTGCGTGCCAGGGCGGCGGAACGGGTCGAGGGACTCCGCGAGGACGAGCAGGCCCGCCAGGGGCATGAGCGAAACCTCGAGGGCATCCGCGAGCGGTTGCAGGCGTCGCGCATGCAGGCCCAGGCCCTCTCTCTCAAGGCCGAGACCCAGGACGAACAGCTGCGTGAACTGGGTCATGATCCGGTGGCATTGAACGAGACGCTGGAGCCGAACGCCACCGAGTCCGCCTGGCAGGCCCGCCTGGAGGGGCTGGCAGAGCGCATCCGCCGGCTCGGCGCCATCAACCTGGCCGCCATTGAGGAGTACGACCAGCAGGCCGAGCGGCGTGATTACCTGGAAGCCCAGCACGCCGAGCTTAGCGAGGCCCTCGAGACCCTCGACCGTGCCATCCGCCGAATCGATCAGGAAACACGGACGCGATTTCGCGACACTTTCCAGCGAGTCGATGCCGGACTGCAGTCGCTTTTTCCACGGGTCTTCGGTGGCGGAACCGCATGGTTGACACTTACCGGCGATGATTTGCTGGAGACGGGAGTGGCCATCATGGCACGCCCTCCGGGGAAGAAGAACAGCACAATTCATCTCCTGTCCGGCGGCGAAAAGGCACTGACTGCCTTGTCGCTGGTATTCGCCATCTTTCAGCTCAACCCGGCGCCCTTCTGCATGCTCGATGAAGTGGATGCGCCACTGGATGATGCCAATGTCGGGCGCTATGCACGACTGGTGAAGGAGATGTCGGAGACCGTTCAGTTCATCTATATCACCCATAACAAGATTGCCATGGAAGCCTCCGAACGACTCATGGGGGTGACGATGCAGGAGCCGGGTGTCTCGCGTCTCGTGGCCGTGGGCGTCGAGGAGGCCGCGGCCCTGGCGGAGACATGATAGACTTGATTGCCGGCCCCAAAAGAGGTACTAAGGGTCATGAGATTTGTTGCATTGCATGGAAGCACGGAGATGATGGAAGGGCGATTGCACAGGGCACCGTCGACTTCGGAAGAAAATTGCTGAGCTTGACAAATAAAAAAAGTGGCCCTTTTTTTGGCAATCGCGCTATGCTGTTCACGAACATCCATCAGGCATGGCGCCTTAGCAAAAGGCATGACGACCCATGGAACTAAGAGAGTGGCTTATCATTCTGGGGTTGGCGCTGGTGACACTCATCGTCATCGATGGGTTCCGTCGCCTTCAGCGCCAGCGTAGTGTCCCACGTCTAGATCGGGTGGGCATCGATGCCCGCGACGCTCGAGGAGACCCTCAAGACAGGAACCGTCTTGATCCTGAGGATCCGGAAGAAGCGGCCCGCCAGGCCGAGATAAACTGGGAACTACCCAATGGTGGAGCCCGAGTCGTCAGTCCTGCCGACTTCAGTAGTCTGCAGGCTAAGCCCAAGCTGGAACGCCAGGAACATCCCGGGCCTTCTCGCGTTTTGTCGGCATGGAAGGCGTCTACCCAGCCGGATATCCGAGCCCGCTCGAAGGCGGTTCCGTCTCGGGATGCCGCCTCGCCGTCTCCATTGTCCGCGAAACAGCAGGCCGAGAGGCCCTCCGTCAGTCCCGCTGCCTCTCATCAGACGGATTCCTCCCCTGAACGTCGAGAACCTCGCTTGTCGACACCGGACGACACGACGACCGCCGTCGATCCCGATCCCTTGAGACCAGCCGAGCCTCTGGTTGCCGATCCGGGTGACCATGATGACTTCCAGGACGAGGACCGCTACCGCCTGGTGGATTTCGACGGCATGGGGGATTCCTTCAAGAGTGGCTCACGGCGTGTCGGGGATTCGGTCCAGCGTTTTGGTGCCTCCCTGCAGAAGACCCTGGCCGAGCGGCGCGATAACAAACGTCTCGAGAAGCAACGTCGCGATCAGGAAAAGGCCGAAAAGGCGGCCAGGGCATCGGCTCAGCGCCAGCGTGATGATACATCGTTCATTCATCACGACAGCCTTGACGACGCCAGGTATGACGGCCTGGCCCCGGAGATGGCAACGCAGGATGCCGCCCCGGCGGATGATTCCCGGAATGGCGATTCCCGGAATGACGTGGTCCGCACCCACCCGGTACTCGAGAAGGCGCTGCGTCATGACGTCAGTGCCGAGCATGCACGCCAGGCGCTGAGTCATTCGGAAGAGATCATCGTGATCAGTATCATGTCTCGCGAAGAGGAAGGCTTCTCGGGTACGGCCCTGCTCGATCTAATGCTGGCCTGTGGACTGCGTTACAGCCGCGACATGGGCATCTTCCACCGTTTCGAGACCGAGGATCCCGAGAGTCGGCTGCAGTTCTCCATGGTCAATGCCCTCAAGCCGGGTATCTTCCCCATCGAGGCCATGAATGACTTCCACACGCCCGGCGTGACGCTCTTGATGCCACTGCCCGGTGCCAGTGACACCGCGGCCGCCTTCGAGGCCATGGTAGAGACGGCCATGGTCATCGTGCGCAACCTGGGTGGCGAGTTGAAGGACGAGAACCTCAGCGTGATGACCGCCCAGACCGTGGAATTCGCTCGCCAGCGCGTTCAGGAGTTCGAGCGGCGTAACCGTCTCAACCGCTATCAGGTAAATTAGCGCATCAGGTAAAACTAGCGCCGAGCGCCCAGCCGAAAACCAACAACCCCCGGTTCCTTCCCGGGGGTTGTTGCATTGACCGAGCCGATTCGATGACCCAGTCCGATCAGAAGATCCTCGACGAGGTGGCGCGCCTGCGTGCTGCGCTCGACGATGCCAACTACCGCTACTATGTGCTCGATGAGCCGAGGCTCACCGATGCCGACTACGATCGTCTGCTGCGTCGCCTGCAGCAACTGGAGGACGCGCATCCCGAACTGGTGACCCCGGACTCACCCACCCAGCGGGTGGGTGCCGCGCCGGATGCCGGCTTTCCCGAGGTGCAGCATGCCGTGCCCATGCTCTCGCTGGACAACGCCTTCAGCGAAGAAGAGATCAAGGCTTTCGTCAGGCGCATTGCCGATCGTCTCGAGAGCCGTGTGGAGCCGCTGGCCTTCTGCTGCGAACCCAAGCTCGATGGCGCCGCCGTATCACTGGTCTATGAGCAGGGTGTGCTGGTCAGCGGTGCCACTCGTGGCGACGGCCGCACGGGCGAGGGCATCACCTCCAACCTGCGCACCCTGCGCTCCATCCCGCTCCGGCTCCGCGATGACGCCCCGCCGGACCTGCTGGAGGTGCGCGGCGAGGTGATCATGAACCATGCGGGTTTCGAGGCATTGAATCAGCGCGCCCGGGAAGAGAATGGCAAGGTCTTCGCCAATCCCCGCAATGCCGCCGCCGGCAGCCTGCGCCAACTCGACCCCAAGGTCACTGCCACCCGGCCGCTGGAATTCAGTGCCTATCAGGTGGCACGCATCGTGCCGGCGCCTGGCGATACCAGCCACAGCCGGCTGATGGCGCGTCTCGGTGACCTGGGCTTTCGCACCAGTCAGGCGCTGGCCGTGGTCGAAGGCGCCGAGGGGGTGATCGACTACTGCCGCCGGCTCGGCGAGGAACGCGATGGTCTCGGCTATGACATCGACGGGGTGGTGATCAAGGTCGATGACCTGCGCCTGCAACGCGAGTTGGGTTTCGTCGCCCGAGCTCCCCGCTGGGCCATTGCCTTCAAGTTTCCCGCCCAGGAAGCGACCACCCGGCTCAACGGTGTGGAGTTCCAGGTAGGACGCACCGGCGCCATCACGCCAGTGGCTCGGCTCGAGCCGGTGTCGGTGGCCGGTGTCACCGTGTCGAATGCCACGCTACATAATGCCGACGAGATCGCCCGTCTAGGCGTGATGATCGGCGATGCCGTGGCCATACGCCGTGCCGGTGATGTCATTCCCCAGGTGGTGCGGGTACTGGAGGAAGCGCGACCCGATGACGCCGCCGAGATCGTCTTTCCCGACCGTTGCCCGGTCTGTGATTCCCAGATCGAGCGACTGGACGGTGAGGTCGTGGCCCGCTGTTCGGGAGGGCTCTTCTGTGCCGCCCAGCGCAAGGAGGCCCTCAAGCACTTTGCGTCACGACGGGCCCTGGACATCGACGGTCTCGGGGAGAAGGTGATCGACCAGCTTGTCGAGCGCGACTGGGTCACCACGCCTGCCGACCTCTTCCGCCTGGAGGCCGAGCGTCTCGCCGAACTGCCGCGCATGGCGCAGAAGTCGTCGGACAACCTGGTCGCGGCGCTGGAGAAGGCCAAGAACACCACCCTTCCGCGCTTCATCTTCGCCCTGGGTATCCGCGAGGTGGGGGAAGCCACGGCCGCCAATCTAGCACGCCATTTTGGCACTCTCGAGGCGCTGATGAGCGCCGGGGTCGAGGACCTGGAAGCCGTGGAGGATGTCGGGCCGGTGGTCGCGGCCCATGTCCATACCTTCTTTCGTCAACCCCATAATCGCGAGACCATCGAGGCACTGATCGCCTGCGGCCTGACCTGGGAAGAGCAGGCGATTGGCGACCGCCCCCAGCCGCTGGACGGCGAGACCTGGGTCCTCACCGGTACCCTGGAGACCCTGACGCGAGACGAGGGCAAGGCACGCCTCCAGTCCCTGGGCGCCAAGGTGGCCGGCAGCGTGTCGAAGAAAACCGCTTGCGTGGTGGCGGGACCCGGCGCGGGCAGCAAGCTTGAGAAGGCCGAGCAGCAGGGTGTCGAGGTCATCGACGAGACCGAGTTTCTGGCTCGTCTGGCGCGTTGGGAAGCGGGTGACGAGGATTCTGTCGAGGAGCAAGAAGGATGAACGACGGTCGTTTCATCGAGGTGCCCTACCGGATGCTGCCGGAGGAGACCCTGGACGCCCTGCTGGAGGCCTTCGTCACCCGCCAGGGGTATGACACCACCGACACGGGTGATGGCATGCATGGTTGGGTGGGGCAGCTCAGGCGCCAGCTGGAGCGTAGCGATTTGATCATCGCCCACGATCTCCAGACCGAGACCACCGAGGTGATGACCCTGTCCCAGTGGCGCGCTTTCGGCCGCGACCTGGCCGATGATGAAGAGGGCTAGCAGTAGGCCCGGCCCGGTAAGCGATAGCGCACCGGGCGTGTGCCTATTGGGTGCGGATCAGATCGCGGATCAGCCGACGCCCCGGGTGCAGGTGGTCCACCAGGGGCTGCGCCAGGGGCATGGGTTCGTCGCAGATTCTCGAGGCAATCACCTCGGCGCAGAGCGGGGCGCTGGCCAGCCCCCGGGAGCCGTGGGCGGCGCTGATCCAGAGCCCGGTATGGTGCCGCCCCGGCGTTTCGGGCACCCGGGTGGCGTCTCTGGATAGGGCGGCGTAGTCGGCCTGCCAGGCGTCGGCATCGGGCACTGGGCCGGCGTAGGGCGTCTTGTCGGGGCTGGCGGCGCGTACCGCGGCTCGGCCGTCCATCCGGGCCGGGTCGAGGTCGGCGCCCGCCGCGCGCAGTGCCGCGACATAGGCGGGCAGGGTGCGCTCGAGCTCGGCCAGGTTGGCGCCGTGGTCCGCCTCGCACACCCCGGTGTCGGTGTCGTTGGGGCCGAAGGTGGCGCCGAAGGTGAGGACGCCGTCCAGTGCTGGCGAGACATAGCCTGTGGCGCAGATCACCCGGTGAAGCGTGGGCACCCCCTCGGGCAGCACCAGCCGGCTGACCTGGCCGCGCACAGGCTGGAGTGGCAGGGATGCCGTCTGGTCGAAGCGATCGGCCAGCGCCGCAGTGGCGATCACCACCTGGTCGGCCAGCAGTTGCTCCCCATCGGCGAGTGTCACTCGCCAGCCATCCTCCGATGGAGCCAGCCTCTCGGCCTCTCCCTGCCTGACGCTCACCCCCGAGGTGGCTGCGAGTCGCTCGCAGAGCATCTCCGGGCGTGCCCAGCCCGCCAGGAGATAGTCCAGGCCCCCCCGGGCGATCGGGACGCCCGCCAGTCGAGAGGCCTCCGTGGCCGATACGCCCCGCACCACGCTTGTGGGCAAGCGGTGGTTATCCAGGAAGCGTGCCTGGCGGGCGTGCTCCCGGTCGCCCAGGGCGAGTTGCAGCACACCACTGGCTCGCCACAGTGTCTGCCCGGGGTCGAGCGTCTCCAGCCAGCGCCGGCTGTGCAGCAGGCCCGCCAGGTAGAAGCGGCTCTGCAGGTTGGTATCGGCGGCGAGCTTCACGTAGAGCCCGCCCTGAGCGTTGCCGGAGCCACCCGCACCAGGGGCTGCCCTGTCGAGCAGGGTCACTTCCAGGCCGCGGCGAGCCAGGGCCGCGGCCACGCTGGCACCGGCGAGGCCGGCGCCGATCACCGCCACCCGTTGAGCCGGGCGAGGGCTCGGTGGTGAAAACCAGGGCGTGCCTTCGCGACGCGGATCTCCCGGTGGGTCGGCGATCTCTCCGGCCAGTATCTCACGCTTGCGGCCGGTGCCCGGCACCTTGCGCCAGGCGAAGCCGGCGGCGGCCAGGCCTCGCTTGACCACCCCGGCGCAGGTGAAGGTGGCGAGGGTCGCCCCGGGGCGCGAGCGGGCGGCCATCGCCTCGAACAACTCGGGCTGCCACATCTCCGGGTTCCTGGAGGGCGCGAAACCGTCGAGGAACCAGGCGTCCACACGCCCGTCGAGTAGCCTCAGGCAGTCGGTGGAATCGCCGAGGTGCAGGTCCAGGGTCACGCGCGGGTCGAGCCATAAGCGATGGACGCCGGCAACGGGCTCCGGCCACTGGGCGATCAGGCGGCGCGCGCTCTCGGCCAGATCCGGCCAGGCGGAAAGAGAGCGCGTCAGATCCGCTCTGGATAGGGGATATTTCTCGGTGGATACCAGGTGGAGCCTTGCGGCCTCGGGTGCGTGAGCATCGAAGCAGGCCCAGGCACACAGCAGGTTGAGGCCGGTGCCGGTACCGGTCTCGCCGATGACGAAGGGACGCGTCTCCCGCCACGCGGCGAATCGCGCCGGCAGGCGGTTGGTGTCGATGAACACATGCTCGGTCTCGGCGCGCCCATCGTGACGGGAGAAATAGACATCGTCGAAGACGGTGGAATGGGGGGCCTCCCCGCCGTCTGCCTCCCGGCGCCAGTCGAGTCGAGCCGGTTCCAGCGCACCGAGCGGTGGCAGGGGGTCGTGGGCAGCGGTCACGCCACGCCTCAGGGCAGGACCTTCTTGAACGGCTTGACGATCACCTCGGCATAGACCCCGGCGATCATGTAGGGATCGGCATCGGCCCAGGCCTGGGCGTCCCTGATGCTGTCGAATTCGGCCACGATCAGGCTGCCGGAGAAACCGGCGTCTCCCGGATCCTCGCTGTCGATGGCCGGATGAGGCCCGGCCAGCACCAGGCGGCCCTCGTCGCGCAGGGTCTCGAGTCGGGCGACGTGATCCGGGCGGGCGGCCAGGCGCCGTTCCAGGCTGTTATTAACGTCTTCGCTGATGATCGCGTAGAGCATAGTCTTCATTTCCTCGGCTGGGGGCGGCGCTTGCCGCGAGAGTTCGGCAGGGCCCGGCATTGACCGGGGGTGGCCGGACAAGCACCATGGCCGGATAGTCTGACAAAGTCATCCACCGACGTCATGCCAATGAATGTACTCCCTGCCCGTTTCGAGGGCGAGAGCTTACCACTCAACATCGACCTGCACATGCACTCCACTGCCTCCGACGGCGCGCTGTCCCCGGAGGCCCTGGTGGCACTTTGCCGCCAGCGGGGTCTGACACACATGGCACTGACCGACCACGACACCGTGGCTGGCATCGCCGAGGCCAGTGCCGCCGCCGAGCGTGCGGGCATCTGTCTCCTCGCGGGCACCGAGCTCTCGACCCGCTGGCAGGGCGTCAATATCCATGTCGTGGGGCTATTGCCCGAGGGCGTCCGAGGCAGCTTGCGGGAGGGGTTGGCGAGCCAGGCCGTCGCCAGGGAAGCGCGAGCCGAGCGCATCGCCGAGCGCCTGGAGAAGGTGGGCCTCGTCGATGCCCTGGCGCGAGCCCGCGAGCAGGCGGGCGGCGAGCGGCCCCTGGGCCGGCCCGATTTTGCGCGGGCCCTGGTGGCGGCGGAGCTGGTGCCTGATATTGCCACGGCCTTCAGCAAGCACCTGGGCAGTGGCAAGGCCGGCGATATCAAGTCGCTGTGGCCTGAACTGTCCGAGGTGGTGGGCTGGATCCTCGATTCCGGGGGGGTGGCCGTGATGGCACATCCACTGTGCTATCGTCTGACGCGACGCAAGCGCGGCCAGCTGCTGGACGCCTTCGTGGCGGCGGGGGGGCAGGCAGCCGAGCTGGTCAACGGCTTCCAGAATCCCGATGAGACTCGTGATCTGTCCCGCCAGTATCAGGAGCGAGAGCTCCTGGCCTCGGTGGGTAGCGATTTCCATTTCACCGGCGGGCACCTGGCACCGGGCAGCATGAGTCCGGTGCCACGGACGGCCACTCTCCCGGTCTGGTGCCATCCGCGTCTGGCCGGCCTGGTCGACTCGGCCACCTGATCATCGAGTCCATCGCGCGCTATAGTCCGGTTATCCATTCCAATTTCCAGTCGCTGCAGAGGGAGTTTCCATGAGCCAATACTTCGAGATCCACCCAGAGAATCCTCACAAGCGCCTGATCGACCAGTCCATCGAGATCATCCTCAAGGGTGGTGTGGTGGCCTATCCCACCGACTCCGGCTATGCCCTGGGTTGTCACCTGGGCGACAAGAAGGCCATCGAGAAGATCAAGTGGCTGCGCTCGCTGGATGACAAGCACAACTTCACCCTGGTCTGTTCGGATCTCTCCGAGATCGGCACCTATGCCAAGGTCGACAACGATGTCTTCCGGCTGCTCAAGGCTCATACGCCGGGGGCCTATACCTTCATCCTCAATGCCACCAACGAGGTCCCGCGCCTGCTGCTGCATCCCAAGCGGCGCTCCATCGGTGTACGGGTGCCCGACCATCGCATCACCCATGCGCTGCTCGATGCCCTGGGGGAACCCTTGATGAGTGTGACCCTGATTCCGGTGGGTGAAGAGCTGCCCATGACCGATCCGGAAGCCATCCGTGACCGCTTCGGTGATCACCTCGACCTGATCATCGACGGCGGCTCCTGTCATCTCGAACCCACCAGCGTGATCGACCTGCGCGACCTGCCACCGAAGATTCTTCGCGATGGGCGCGGCGACGTAAGGCCATTCCAGCTGTGAAGGCCCCATCAGCAATGCCCTGACACCCAGTACGCATCTTCGAGGCAAGCCCCGTGTCGCAGAAATACTCCATCCTGAGGCTGGGCCACTTCATCGCTACGCGACGACCCAAGGGACTCAATTACGCCAAGGGCACGGTTCATATCGGCTAGCCGTCAGAAGAACGTCAACCCGACCTGAAACAACCGCTCAACTTCACGAATGCGGCGCTTGTCGATCACGAAGAGGATGACGTGGTCGCCGGATTCCACCACCACGTCGTCATGGGCGATCAGCACCTCCTTGCCACGCACCATGGCGCCGATGGTGGTGCCCTTGGGGAGGTCGATATCACGGATGGCGCGGCCGACGACCCTGGAGGACTGGCTGTCGCCGTGGGCGATGGCCTCGATGGCCTCGGCGGCGCCGCGGCGCAGC
>JAGXGN010000151.1 GCA_024636705.1 Halomonas sp.
GCCATCGTTGCCAGGGCACCGGATCCCGCGGACCCCATCGGTGTGTTGGCGAGTCTCGGTGGGCTAGAGATCGCCGCCATGACCGGGGTCTGCCTGGAGGCAGCGAGTCGCCGGGTGCCCCTGCTGGTCGACGGCTTCATCGCCACGGTGGCGGCTCTGGTGGCCTGTCGACTAGCGGTACCGGTGCGCAATTTCCTGGTCTTCGCCCACCGTTCCCGGGAGCCGGGCCACGACCTGGCACTGGCGGCGCTGGATGCCAGGCCCTTGCTGGACCTCGAGCTTCGACTCGGTGAGGGCACTGGCGCGGCGCTGGCCTTTCCCCTGCTGGAGGCGGCCTGCCGGATGCTGGCCGAGATGGCGACCTTCGAGGCGGCCGGCATTGCCGAAAGCCCCCGCGCCTGATGGTCAGCCTCGAGCCGCTGACACTCTGGGGGCTGGCGCTGCTGTTGTTGGCCATTGCCGTGGATCTCGTCATCGGCGATCCCCCCGGTATCCCGCATCCCGTCGTCGCCATCGGCAAGGTGGTGACCGCGTACGAGCGCCTGTGGAATCGGGGGTCGGCTCATGCCAGACGGCGCAACGGCTACCTGCTCACCGCCATGGTGGTCATCGGCGTCTACCTGATCGCCTGGGTTGGCCTGTCGATACTCTCCCGCCTGCATCCCGGCCTGGGACTGGTCGCCGAGTTATGGCTGCTCTCCACGACTCTGGCGATCAAGGGCCTGGTCGAGGCGGCTCGTGCGGTGGCCGAGCCCCTGGGCAGGGGAGACCTGGCGGCCTCGCGCCTGGCGCTCTCCCGGATCGTCGGGCGAGATACGGCGCACCTGGACGAGGGCGAGATCACCCGTGGCGCCGTGGAGACGGTCGCCGAGAACACCGTGGATGGCATCACCGCCCCGCTGTTCTGGGCCTTGATCGGTGGGGCTCCGCTGGCGCTGGCCTACAAGGCGGTCAATACCCTGGATTCCATGGTCGGCTATCGTAATGCCCGCTACGCCGACTTCGGCTATGCCTCCGCCAGGCTCGATGACCTGGCCAACTGGTTACCGGCACGTCTCACCGTCCTGGCGCTATGGCTGGGCGCCCTGGTGATGCAGGGCATGCGCGTTCGGGGAGCGCTCCTGTCGACCCGTCGCGAGGCGCCACGTCATGCCAGTCCCAATGCCGGTTGGCCGGAGGCGATGGTGGCTCGCCTGCTGGGTGTGCGGCTGGGCGGCACCAACCACTACGCCGGCCAGGTCTCTCGCCGCGCCACCCTGGGGGATCCCCTCGAGCCGCTGCATGTGGGGCATATTGCCCTGGCGATTCGCCTGATGCACGGGGGATGGCTGGTCTTCCTGCTGATGCTGCTGCCTTTGGTATTGTTGAAGGAGTGGCTGACATGATGCGACACCGGACTGACTGGCCGAGCCATGGGGGCGAGGCAGCGGTGCTGCTGGCACGTCAAGGGTTGCCCGGGGACCATCCGCTGCTCGATTTCAGCACCAATCTCAACCCCTTGGGGCCGCCGGCTTGGCTGGCGGAGCAGCTGATGAATGCCCTTGCCGGCGTACAATGCTACCCCGACCCGACGTATCGCGAGGCATGCGAGGCCATTGCCGAGGCCGAGGACGTGACACCGGAAACGGTGCTCTTGACCAATGGCGGGGCCGAGGCGATCTTCCTGGCCGCGGCTCTGCATGCCCGTCGCCGGGCGGTCATCGTCCAGCCGACCTTCTCGGAATATGCTCGTGCCTGCCACCAGCATGGCCTTGCGGTGTCCTCGCTGGATCTGGAGGGCGAGGCGTTCCTGCTGGATGACAGGCAGGCACAGAGGGCCATGGCTCATTGTGACGTGATGTTCCTGTGTCGTCCCAATAATCCAACCGGGACCCTGGTGTCCGCCGCGGTTATCGAGCGACTCCTTGCCGAAGGAGTCGAGCATGGCAGTACCCTGGTGGTCGACGAGGCCTTCATCGATTTCATGACGCCCGATCAACGTCTGACCCCCCTGCTAGCCCGCTACCCGAATCTCGTCCTGCTGCGATCCCTAACCAAGTATTACGCCATTCCCGGATTACGACTCGGCTATATGCTGGGTAGTGCCGACAAGGTGGCTCGCTTGCGGGAGCTTCAGATGCCCTGGAGCGTCAACCATTTCGCGGCCAGCCTGTCCCCCTTGCTGCTGGCCGATCGGGCCTTTGCGGCGAGGACGCACCGCTGGTTCATGGCCGAGCATTCGCGTCTTCAAGACAGGCTTGTCGCCGCCGGGCTTCGGGTCGTGCCGAGTCGGGCCAACTTCTTCCTGGTACAGCCTGTGGCGGGCCCTGAGGCGAGCGATGCCCTCCTCGCGTTTCTGTTACGCTCGGGCATCCTGGCCCGGCATACCCGCAACTTTCCGGGTCTGGAGGGGGGCTGGCTTCGCCTGGCGCTGCGGGATTCAACGGAAAATGATCAGCTGTTGAGTGTGCTGAGTGAATGGCAGGACAGCGGGGAAGGGACATGATTGCCTTCGTCAGCGGCGGGGCGCGTTCCGGCAAGAGCCGCTTCGCCGAACAGTTGGCTCGAGACTGGCACCGTCAGAGCGGTGGAAAGCGCTACTACCTGGCGACCGCGAGGGTCGCGGATGACGAGATGGCAGACCGCATAGCCCGCCATCGCCGTGAGCGTGGTGAGGGCTGGATCACTCTGGAGGAGCCCCGGTTGCTCGACGAGGCGCTGGACAGCGTGGAGCCAGGCAGCACCCTGCTTCTCGACTGCCTGACCCTCTGGGCCAGCCAGTGGCTCTTTGGCAGTGGGTTCAGCGAGGCAGAAGGCGAGCGGATGCTGGCGGCCCTGCTGGGCAAGGTACGGCAAAACACGATCGGTCTGGTCGTGGTCTCCAACGACATCAACGAAGATCTGCCGCCAGCCGACCCGGAGACCTGGCGCTACCTGGCCTTCCTGCAGGGGCGGCATCGTCAATTGGCCACCGAGGCCGATCGTGTCGTCGAAGTCGTGGCCGGCGTGCCCCTTGACTGGAAAGGAATGGCCGAGCGATGAGAGAGGCGGGCTTCGGGCTCTTGCTGGCCATCCAGTTCCTCACCCGGTTACCGGTTCCGGTCGCCTGCCCCTGGACGCCGGCCACCAGCCGTTGGGCCGTTCGTTGCTATCCCCTGGTGGGTCTGCTGCTGGGCGCCTTCCTGGCGATTACCGCAAATCTGTTGCAGGACACGCTTGGCGATCCGCTGCTGGCGCTTCTGCTGCTCAGCGGTTGGGTGGCGCTTTCGGGTGGATTGCATCTTGATGGCCTGATGGACGTTGCCGATGCCCTGGGCAGCAATGCACCGCTGGAGCGTCGCTGGTCGATCATGAAGGATCCCCAGGTAGGCAGTTTCGGCCTGTTGGCGCTGGTCTTCCTGCTGGCCTGGAAGGGCATGCTGCTCTGGACCCTGCTCGACACAGGGATCGATCCGGGACTGCTCGCCCTGGTGCTGGCCCTGGGCCGTCTCGCTGCCGTGGTGCTGCTGGTAGAGATGTCGGCGGCGCGATCCGAAGGGCTGACCTGGTCATGGAAACAGCATCTCGGACGGCGTGATCTGTGGTTGTCGACGCTACCCCTGATACCGCTAGCCTTCGTATTATCTAACGGGTTGCAGTGGCTCGGCGTGCTGCTGTGCGCAATGCTGATCTTTCTGCTTTTATACGGGGCACTGGTGATTCGTGCCTTCAAGGGAGTCAACGGCGACATCATCGGTGCCGCCATCGAGGGAGGAGAACTATGGCTGCTGCTGATCGCCTGGAGCTGGTGGTCGTTCGTCATGGCATGACGGCCTGGAACCAGGAGCGCCGCTACCAGGGCCATCGCGACATCCCGCTGTGGTTTCCTCATGCGCTCGAGGGCCTGAACCGTCTTCGTGACGCCCTGGCCGGAGAGCATTTCGATGCCGTCCATTGCAGCGACCTAACGCGGTGCCGCCAGACCCTGGCCCATGTGCGCGAGGGGCATTATGCCGAGGCTGGGGTTGTTTATGATGCCCGGCTACGCGAACTGGATTTCGGCGACTACGAGGGCCAGTACTACGACCAGCTCAAGGACGATCCTGCCTATCGCGCCTGGATCGATAGTCGAGGCGAGCAGCCCACTCCAGGCGGGGAGTCCACCATCGCCCTGCGTGAGCGGCTCACCGCCTGGCTGGACGGGGTGTTCGACGCTGCCCAGAACGCTGGGCACCGTCGCGTGCTGACGGTGACGCATGGCGGCGTTATCCGCGAGCTGCGCCGACGCTTCGAGACAATCGATTTCTGGGAGGGCAATGTCAGCCAGGCCCAGGGGCGCCATTTTGTGTTCGTGAATTCTTCAGGAGGCTGGCAATGCAGCTCTTCATCGGCGGTGCCTGCGCCGGAAAGCAGGAGGCCGTAAAGTCGCGATTTCCCGAGGCCTCCTGGTGTCGACTCGTGCCCGGCAGGCCATTGGATATCTGGCGCGAACAGGCCATGCTCGGCACCACACTGGTGGTCACGGGATGGCTGCCCTGGCTCGAGGAGGCGCTCAGGAGCGAGACCGATGATGATGCCTTGTACCTTATGCTGGTGGAGGAGTTGCAAGCCCTACCCGAGGCCGAGCGCAAAGATGCATTGGATGTAGTGCTGATCCTGCCGGAAGTGGGCCGCGGTATCGTCCCCATGGCGGCCGGGGATCGTCGCTTGCGTGATCTGGTCGGGCGACTGGGCCAGGAGGCGGTCGCTCATGCGGCGCGAGTCTGGTATGTCCGTCATGGCCTGGTTCAAGGCCTTGGTCAGCCAGGTAACACTGGCGATTCGCGTTGACGGCTCGCACTTCGGTTGGTAGTTTACCTTCACTCTCAGGTGCCGGCGGCAGTCACTGCCGCTGGTGAAACGGGAAATCGGTGCGCTCCACGAGCCATTCCGATGCTGCCCCCGCAACGGTGATCGAGACAAGAACGGCTTCTACGCCACTGTGCCACTGGCATGGGAAGGCAGTCGTTCGGGACCCACGGCGTTACCCGCCAGAATGTCCACTCGTCAGCCCGGAGACCGGCCCGAGAGATCATGCCGGGTTGCGGAGGGCAACGTCGAGGCTGGGCAAGCGTCGTTGTTTTCATTCGTTTTCCCTCTCCCTCGGTTCCTTGCCGCCCCGGCGATTCCATCGCCATACGTCGTACGGGTGCGTACGACGCGCAAGGAACGACCATGAAAACGCCCACCACTACCCATCGGCTGGCCGCCTTCGGTCTCGCCGCGCTTCCGCTGACCCTTCACGCCCAGACTACCGACGCCGACGAGACCCTGCGTCTCAATCCCATGGTGGTTACTGCAGCCCTGGCCCCGCGTACCGCCGACGAGACGCTCGCGTCCGTCACCATTCTTGATGAGGCGACGCTTGAGCGTCAGGACCCCACCAGCATTACCGATCTGTTGAGCGGCCAGCCCGGCGTTGACGTGACGACCAATGGCAGCTTCGGCAAGAACAGCAGCGTATATATCCGTGGCACCAGTAGCGACCAGAACGTGCTGCTGATCGATGGTATCCGTCTGAGATCGGCTACCGTCGGCAGCGCCGCCTGGCAGTTTCTGGATCCACGCCTGTTCGAGCGTGTCGAGATCGTGCGTGGCTCGCGTGGCAGCCTCTACGGCGCCGACGCCGTGGGCGGGGTGGTGCAGCTCTTCATCCCCGAGGGTGAGGGCGGGCCCACGCCGCGCATCTCCGCCGGCGGCGGCTCCTTCGATACCCATCGCTACAGCGCTTCGCTCTCCGGCGTCGAGGGGGGCACCCGCTATCACTTCGCCGCCAGCCGCTTCGATACCGACGGCACGCCCATTCGCCGCGACGGCGAGGACAAGGGCTTCGACAATACCAGCGGCCTGGTGCGACTCTCGCACACCTTCGATAGCGGCGCCGAGATCGGCATGCTGGGCCTGCGTGCCACGGGGAGCAGCGAGTTCGATAGTTTTGGCATGCCGGCGAATACCGATTTCGCCCAGCAAGTGGCCGGTATCTACGGTGAATTACTCTTGGGAAATAACTGGCGTAGCCGACTGACCCTTAGCGAGTCACGGGATGAACAGGAATTCCTCTATACCGCCTCGGAAAGCCAGTTCGATACGCGGTCACGCACCGCCCGCTGGGACAATACCTTGTTTCTGGGCAATCACGAGCTGGTCCTGGGCGCCGACTACCTGAAGGACTCGGTCGCGACGACCGACGACTATCTGGTGGATAGTCGCGACAACGCTGCCGTTTTCGCCCAAGGTTTGCTCGATTTCGCGCCTTACTCGGTGCAGGCCAGCATGCGCTACGACGACAATGAGTCTTATGGCGAAGAGTTGACCGGCAGCCTTGCGCTGGGCTATGAGCTGGATGCCCACCATACCCTGCGGGCCAGTTACGGCACCGCCTTCAAGGCACCCAGCTTCAATGATCTCTACTATCGGGACCAGTGGGGGAACTTCGGGGATCCCGACCTCGAGCCTGAGAAATCGCAGAGCCTTGAGCTGGGCGCACGCGGTCAATATCAGGCCTTCTTCTGGGACCTGGCCCTCTACCAGACGGATATCGATGACCTAATCGACTGGAAAGACCAGGGCAACTTCACCTCGGCGCCCGAGCAGGTCGACAGTGCGCGCATTCGTGGCGTCGAGCTTTCGGGGGGTGCCAATATCGGTGACTGGACCCTGGCGGCGGCCCTGACCTATACCGATCCCGAAGATCGTGAAACCGGCAATCGCCTGAACCGTCGTGCTAGCCAGAGCCTGCGTCTGGATCTCGATCGCGAAATGGGCGACTGGTCCCTGGGCGGCTCCTGGATCGTGCAGAACCACCGCTATGAATACGACTTCTCCGGGGGGAGCACGCGTCTTGGTGGTTTCGGCCTGCTCAACCTGCGTGCCGGCTGGCAGTTCGCCCCGCTGTGGTCGACTCGCCTGACCGTCGAGAATGCCCTCGACAAGGAGTACGAGACCTCTCGTGACTACCTCAATGCCGGCCGTGCGGCCTTCCTCAGTGTTCACTTTGGCCAGTAGCGGTAGGTTCAGCGGGGCCCTTGGCCCCGCTACAGTTATCTGCGCTTCGCTCGCCCTGGCCCTGCTGGGACTGGGGGCTGGCGAGGCGCGCGCCGGTACGCTGTGCGTCACCGACGACCGGGACCGTGAGGTGTGCCTGGAAGCGCCGGCACAGCGCATCGCCACCCTTTCCCCGGGGGCCACCGAGCTTACCTATGCCGCCGGGGCCGGCGACAAGGTGGTGGCGGTGGTGTCCTACAGCGACTATCCGCCCGAGGCGAAGGAGGTCACCTCGGTGGGCAGCCATACGCGGGTCGATCTGGAAACCCTGGTATCGTTGCAGCCGGACCTGGTGATCGGCTGGGTGACCGGCAACCCCGCTGAGCAGTTGGAAACCATCGAGGCGCTGGGCATGCCGGTGTTCTACATCGAACCGAGTGACTTCGAAGGGGTGTCGACCGCCATCGAGCGGCTGGCGCGGCTGGCAGATACTCGCAGTGAAGGCGACCGGGTGGCCCAGGCGTTTCGCGAGGGCATGTCGGAACTCGCGGCGCACTATGCCGACGTTGCGTCGGTGCCGGTGTTCTATCAGGTCTGGGACGAGCCGCTGATGACTGTCAATGACGCCCACCTGATCGGCAAGGTCATCGAGTTGTGCGGGGGACACAACGTCTTTGGTGAACAGTCGCGACTGGTGCCGCGCATCGATGACGAGTCGGTGCTGGACGTCAATCCCGAGGCGATCATCGCCGGTGGCATGGGGGAGGAAAACCGGCAATGGCTGACGCACTGGACCCAATATTCCGGCCTCATGGCGGTCGCCCGCGACAATCTGTTCTTCGTGCCGCCGTCGCTGATCC
>JAGXGN010000152.1 GCA_024636705.1 Halomonas sp.
CAGGACGGTGGTGTCATGGCCCAACGCTGGGCGGCGCTGGTGAATGCTGCCGCCGAGGCGACCCCAGAAGCGACCCCCGAGGCCCTGTCGCGCGCCCACTTCCGGCATCTGGTCGGTGTGGTACAGGGCGACGTCGTTCCCTATGCCTCCTGGTATCGCAACGGTGAGCTCATGGATGACGCCCTGGTCTCGCTGCGCCGTGACCTCAAGATACTCGGCTTTCAGCGAGCCGATCATACCAATGATCCCGAGGATCACCTGCTTGCCTTGTGTGAAGTGATGGCAATGCTCATCGAAAGCCGTTCCTTCAATGAGTCCCGTTTCTTCATGTCCCACCTCGCGCCCTGGGCCGCCGATTGCATGGCGGACCTGGGACGCGTCGAGAACGCTTTCTATGCCAGTGTCGGTCGGCTTGGCGCGGCCTTCATGGAAAGCGAGAAGTCCCGTCTCGAGAGCGAGGCGAATCGTGACCCCGTGAGGATCGTTGAACCCTGAACCTGAAAATTACCGACCGTGGTGCTATAACCACAATGAAGAGGCCCATCGACGGCCACTGCATGACCGAGGAGAAAACCATGAACAAGACTCGCAATCCGGAGCGGCGCCGCTTCCTCAAGACACTGGGCGTCGGCACGGCAGCCGCCGGTGCGGCAGCCGCCGTCGGCCACGTCACCCTGGCGCAGGCCGAGACACCGGCGTCGACGGACAAGGCACCAGAGGCGTCCACCCAGTATCGGGAAACCGACCACATTCGTGCCTTCTACGCCACCCTGCGTGACTGACGGCCTCTCAGCCAGGAGATCGATACCATGCGTTTGACTCGCAAATCCGCTACCCCCAAGGCCTCGGGGCTGGGTATAAACCGCCGTCAGTTCCTGAAGCGCAGCGGTGCTGCCACGGGCGGGCTGGCGGCTGCCGGCTTCATGGGCGCGCCGATGATGCAGCGCGCCGAGGCCGATGGTAAGACTACCCCGGTTCTCGATTCACCCATCGAGGTAAAGCGTACCGTCTGCTCCCACTGTTCGGTGGGTTGTGGCGTCTATGCCGAGGTCCAGGAAGGTATCTGGACCAAGCAGGAACCGGCCTTCGACCATCCCTTCAACCATGGCGCGCACTGTGCCAAGGGCGCCTCCTTGCGTCAGCACGGGCATTCCACCAAGCGCCTCAAGTACCCGATGAAGCTGGTGGGTGGCGAATGGCAGCGCCTGAGCTGGGAAGACGCCATCGAGGAGATCGGCGGCAAGGTGCTGGAGCTGACCGAGCAGCATGGCCCCGACAGCATCTACTGGCTGGGCTCGGCCAAGTTCAACAACGAGCAGGCCTACCTGATGCGCAAGTTTGCCGCCCTGGCCGGTACCAACAATACCGACCACCAGGCACGCATCTGCCACTCCACCACGGTCGCCGGCGTGGCCAACACCTGGGGTTACGGGGCGATGACCAACTCGCTCAATGACATCCAGAACAGCAAGTCGGTCATGTTCATCGGCTCCAATCCCGCCGAAGCCCATCCGGTGGCCATGCAGCATATCCTCCTGGCCAAGGAGAAGAACGGCGCCAACATCATCGTCGTGGATCCACGGTTCACTCGCACCGCCGCCAAGGCCGACAGCTATGTCAGGATTCGCCCCGGCTCCGATGTGGCCTTCATCTGGGGCCTGTTGTGGCATATCTTCGATAACGGCTGGGAAGATCAGGAGTACATCGACCAGCGCGTCTATGCCATGGATGAGGTGCGCGAGGAAGTCACCCATTTCACCCCCGAGGTGGTCGAGAACATCACCGGTGTGCCGGAAGACAAGATGCGCGATACCGCGCGTCGGATCTCCGAGAACCGTCCCGGCTGCGTGGTCTGGTGCATGGGGGGTACCCAGCACACCACGGGCAATAACAATACCCGCGCCTACTGCATCCTCGAGCTGGCGCTGGGCAACATCGGCAAGTCCGGGGGTGGTGCCAACATCTTCCGGGGGCACGACAACGTCCAGGGCGCGACCGACCTGGGGCTGATGTCTCACTCCCTGCCGGGTTACTACGGGCTGTCCGAAGGTGCCTGGAAGCACTGGGCCCGTGTCTGGAACCTGGACTACGACTGGCTGGAGAGTCGCTTCGACCCGGCCGAGTACACCGACGGCAAGCCGATGTTCAGCAGCGGTATCACCGTCTCACGCTGGATCGACGGTGTGCTCGAGCAGGAAGAGGACATCTCCCAGCGGACGCAGCTCAAGGCAATGTTCTACTGGGGGCATGCGGTCAATTCCCAGACGCGTGGTCCGGAAATGCGCCAGGCCATGAAGCAGCTCGAGATGATGGTCATCGTCGATCCCTACCCGACCGTTGCCGGTGTCATGCACGATCGCCAGGACGGTGTCTATCTCCTCCCGGCGGCCACCCAGTTCGAGACCTACGGCAGCGTGACGGCAACCAATCGTGCCCTGCAGTGGCGCGACAGGGTCATCGAGCCGCTCTTCGAGGCCAAGCCAGACCACGAGATCATGTATCTGCTGGCCAGGAAGCTCGGTTTCGGTGACGAGCTCGTCAAGAACTTCCAGATGAATGGCGACGAGCCGCTGATCGAGGACATTACTCGGGAATTGAACGCCGGCATGTGGACCGTGGGCTACACCGGTCAGAGCCCCGAACGCCTCAAGCTCCATCAGCAGAACTGGCACACCTTCAACTTCAACACCACGCTGGCAGAGGGTGGCCCGGCCGACGGCGACTACTACGGCCTTCCCTGGCCATGCTGGGGGACTGCCGAAATGGGGCACCCCGGCACGCCGTTGCTCTACGACACCAGCAAGAAGGTGTCAGAGGGTGGCCTGACCTTCCGCGCCCGTTTCGGTATCGAGCGCAATGGTGAGAACATCCTGGCCGACGGGTCCTTCAGCAAGGGATCCGAGATCGAGGATGGTTATCCGGAATTTACCGCCCAGATGCTCAAGGATCTGGGGTGGTGGGACGATCTCACCGATGCGGAAAAGGCCGAGGCCGAAGGCAAGAACTGGAAGACCGACCTGTCCGGCGGTATCCAGCGAGTGGCCATCGCCCACGAGTGTGCGCCCTTCGGCAACGCCAAGGCACGCTGTAACGTCTGGACCTTCCCCGACCCCATCCCCAAGCATCGCGAACCGCTCTACACCAGTCGTCGCGATCTGGTGGCGGACTACCGCACCTGGGATGACGTCGCCTCCCACTACCGCCTGCCGACGCTCTACTGGAGCATTCAGCAGAAGGACGTCACCGACAAGTATCCGACGATCCTGACCTCCGGGCGCCTGGTCGAATATGAGGGTGGCGGCGAGGAGACCCGTTCCATGTCCTGGCTCGCCGAACTCCAGCAGGAGATGTTCGTTGAGATCAATCCTGCCCTGGCCAACGACCTGGGTATCGCCGAAGGCGATATGGTCTGGGTCGAGGGCGCCGAGGGTGGCCGGGTCCGCGTCAAGGCATTGGTTACCAACCGGGTGGCTCGCGAGGTGGTCTTCATGCCCTTCCACTTCGGCGGCATGTTCCAGGGTGAAAACCTGCATGACCGTTACCCGGAAGGATCGGCGCCTTATGTGCTCGGTGAGGCGGCCAACACCGCCACCACCTATGGATACGACAGTGTGACGCAGATGCAGGAAACCAAGTGCACGCTCTGCCGCATCGAGAAGGCCAGCTGAGGCCCGAAACCACTTGATCACCCGGGGACGCCGATCCCCGGGCCAGGGAGAACAACATGGCCACAATGAAATTCATGTGCGACGCGGAACGCTGCATCGAGTGCAACGGCTGCGTCACCGCCTGCAAGAACGCCAACGAAGTCGAATGGGGCATACAGCGCCGTCGCGTGGTGACCATCGACGACGGGGAACCCACCGAGGTCTCGATCTCGGTGGCCTGCATGCACTGTGACGATGCGCCCTGCATCGCCGTCTGCCCCACCGAGACCCTGTTCCAGCGCGATGACGGCATCGTGCTGCACGACAAGGACCTGTGTATCGGCTGCGGTTATTGCCTTTATGCCTGCCCCTTCGGTGCGCCACAGTTCCCGCAAGAGAACGCCTTCGGCGAACGCGGCAAGATGGACAAGTGTACCTTCTGCGCCGGCGGCCCGGCCGAGACGAAGGAAGAGGAGTACCAGAAGTACGGGGCCAACCGGATCGCCGAGGGCAAGCTGCCGCTCTGCGCCGAGATGTGCTCGACCAAGGCCCTGCTCGCCGGCGATGCCCAGGAAGTGGCCGATATCTTCCGTCAGCGTGTGGTCCAGCGTGGTCACAAGGATGGCGGCTGGTCCGGTAATCCTAGGGCCGATGCCGATTCACTGGCCTATGACGCCACCCAACAGGGGTAAGGAGGTCATGTCATGAACCTTTCCAATACTTGGTCGACCCTCTGGCGTATGGCTCTCCTGGCTCTGACGCTGGTGGTCGGGATCGGCCTGGGCCAGCAGGCGCTGGCCCAGGCCGATCCCGGCAGTGAGATGGCTACGGCGGTGCCGACGGTGGATGCCGACACCTGGCGTCAGATTCGCAGCGGGGAGACCGGTCCCAACTACCGGACTTCCCGCTTCGATAGCGACTACAACCTGATCAATGCCAGTGGTGAGTCCTGGCGGCAACTGCGCAACCGCTGGGTTTCCCCCTTCGGCCTGATTGCGGTTGGCGGCATGCTGGGGCTGATCGTGCTCTTCTATCTGATCGTGGGAAGCAAGAAGCTCGATGAGCCGCGGACAGGCCGCAAGGTGTTGCGCTGGACGCTGTTCGTTCGCTCTCTGCACTGGACGGTCGCTACCCTGTTCATCCTGCTCGCCCTCACCGGACTCAACCTGGCCTATGGCAAGGCCGTCTTCCGTCCGCTGTTCGGTGACGGTTTCTGGGCGGCCATGATGTCCGGCACCAAGCTGATCCACAACTACCTGGGGCCCCTGTTCGGCATCGTGCTGGTGATCCTGCTGCTGCGCCTGCTGCATCATAACTGGCCGAAGAAGCATGACCTGGTGTGGTTCAAGAAGGGAGGTGCGATGGTCGGCAAGGGGCATGTGGATGCCGGCTTCGCCAATGGTGGCGAGAAGGTCTGGTTCTGGCTCCTGGCCACGGCGGGTATCGTGGTGATTGCCAGCGGTTTCGTGATGGACTTCCCGAACTTCGGCCTGGCCCGTGACACCATGCAATGGGCCAACATCATCCATGCGATCGGTGCGCTGGGATTGACCGCCGTCGCTCTGGGCCATATCTATATCGGCACCATCGGCACGGAGGGCTCGATCGAGGGCATGACCACTGGCTATGTGGACGAGACCTGGGCCAAGGAACACCACAACCTCTGGTACGAAGAGGTCAAGGACCAGGCGATTCCGGAAGCGGACCTCGCCGCCCAGCGAGAGGCTCCCCGTGGAGGCGATGAACCCGCCCCACACTCGAGTTGACATCCTGTCGCACCCTGCCTTCGACACCGCCTACGGGCGGTGTCTTTTGTTATGCTTGACCCCATCCACCGAAGAGGACATCGAACCCATGCGAGATCTTGACGCCACCACCCGTACCGAAATCGAGGCGGCCGCCTTTCGTCGACTGCTCGATCATCTCGACGACCACAAGGAGGTGCAGAACATCGACCTGATGAATCTGGCCGACTTCTGTCGCAACTGCCTCTCGAAATGGCTGGTCGATGCCGCCGAGGAACGCGGCACCGAGCTCGATCATGAAACGGCTCGAGACTATGTGTATGGCATGCCCTATGCCGAGTGGAAGGCGAACTATCAGCAGGACGCCACGCCTGCGCAACTGGCCGCCATGCAGGCACGCCAGGCGCGCAAACAGTCCGAAGGCAACAACGGGGAGCAATGAGCCGTGACGGAAACCATGATTCCCCTCAAGGTCGCGGTATTGACCATCTCCGACACTCGCAACGAGGCAACCGATCGCAGCGGCCAGAGCCTGGTCACGGGATTGATTGATGCCGGCCATCGACTGGCGGACAAGCAGATCGTCATCGACGACGTCTACCGTATCCGTGCCGTGGTGGCGGCCTGGATCGCCGATCCCGAGGTGCAGGTCATCCTGACGACCGGTGGCACCGGTTTCACGGGTCGCGACTCCACGCCCGAGGCGGTTTCTGTCCTTCTAGACAAGGAGATCCAGGGCTTCGGCGAGCTGTTTCGTCAGCTTTCCTGGCAGGAAATTGGCAGTTCCACCATCCAGAGTCGCTGTCTCGGCGGCTTTTCCAATGGCACCGTGATCTTCTGCCTCCCGGGCTCTACCGGTGCCTGCAAGACCGCCTGGAAGGGCATCCTCCTTGAGCAGCTGGACAGTCGTCACCGGCCATGCAATTTCGCCAACCTGGTCATTCCCGGACGAGGCCAGCATGAGTGAGCCGAAGGCCGTGGAGGCAGCGCTTGAGACACTTCTTGCCGATGTCACGCCGTTGGTCTGCGAGACCCTGTCACTTGAGTCCGCCGCGGGTAGGATCCTCGGCCGGGAGCTGACCGCTCGCCTGGACGTGCCATCCTTCGACAACAGCGCCATGGATGGCTATGCACTGGCGCATGCTGATGCCGGCCAGTGGCTGATCATCAGCCAGCGCATCACGGCCGGAACGCCCGCTCGTCCACTCGAGTCCGGCACCTGCGCCCGGATCTTCACGGGAGGCGAGATCCCGCCCGGCGCCGACTGCGTGGTCATGCAGGAAAGGGTCAGAGTGGACGGCGAGCAGGCCCTGATACCCGATGCCATTCCCCTCGGCGACAACGTTCGCCGTCGTGGCCGCGATGTCAGCAGTGGGGAGCCCTTGTTGCTGGCTGGCGAACGCCTGGAGGCCGCCGCCCTGGGTCACCTCGCCGGTCAGGGGTTCACCGAGGTGGAGGTCCGCCGTCGCCCCCGCGTGGCCCTGCTTTCCACCGGTGACGAGATCGTCGATCCGGGTCGGCCACTCAAGACCGGCCAACTCTACAATTCCAATCGCCCGATGCTGCGGCGTCTGCTCGAACGCTTCGGTGCCGACGTGGTGTGGACGCCCTCGGTGCCCGACAGCCGCGAAGCCACGCTGCGTCTGCTGGCAGAGGCAAGCGAGCGCGCCGATGTGGTGGTCAGCACCGGAGGCGTCAGCGTGGGCGAGGAGGATCACGTCAAGGCGGCCCTGGAATCACTGGGCCGACTGGACCTCTGGCGCCTGGCTATTCGTCCCGGTAAGCCCCTGGCGTTGGGACGCCTGCCCCGGAAGGATGCCAGTGAGGCCCGCTTCATCGGCCTCCCCGGCAACCCCGTCTCCAGCTTCGTCGGTGCCTGGCTGTTCCTGCGGCCCCTGATGGGGGCCATGCTGGGGTGCCCGGCCCTCGCCACCCTCCCCCGGCTCTCGGCCATTGCGGACTTCGAGACCGAGACAGGCCCGAGGCGTCACTATATGCGTGTCGCCTTGACATTCGGCGAGCAGGGCATCATGGCTCGGGCCTTCCGGGATCAGAACTCCAGTGTCCTCTCCTCCTGCATCAGCGCCGATGCCCTGGCGGAGATTCCTGCCGAGTCGCGGATCCGACCCGGCGATACCATCGACTGTCTCTGGTTGAGGGGTGACTGACGGTATTCAGCCTCGGCCAGGGATCGCCAACTCTGCCTTCAGCGATGGCCAGAGAGATCGCTGCCCTTGACCCCATCGGCGATCAGGTTTCCGTAGAGGAAGTCGTCACTCCCCTCGCGGGCCAGCCAGGCATGGGCCAGGAAATTCATGTCAGAGACAGTTCGCCGGCTTGGGAAGACCCGCGAGCCGGGCCCCGATCCTGGCCGGGCTACCGGGGAAGAGGCGCATCAGGTGAAGGGAGCGCCCCTTGTCGGCCCCGAGTGCCAGGGCAACGGCCTTCACGAGGGGTCGCATGGCTGGCGCCGTCTCGTAACGTGCATAGAAGGCGCGAAGCACCTCGATCACCTCCCAGTGTGCCGCCGTCAGGGTGATTCCCTCCTCCCTGGCCAGGATCTCGGCGATGGCGGGAGACCAGTCGTCGAGGTCCACCAGGTGTCCCTCTGGATCCAGGGCAACCTCGTGATCCTCTACCACGAGATAACGTGACACCGTCGTGGTCGGCATCAGTACCAGCTCACCGTCTTTTCCGCTTCCTCGGTCAGCAGGACGAAGCCATCCACATCCACGATCTGTACCGAGGGATCGCACTGACCTTCCAGGCCGCGTGCCACCAGGTCCTCACGCAGGGCAAAGAGGCGACCTTCCAGCCCCGTGAAGTAGCGCATCAACTTGGGCAGGGCCCCCTGGACGGCATCTTCGACCAGCAGCAGACGATCCTCCGGGCCCATTGCCGCCAGCGCCTGCTGATAGACACGACTGGTGGCCGGAGAGCGGTTCAAGGTATGCAGCAGCATGGGTTCCTCTGTGACTTGTGCTCTGGCTGGTCTCAAAAGACCAGGACCAGGCGATGGCTTGCCGGTTCGAGGGCGATCGAGGCCTGGGAGACGGCGGTCGCCTCGAGCATCAGGTCCTCCTCGCCAAGACCGAATTGCTCGAGTGCGGAGGCCTCCACCAGGAGCCTGTCGATATCATACATCTCCAGCATCTCCAGGGTGGCGGCCGTCCCCTTCTGCCCCAGCGGCCCTGCCTTCTGGTCAGCCACGAGGGCCGTCACGCCCTCACCCATGAACAGCAGTGTCACGGTGCGACCGAAGGCGGCCGCGACAAGCGCAGTGTCGAGTCCTTCGCGCAGCTGACTGCTGCCGTGAGGCCCGCGGCGCAGAATCACCAGCAGATCCCGGGGTTTTGCATGAGACATGCGTGCTCCTGGTAACGGGTGAGCCTCAGGGGGCGAAGGTGATGAGGCGGTCACAACGCAGCCCGATATCGATCAGCTGGCCGAGCCCGGTAAGCTCGAAGGGAGGTTCCACACTGTATCCCTGCTTGCCATGTCGTGCCGCCTCACGTTCATCGAGCAAGCCACGTCGCAGGGCCGCCGCGATACAGACCTGCAAGGCGGTTCCATGTTCCCGGCTCAAGGCGGACCAGGCGTCGACTAGATGCGGTTCATCCTGGGGTGGCGAGGCCAGGCGGGCCGCATTCTGCACGCCTTCCTGATAGAAGAAAACCGTTTCAAGCTGGTGGCCGCGTGCCAGCAGGGTCCGTGCGAATCGCAGGGCGGAGTGCGAGGCCTGATTGGTATAGGGCGCCGCGAGCAGCAGGATGGCATAACGCATGAGGGGACAATTTCCTCTAAAAACTCACTGGTCCTCCACAAACAGGCTGGCCCCGCGGGGTAGCGGGGCCAGTCGTGTCATGCCGTCAGGATGATCAGTCGCTGCTCATGATGCCGAGCAGGGACAACAGGCTGACGAAGAGGTTATAGATCGACACATAAAGTGTGATCGTGGCGAGGATATAGTTGGTTTCACCCGCCCGGTGAACGATCTCGCTGGTCTGGTAGAGGATAGCCGCCGAGGCGAACAACACGAAGCCGGCAGAAACCATCAACGACAGGGTCGGAATCTGGAAGACCAGCGCCGCGACCATGGCGAGTATCAGCACGATGGCGCCCGCCATCAAGAAGTTCGCCAGGAAGCTGAAATCCTTCTTGGTCACCAGAGCCACGGCGGAAAGACCGATGAAGGTCACGCCGGTCATCGACAGGGCAGTCATGATCAAGGACGCCCCGTTGGGAAGCGCCAGGTAGGCACTCAGGATCGGTCCCAGGGTGAAGCCCATGAAGCCGGTGAAGGCAAAGGTCGAGAGCAGGCCGAGGGCCGAGTTGGCGGTCTTGTGAACCAGGAACATCAAGCCATAGGCGCCAATGAAGAACACCAGGATGTTCATTCGTTCGATGCCCATGGCGACCGCAGCACCGGCGGTGACGGCCGAGAACAACAAGGTAATCGCCAGGAGGCCATAAGTGTTGCGCAGGACCTTGCTGGAACTGACCGATTGCGTCTGCTGTTGTGTCAGATGCGACTCTTGATAGGCCATTGATCCGGAACTCCGTGTGATGATGGTCTTGGCAATGGACCTAGAATGCCCACTCAAGGCTCCCTACGCAAGGCCCTGTCTATACGGACATCAACGATGATTCTTCCTTGAGGCGTCCTCGAGAACCCGATAGGCCACCCTGGCGGCGGTCTCGCTGACATCGTCGCCGGCCTGCTCGAGACTGGCGACATCCATCCAGCACAGTTCGGTGGCATCGTCAGCGGCGGCCTCGATACCACCTCGCCAGGCCATGCGAATCACTATGATCACGAAATGGGCGAGCAATTCTCCCTCATGGGCATGCATGACATCAATAGCCGTGATGACCTCAAGCGGTGATGCCTGGATACCGGTTTCCTCCTCGAGTTCCCTGACAGCCGCTTCATACAGGCTCTCGCCCATTTCTATCTTGCCACCCGGCAAGGCGAGTCGCCCCGCATTGGGTGGGTTAAGGCGACGAACCATCAGGATCCGTCCATGGCGAACCACGGCAGCCGAGACGGCTGGAATCGGGCGCAGCGGTAGTGGCAACAAGGATTCGAGCATGACACCTGCCTGATCAGTTTTCAGCCATAGGATACCGCGAGCGAGTTGCCGTGGCTAACGCCTTGATCCAGAGGCGCTCTTGACCCGCCAAGGAAAGCTGGTAAGATTCTCAGCCGTAAGACGGAGGGATGGCAGAGCGGTTGAATGCACCGGTCTTGAAAACCGGCAAGGGTTAATAGCCCTTCCAGGGTTCGAATCCCTGTCCCTCCGCCACTTACGTTAGCAAAATACGCAGAACCGTTTTTAAAAACCCGCCAAATGGCGGGTTTTTTCGTTCATGGTTCCCGAAAGTCAGCACGCTGCACAGCGCACCCTAGATCAGCGTAATGCGATGCATCAGCCGAAACGCTCGGCGAGGCGCGCCTCGAGTGTCCGTTGATCGTCGTCGAAGCGGCGAATGCCCTCGGCCAGCTTGTCATTGGCCATGGCGTCCTGGTTGTGTCCCCAGCGAAAGGCCGGCTCGGAGAGTGGCTCAGTGCGGCGCTCACCCGTGGCCTGCATGGTGACTCGACGCTCCACCTCACCTTGGGTGCCGTCCAGTTCCTTGAGCAGTGCCGGCGAGATCGTCAGGCGCGGACAGCCCGCCAGCGCCAGCACCTGGCCGGTGGTGCGAAAGCTCGCCCCCATCACCACGGTGTCGTAGCCGCCTTGATTGACGCGTTCACAGACCCCGTGAACGAACTGCACGCCAGGGTCTTCGTCCGGTGCGTAGTCGCGCCCGGTGGCATTCTTGTACCAGTCGGTGACGCGGCCGACGAACGGCGATACCAGGAAGACCCCGGCATCGAAGCAGGCCTGGGCCTGGGCATCGCTGAACAGCAGGGTCAGATTGCAGTTGATGCCTTCACGCTCGAGGATCTCGGCGGCACGAATCCCCTCCCAGGTCGAGGCCAGTTTGATCAGCACCCGCTCCTTGGCGACGCCTAGGTCTGCGTAAAGCGCGATGAGTTCATGCGCCTTGGCGATACTGGCCTGCGTGTCGAAGGACAGTCTTGCCGCCACCTCGGTGGAGACGCGGCCGGGCACCAGCTTGCTGATCTCGGCCCCCATCGCCACGGCAAGACGATCGACGGCATGTTCGACGCGCGCCTGATCATCGCCGGGAACGGAAGCGACCTCGGCAAGCGTCGCGTCGATGAGTTGCTGATACCCCGGCAGATCGAAGGCTTTGAGCAGCAACGAGGGATTGGTGGTGGCATCCTGTGGCCGGTAGCGCTCGATGGCGTCCAGGTCGCCGGTGTCGGCGACCACCAGGGAGTGCGTCTTCAGGGCGTCGAGTCGTGTGGTCATGGGTGTCCTCTCTTGGAATTCAGTTGGTGCCGTGGCGCTCGGCCAGGCGATGGCGGTAGCGGGCGTAGATCTCGCTCGGCGTCGAGTTGCTGGGCGATGTCGTCCTGGGTCATCCCCCCCCCACGAAAGACATCCACGCGGATCGTGCTGCCTGGTCCAGCTTGCGTTCGAACTTGTCCACGGCTCGCTACCCTTAGGCTATTGCGTCTGTTCTGCGCCATCATACAAAGTTGCCAGACATCCACAACGCCAAAGGAGCCTCTATGCGTGCGGTCTTCCTCGTCGACAATGGCTCGCTGAGATCGGCGTCGACACTGAATCTTCGCCGGGTCGCCGCGGAGTTGAGCGCGAGGAGCGGTGTGAGGGTGGAGCCGGCGTCACTCCTTCACTCCAACAAGGTGCCGTCTGAAGACCTTAACGGCGTGCCTGCCGTGACCCTGGGGCCGGCGGCGACTCGCCAGGCCGACGCCGGCTGTGACGAGCTCCTGGTGCTCCCCTTTTTCTTAGCGCCCAGCCGGGCGCTGACCGAGTACCTTGCCGAGCGAATGGCGACATTGCAGCAGAGCCATCCTGGCGTGCATGTCCGTGTTGCCAGACCCCTGGTGAACCTGGAAGGCACGCTGGACCTGCGTCTGGCGAGGATACTTGGCGATGGCGTGCTGGAGCGCATGACCCCAGGCTCTCGTCCGGCCGTCGTCCTGGTGGATCATGGCAGCCCGATTCCCGAGGTCACGGCGGTTCGCAATGGCCTGGCGGGCCAGCTGAGCGTGTTGCTTGAAGACCGGGTCCAGTGCCTGGCCGCGGCGTCCATGGAAAGGCGCGAGGGCGATGCCTATCGCTTCAATGAGCCCCTGCTGGAGAGGCTCCTGGACCGACCCGGTTTCAATCGGGGCGAGGTGATCATCGCCATGCTGTTTCTCTCTCCGGGCCGCCATGCCGGCCGCGATGGCGATGTCGCCACCATCTGCGCCGAGGCCGAGCGTCGTCACCCCGGGCTCAAGACGACCATGACGCGCCTGGCCGGCGAGCACGACGGCATCCTGGACATTCTGGCCGAACGCCTGGATCGCGCCCTGGCAGGCCATGACATCCTGCAGGACATGCCACCACCCACGCTCCGGCAAGGCTGACTCGCTCCTCGAACGTCCGGAGCCACCGGAAGGGTTGCCGATGCCTGCCACGCGCTGTGGCCGTCAATAGAGCCGCAGGCCCACCTTGGTGATCCGGTTCCCCTCCATACTGCTGACGACCCAATGAATGCCGTGCCAATCCACATCGTCGCCGACCACCGGGTGACCACCGACCCGTAGGGAAATGAAATCGGCCAGGGTCATGTCCTTTTCTCCGGGGCTCAGGGTCAGGCCATAGACATCGGCGACATCTCGCATCCTGGCATCGCCCTCGAAGGTAAAGGTACCGAAGAAGGCACGCTCCTGCCGGAGCCTGGCATTGCCGTTGAAGAGGCGATTGAGGGCCGGCAGGTCGTGGGTCTGGCCGATCACACAGATCACGTCACCGAGCTGAAGGCGAGTGCTGCCCTTGGGATGCAACATGGCATGATCACGGAAGATCGCGGAAATCAGTGCGCCCGAGGGGAAACGCAGCAGGCGGATGGGCACGTCATCGAGGTCGGCATTGTCCACGTCGTAGACGAACATCTCGTAATCATTTTCCGGCAACACGCCCAGGGGGCCGCGGAGATTGGGCGTCGTGGCGGCCGGGACCTCTACCCTCATCCAGCGGGCCATCCAGGCAATGGAGCCACCCTGGATCAGCAACGACATCAGGACCACCGCGAAGGCCACATTGAAGTAGAGCGACGCGTTCTGGACCCCTCCGATGACAGGGAAGATTGCAAGCACGATGGGGACGGCACCCCTGAGCCCGACCCAGGAAATGAAACCGATCTCTCGCCAGCGGAACTTGAAGAAGGGCTTGACCGAGACGAGCACGGCCAGGGGACGCACGACAAAGATCAGGGCAAGAGCGACAATCGAGGCGGGAATGGCGTATTCCAACAGTTCACTCGGATTGACCAGCAAGCCAAGGACCAGGAAGAGCCCGATCTGGCTCAGCCATGCCAGGCCATCGTGTACCGGCAGTATGAAGTTCAGATGGCGGCCTGGCTGGTTGCCGATCATCAGGCCGGCAAGGTAGATGGCCAGGAAACCGCTGCCCCCCAAGGCACTGGTCAGGCCGAAGACGAAGAAGCCCAGCGCCAGGGCCAGTAATGAATAGAGCCCCGGTGCCAGATCGAGAAAGCGCAGCAAACGGCCGATCGACCAGCCACCACCGATCCCGATGGCCAGGCCCAGACCGAATTGAGTGATCAGGAAAAGGACGGTGTCGACGGGGCCACGGACGTCCCCGACCAGGGCTTCCACCAACAGGATGGTGAGGAAAATGGCCATGGGATCGTTGGTACCGGACTCGATCTCGAGGGTGGCCCCGACCCGCTCATTGAGGTTGATACCGCGGCCGCCAAGCATGGAGAAGACCGCCGCGGCATCGGTGGATCCGACGATGGCGCCGACCAGGAGTCCTTCCAGGAGGCTGAGCTGGAAGACCCACATCGACAGCACGCCGATCAGGCCGCTGGTGATGAAGACGCCCAAGGTGGCAAGGCTGAGCGCCGGCTTGAAACCCACTCGGAAGGTCTTGATTCGGGTACGCAAGCCGCCGTCGAGCAGGATCATCGCCAGCGCCAGGTGGCCGATCAGGAAGGCCACGGAATAGTCATCGAAGCGGATGCCCAGCACCCCTTCCTTGCCTGCCAGCATGCCCAGCACCAGGAACACCAGCAGCAAGGGCATTCCCACCAGGGTCGAAAGTCGACTGGCGACAATGCTCAGGGCAATCAGGAAGCCGCTGAGGATAAAGAGGGTGTTGATGGTTTCCATGGCATCCTGCCCCGGCCTTAGTGGCAGGGATTATCGCATGCCGAGGCGGTATCGGCGATGTGAACACGAAGGCGTAACCCGGTGTTTCGACTGGTCATGGGTGAGTGGCTAAGGATAGACTCGTCGATCTTTTCAACTGTCGGACTCGACGGTCTCCCTGGAGCACGACCCATGATCCTTGCGCCCCACTATTTTTCGAAACGGGGAATCCTGGTGGCTTGCCTGCTGCTTTTACTCGCGGCGCCGACGGCGCATCTCCATGCCCAGGACGACCTGCCGTTACCTCCGACGATCTATCCGCCCCTCGACACCGAGGTGATGGTCCCCTGGTCAGGCGATGGGCCGCCGGCGTTGTCGCCGCCTGCCGAAGCCACGGCGGGCGCAATCCGGATAATCGACAACGCCTCTGCCTCCACTATCGCCGATGTCCAGGCGCCTTCGTCGGATGAGGCCTCCATCGCCGATCAGGAGCTGGACGCCGACACCACCGTGCCGACCATCGCCTCGGCGCCGGCAGAACCCATCGAGCCCCCGCCGCTGATCCCCCTGGACGTGATGCTTGAATGGTATCCCAGCCCCCGGCATGCCGCCCTCTTCCTGGCGCGCGACAAGGGCCTGTTCTCGCGACGCGGCCTCGAGGTGCGGCTCCTGACCCCGGCAGATCCGACCGTAGCCACCAAGCTGCTCGCGGCGGGCAGGGTCGATCTGGCGCTGAGCCGTCAACCCCTGTTGCACCTCGAGGTGGCGGCAGGAGAACCCTTGATTCGGGTCGCCACTCTGGTCGACATGCCACTGAGCGCACTGGTCCTACGCGAAGATGGCTCACGGGACTCCCTCATCGATCTGGCGGGAAGCCGCATCGGTCATTCCGACGATGACAGCCTGAAGATCCTGCTGGACACCATGCTCAAGCCTCAGGGCATCCGTCGTGGGGAAATCGAGATCCAGGACGTCAATTTCTCGCCGGCGCGCGCCATGGTCGAGGATGGGCTGGACGGCGTCATCGGTGCCATGCGTCATCGGCTTCCCCGCGAGCTGGGCGATCTGGGCTTGGCGACGCGGGTACTCAATGTCGAGGACTACGGTGTGCCGCTATACGATGGATTGGTGCTGCTGGCGAATCGAGATCGGCTGAAAGATCAGCGTGCGGCGATCCGCGCCCTGGTGGATGCCCTGGAAGAGATCACGGCCTGGATCATCGAGAACCCCGACGATGCCTGGGAACGCCTGGTGGCCATCGAACCCGACATCGATACCCCCGCCAATGACGCCAGTTGGGCCTATATCCTGACGCAACTGAGCGGTACGCCGGCCGCCCTGGACCACGGCCGCTACGCACGACTTGCCACCTTCCTGCACGAAGGCGGCGTGGTCGACGAGCTGATTCCGGTGGAACGCCTCGCCGTGGACCCCGGCACTTTCTGACGCCGTTCAGTCCAGGGTGTCGAGGAAGTCTTTCACGGTCTGACGGAACGCTTCGGGCTGCTCGGCATGCAGCCAATGCCCGGCATCGAGGGTGACGACCCGGGCCTCGGGGAGGACCTCGCGCAGGGCCGAGAGCATCTCATCGGTCACATAGCCTGAGGCGGCGCCGCGCATGACCAGTGTCGGCCCCTGGTAGGCGCCCTCACCGCCCCGCGCGCCCATGATGGATTCATAGTCCGCCTGAATTTCGTCGAGGCCGATTCGCAACTGCAGCGTCCCGGAATCCCGGCGTTCCAGGTTGGTGGCCAGGAAGAGGCGCACGCCCTTCTCGTCGACATGCTCGGCGAGCAAGGCGTCTGCCTCGCGACGGTTGGCGGGCGAGCCTTCCTCCACCCGGCGCAGGGCGGCGAAGACGCTATCATGGTCATGGCCATAGGCTCGGGGGGCGATGTCGGCGACGATCAGGGAGGCCACCCGCCGGGGCGTCAGTCGCGCGAGTGTGATCGCCACCTTACCGCCCATGGAGTGGCCCAGCAGATGGGCTCGCTCGATATTCAGGTCGTCCATCAAGGCGATGACATCCTCGGACATGGCGACATAATCCATGCCCGGGACATGGGGCGAACGTCCATGGTTACGCAGGTCCAGGGCGATCACGCGGCGGGTCTTCTGCCATTGCTTGACATGGGAACGCCAGTTATCGGCACTGCCGAACAGCCCGTGAATGACCACCAGGGGTGTCCCCTCCCCGCCGGTATCCAGATAATGCAACGCCAGGGTCATGGCTTTCTCCTTCTCGGTAGCACCTATCAATTGCGTGCGCGGGCCATCGCCGGCGCCAGATCATCGCGACCGGTTGCCTTGACCAGTCGGCGACTCAACCAGGCCAGCAGCACACCATAGAGCGGCAGGAAGAACAGCAGGCTGATCCCCAGCTTGATGGCATAGTCGACCGCGGCGATTTCCACCCAGTTGGCCGCCATGAACGGATCCGGGCTCTGGTAGAAGGCGATGGAAAAGAAGGCGGCCGTGTCGGCCAGGTTACCGAAGACAGTGGATACGGCCGGGGCAATCCACCAGGCGGGCAGCGTGCGCAACCGGTCGAAGACGGTCACATCGAGCAGTTGGCCAAGCACATAGGCCATGAAACTCGCCACCGCGATGCGGGCCACGAAGAGGTTCCAGTCACCGAGCCCAGCCAGTCCGGCATAGCTCCCCTGCGGGAAGATGACCGAGACGACGTAGGAGATCACCATGGCGGGCAGCATCACCCGCATCACGATGGCCCTGGCCGGTTCCTTGCCGAAGAGTCGAACGGTCAGGTCGGTGGCGAGGAAGATCAAGGGGAAACTGAAGGCACCCCAGGTGGTATGCAAACCGAACAGGGTAAAGGGCAATTGAACCAGGTAGTTGCTGGCCGTTATCACCAGGATATGAAAACCGACCAGGAGGATCAGGCAACGGCGGTACTGGGTTTCGGAGAGCACGAACATCGTGGCAACCTTTTTTTCGGAGGGGTGAGGGAACCCTCGTGGACGAGATGCCCGTCGCCGAGCAAGAGGACGGGGATTATACGGTGTGGTCAAGCCGTTGACCATGCCGGGGTCGGGGTGACGGCGCCACGGCTATCCCCTTCGTGGCGAGGCGATAGCCGGGCGAGGCATCAGACCTGACGAGCATCCTGGGCGGCACCCAGGGAACGCTGCATCATGGCCTCATGGATTTCCTGCAGGCTGGCAGGATCGTCAATGGTGGAGGGGACCGCGAATTCCTTGCCGTCGGCGATATGACGCAGCAGCTTGCGCAGTATCTTGCCGGACCGGGTCTTCGGAAGGCGGTTGACCACCAGCACCTGCTTGAAGGACGCCACGGCACCGATCTGGTCACGCACCAGGGCGATCAACTCCTTCTCCAGCGCCACTTCGTCCCCATCGAAACCATCCTTGGGAATGACCAGCCCCACGGGTATCTGCCCCTTCAGAGCATCATGGATGCCGATCACGGCACATTCCGCCACGGCCGGATGCGATCCCACGACTTCCTCCATCTCACCGGTGGAGAGGCGATGTCCGGCGATATTGATGACGTCATCGGTGCGGCCCAGGATGAAGAGATAGCCGTCTTCGTCGAAGTATCCACCGTCGCCGGTCTGGTAATAGCCGGGGAAGGCGGCCATGTAGGCGGAAAAGAAACGCTGGGGATCCCGCCAGACGCCTGCCAGACAGCCAGGCGGCATGGGTTCCTTGATGACCACACTGCCCTGCTCCATGGTATCTGCCGGTTTCCCTTCCCGATCGAGAATCTGCACATTGAAGCCCGGCACTGGAAAGGTCGCCGATCCCGCCTTGGTGGGCCAGGACTCCAGCCCATGCAGGTTGGCCGCAATCGGCCAGCCGGTCTCCGTCTGCCACCAGTGATCGATGACCGGCACGTCGAGCAGGTCATCGAGCCAGTGGAAGGTCGGGGGATCCAGCCGCTCCCCCGCCAGGAAGAGGGCCTTGAGACTGGAAATGTCATAGTGCTGGAGCAATCTGGCATCCGGGTCTTCCTTCTTCATGGCACGAAAGGCCGTGGGTGCCGTGAAGAAACTCTTGACGCCATAGGCTTCGATCAATCGCCAGAAGGCCCCGGCATCCGGTGTGCGCACGGGCTTTCCTTCATACACGAGAGTGGTACAGCCCCTCAGCAAGGGGGCATAGACGATGTAGGAATGCCCGACCACCCAGCCGACATCGGAGGCCGAGAAGAACACCTCTCCGGGTGCCATGTCATAGATGGTCTCCATGGAATAATGCAGCGCCACGGCATAGCCTCCGGTATCCCGAACGACGCCCTTGGGTTTTCCCGTGGTGCCGGACGTATAGAGGATATACAGGGGATCGCTGCCCTTCACCGGCACACAATCCGCGGGACTGGCAGCCGCGACCAGGGTGTCCCAGTCGTGATCGATGGCGCCCATCTCGGCCGTCACCTGCTCTCGCTGCAATACCACGCAGGCGTCGGGCTTGTAGGCGCTCTGCGAGATGGCCTTGTCGATGATCGGCTTGTAGGCGATCACCCTGTCGACCTCCACACCGCAGGAGGCGGCCACCACCACCCGGGGCTCGGCATCCTCGATACGCACGGCCAGTTCGTGGGGAGCGAAGCCACCGAATACCACCGAATGCACCGCCCCCAGTCGTGCGCAGGCATACATGGCGATCAGGGCCTCGGGCACCATGGACATGTAGATGACCACCCGATCCCCCTTCTCGACACCCAGGCCCCGGAGGGCGCCGGCGAAGAGCGCGACCTGGTCGCGCATCTCGGTGAAGGTGATGGTGCGCTTATTGCCGGTGACCGGGGAATCCCAGAAGATCGCCGGCTGATTACCCCGCCCCTGGTCGACATGATGATCGAGGGCGGCATGGCAGATATTGAGTTCACCGTCCACGAACCAGCGGGCGTGGTTCGCTTCATCGTATTCGAGAACCCGTGTCGGCGGGGTGAACCAGGGAATTCGGCGCGCCTGTTCGGCCCAGAAGTCCTCGGGGTGGTCGATGGAGCGTTGGAATTCGTCGTGATAGCGGCTCATGGGGGCGTCCTGTGCGTGTCGAGTGATAGCGAGGATTGTTGACACTGTAGAGGAGTTTTCCGGCGCTGGCGTCAGACTATCGGCTAATTTGCGACAAAAGGTGGAGAGACAGGCGGGGTATTGTCGACAATATGCCGCGACAGGGGCGTGAGTCCGCGAAGCGCTCGAGACTGGCGGGAAATCGTCACTTGGCATGGCCGCGGGGTGGTCTATGATTTATTGAGAATAAAGTAAAATAGCAAGATGGCGGGTCCGATCCCTGAGGCGAGACTTTCCCGCCCGGGCATCTCCCGTTCCCGTCGACATTCCTGCAGGGGGTCCTGATGAGCTCCAACGACACGATTGCATCGCACCTACTCGGTGGCGGAGATCCGGTCATCGATCAGGCGACCGCCCTGCTCAAGGCCATGGCCAATGACAATCGCCTGCGCATCCTGTGCCTCCTGGAAGGGACGGAACTGTCGGTGACCGAGCTCAACCAGCGACTGAGCCTGAGCCAATCCGCCCTCTCCCAGCACCTGGCGATCCTGCGTCGGGAAGGACTGGTCCAGACGCGCCGTGCCTCCCAGACCATCTATTATTCCCTGAATGGCAACAATGCGCCCACCATCATCCGGGCATTGAGTCGCATCGGATTCGATGAGGCCGGCTGATCAGCGTTTCTGCCAACGACTGTTTTCCAGCACCTCGAACCCCCGTGCAACGGCCGCTTCCACGCCCCGCGAGATGGCCAGGCCAAGACGATCCCCGAGGCGCTGCTTGGGCTCGAGCCTGAGGCTGATCACGCGTGCCTCCTTCATGCGCTCGACGAGATAGGCTTCACTGGTCCCCAGGGCATCGATGAGACCCTTGACCAGCGCCTGGGTGCCATACCAGATCTCCCCCGTCGCTACCGCCTCGATGTCCAGGTCGGGGCGCCGGGTCGCGACATGCTGCTTGAACAGCGCATGCGTGGATTCCAGGTCGTCGAGGAACTTGTCCCGCCCCTCCTGGGTGTTTTCACCGAAGACGGTGAGGGTCCGTTTGTAGCGTCCGGCGGTGAGCAGTTCCACGTCGATGTCATGACGCTTGAGGAGGCGGTGGATATTCGGCAGCTGCGCCACCACGCCGATGGAACCCAGCACGGCAAAGGGCGCCGCGCGCAGCTGATCTGCGCCACAGGCCATCAGGTAGCCCCCGCTGGCCGCCACCTTGTCGATACACACCGTCGTCGACAAGCCGGCGTCGCGAAGGCGATCCAGCTCGGCAGCCGCAAGACCATAGGAATGCACCAGGCCACCGGCGGACTCCAGACGCACCACGACCTCATCCTGGTCACCGGCGGCCTCCAGTACCGCCGATACCTCTTCGGCCAGGCGGGCGGTGCCGCTGGCACGGATATCACCATGGAAGTCCAGCACCCAGACAACCGGGGGTGTCGACCCCTCATCATGCTTGCGACCCCGCTTGCCCTCGGCCTTGTCTTCGCTACGAAAGGCCTTCAGCAGGCGCTTGCGTGCACCGGGTGGCTTGGCGGCCATCATCAGGCGTCGCCGCCGGTCGCGGTGGTTGTCGTTCAACTCCTCCAGACGCAGGCGGGGACGATCACCGCTTTCGTTCTTCATGCGGACGACCAGGGCAACCAGCAGACCCAGGATCACTATCAGACTCAGCGCCTGGGCCAGGAACATGCCAAATTCCGTCAACCATTCGTTCACCGGATTCTCCTCATTCAGGGGCGATATCAGCGCACCCAAGCGAAACACGAAGGCAAGGCGGCCACAAATCTTGAAGGCCGGCAGCCCATTCCCTATGCTCCCATCGAATCATTCTCCCGCTGCCACAAGGACCGACGATGCCCCCCTTCCTGCTCGACAAGCTCCACTCCCGATTCGACCGCGAGGCCGCCCGTGGCATGGATGAGGTCTTCCAGTTCCATTTCAGTGATGCCGACAGCCACTACCTGGTCATCAAGGACGGCAGCCTTGCCGTCGAGAAAGGCGAACATGACTCGCCCTCCGTCTCGCTGAGCATGAGCACCGAGACACTCAAGGGTGTCATGAGCGGGGAGATCAACGGCATGAGTGCCCTGATGTCCGGCAGCCTCCAGGTCACCGGCAATCCGATGCTGGCCACGCGTCTCAAGAGCCTCTTCTCCCGGGGCGACTGAGACACGCGGAAGCGCTTTTCCCCGAAGTCAGGGCCCGGTACCGACCTCGGCCAGGTGCGTCTCGATCAGGGCACGAGAAATCGAGTAGGGTGGCGGCAGCTGCGGCAATTGGCTGGGGGTGAACCAGGCGGCATCGACGATCTCCACGCCATCGATCCGGATCCGGCGGCTGGCGGCCTCGGCGAAATAGCCCAGCATCAGGGAATGGGGAAAGGGCCAGGCCTGGCTGCGGAAGTAGCGTAGCCGCCCCACCGTCACGCCCACTTCCTCGAAGATCTCTCGACGAACGGCCTCCTCGGCGGACTCGCCGGGCTCGACAAACCCCGCCAGGGTGGAAAAGCGTCCTGCCGGAAATCGC
>JAGXGN010000153.1 GCA_024636705.1 Halomonas sp.
ACCATGCCGTACTCCAGCGCGCGCAGCAGTTTCCAGATGCGGCGAATGTCATGGGTGTAGACATAGGCCGCCAATCCGTACTCGGTATCGTTGGCCATCTCGATCACTTCATCGTCATCCGCGTAGGCGGTGATGCCGGCCACCGGGGCGAAGCTCTCTTCGTGCCAGATCTTCATGTCGTGGGTCACGTGGGTGAGCAGCACCGGCATGAAGAAGTTCTCGCCCGGTGCCTGGCTCTGGTCCCCGGCCACCAGGGTAGCACCCTTGGAGATGGCGTCGTCGACGATGGCCGCGGCCTTCTCGACCGCCTGGCGATGGATCAGCGGGCCCAGGTCGATTTCGCTTTCCAGGCCATTGCCCACCGTCAGCGCCGCCATGCGCTCGGTAAAGTGCCCGACGAACTCGTCGTGGATCGACTCATGGACCAGGATGCGGTCCGCGGCGAGACAGTCCTGACCGGCGGTCTGGAACTTGGCGGCCACAGCAGCCAGGGCCGCTTCCCTGGGGTCCATGTCCGGCCCGACGATGAAGGGAGCATTGCCGCCCAACTCGAGCGACACTCGCTTCACCGTATTGGCGCACTGCTCCAGGAGCAGCCGCCCGACCCGAGTGGAGCCGGTGAAGGACAGCGCCTTGACCCGATCCTCCGCACACAGGACCCGGGAAATCTCGGGGGGATCACCGAGCACCACATTGAAGACACCGGAGGGAATGCCGGCTCGCTCGGCGAGTTCGGCCAGGGCCAGGGCGGAGTAGGGGGTCTCGTTGGCCGGCTTGACGATCACCGTGCATCCGGCCGCCATGGCCGCCGCCGCCTTGCGGGTGATCATCGCCAGGGGGAAGTTCCAGGGCGTGATCAGCGCGGCGATGCCCACCGGTTCCTTGATGGTGCCGAGGGCGGCATTGGGGATATGGCTGGGAATGGTCTCGCCGAAGGTGCGCTTGCCTTCCTCGGCGAACCAGCGAACGAAGCTGGCACCATACTCGACTTCGCCACGGGCATCCGGCAGCGGCTTGCCCTGCTCGAGGGTCATGATCGTCGCCAGATCCTCGCGGTTGGCCTGGAGCAGGTCGTGCCAGGCCAGCAGTCGCTCGCAACGCTCATCGGCGCGCAGCGCGCGCCAGTGCACGAAGGCGGCCTCGGCGGCATCCACCGCCGCAGTGATCTGGTGGGCCTCCAGCCAGGGAATGTGCCCCAGCGCCTCGCCGGTGGCCGGATCGATGACGGCCTCCTCGCGTCCCTCGTCGCCATGGGTCCACTTGCCGTCCACATAGGCATATTGACGAAACAGGCGCGGATCATCCAGCGCATCGACCAGTGTCTTGGAGTGTTTCATGAGCACCTCCCCTGAACACCGGTGAGGCCTCGTGGCGGCACCGGTGGTAGCAAAAACGAAGGGCGGCCGGACGGCCGCGCGATACCGTCATGATAAGGGAGAGTGTCGAAAGGAACTTTTCGTTGATGCCCCCGGCCGAGACGAGTTTTTTTGTCCTGGGCAGGGAAGATGGCGTTTTTTCTGCGCTACCTGTCGTTCGGAGAGGAAGCGCCGCATGGGCGACAGGCGCCCGACTCAGCCTGCCGCGGGATCGATCAGGGCCTCCTCGGTGAAGACCAGCAGGCCCAGCTCCGGGCGATAGCCATGGATCTCGGTGACGTCCAGGGCCTGCAGGAAGTAGAGGATCTCCTCGCTGATCACCTGTCCCGGCACCAGCACCGGGAAACCCGGCGGATAGGGAATCACGAAAGTCGCCGAGACGGCGTCACGACCCGCACGCATCTGCGCCTGGATCTCACCGTTGTCGAAACGCAGGTACTCGGTGTTTTCCTCGTCATAGCTGAGGAAGAAGGCGCGCCGGATGTCGCCCTCGGGGGTCTCTCCACCAGGACGGAAGGCCGCATGGAAGCGGCTGAAGTCCGGCAGCGGCGGCAGTTCCTTGGTCAGCGAGTGGACCCGGTTCTCGATGATCTTGCGCTCCGGACGGCTGCTCTCCTCCCAGCGGTACTCGAACTCCTTGGCCAGCTTGATCAACACGTCAAGCAGGTAGGCGATGGCGCCACGCGAGGTGCCGATGTTGGTCATGAACAGCACGGTATTGCGCGAGGTCTTGTTGATCTGGATACCGTACTTGTTCATCAGGTATTCATTCTTGAAGGTATCGCCGTCGATGCCGGTCGCGCCGATGGCGATGGTGATGCGGCAGGGGTCGACGACGAACTCGTCGTTGGCCCAGGCCTCTTCCATCTTGTTCCAGCCGGTGACTGGATCGTAGAAGGTCTCCACCCCCGACTGCCGGTACTCCAGCGGCACCATGTCCTTGTTGACCAGCACCCGGAAGTACTTCTGCAGCAGCGGTTGGGTATAGAGCTGCTCGCGCAGCGCCAGCGCCGCCTCCACCTGGGCGTGGACCAGCTCGAAGCCCTCCATCTCGGCCTGCATGCGCCCCACATCCAGCGAGGCGATGATCTGGTAGTTGGGTGAGGTGGAGGTGTGGGTCATGTAGGCCTCGTGGAACGGGGCCTCGACTCGCTGCCGGAAATCCTGGTCGTAGACGTGGATCATCGAGCCCTGGCGCAGGGAGGTCAGGGTCTTGTGGGTGGAGTGGGTGGCGTAGGCCCGCACCCGCACCACATCCGGGTCCGGCATCAGCCGCCGCTCGAGCCAGGTGGCATCGTCGTCGGGGTCGAGGGTATCGAACTCCGCCTTCCAGGTCATGTATTGCTCACGGTAGGCCTCGCTGCGATAGCGGTCCCGCAGGGTCCGGGCGGCATGCATGGCGGTGCGCGGCCGATAGGTGGGATTGAAGGTGGCGAAGGCGAACCAGGCCTCGTCCCACAGGAACACCAGGTCGGGCTTGATCGCCAGGCACTCCTCCATCACCCGGCGCACATTGTAGACCACGCCGTCGAAGGTGCAGTTGGTCAGCAGCAACATCTTGACCTTGTGCAGCTGGCCCGAGCGCTTGTACTCGAGCAGCGTCTTCTTGATCTCCTTGAGCGGCACCGCCCCGTACATGGAGTAGTCATGGAGCGGGTAGGAGTCGAGGTAGCTGACATGGGCGCCGGCCAGCACCATGCCATAGTGGTGCGACTTGTGGCAGTCGCGGTCGACCAGCACGATGTCGCGCGGCTTGACCAGGGCCTGGACCACGATCTTGTTGGCCGTGGAGGTGCCGTTGGTGACGAAGAAGCTCTGGCGTGCCCCGAAGGCCCGGGCGGCATACTCCTGGGCCTTCTTGATCGGCCCATAGGGCTGCAGCAGCGAGTCGAGGCCCCCGGAGGTGGCCGAGGTCTCGGCGAGGAAGATGTTGATGCCGTAGAAGTCGATCATCTGCCCCACCCAGTGGGAGCGGGTGATCGACTTGCCCCGCGAGATGGGCATGGCGTGGAAGACCCCGGTGGGCTTCTTGCTGTACTCGCGCAGGGCATCGAAGAAGGGGGTGCGGTAGCGGCTGTCGATGGCCCGCAGGATGGTGTGGTGCTGCTCGATGTAGTCGGTCTCGCGGTAGAAGATGCGGTTGAAGTGGCGGATGTCGCGGCTCGCCGTGGCCTCCACGTCGCCACTGCTGACCAGGAACTGGTCGATCTCGGGGCGCAGCTCGTGGATCATGGAGCTCAGCAGGATGCTGCGCTCGGCCTCGGTCTGGTTCTCGAGCGACTTCTCCGAGAGGCCCTCCAGGTAGTTGCGCAGGGCACTGAGGTTGTACTTGGACTTGTAGGGGAACTCGTAACGGATCAGGCAGGCCTGGATATTGGGGTTGACCAGCACCGCGATCAGCGCATCCTCGAAACTGCGCACCGTGACCACATCATAGACGAACTTGTCCTCGGGGCGGCGCATGTTGCGGAAGGCCTCGCGGACGACCTCCTCCTCCGGGGCCGAGAGGTTATCGACGATCAGCAGTTCGAAGTAGGGCTGGGCCGAAGTGTTCGAGGCCGGATGGCCGCGCCTGAGCTGGGCCAGGGCGTCCAGGGTCTCCAGGTCCTCGGCATCGTCATCGGTCTCGCTGAGGTCCACGTGGCGACGCCGGAAGGACTCGCTGATCAGCGCCCGCACCAGGCGCTTTACCACCTTCTCCAGCAGCCCATACTCCTCGCGCTCGAACAGTAACCAGAGGTGGCGGAAGTCTTCCTTGGAGGGAAAGGCGTGGTAATCCTCGATGATCTCCAGCCGGGTCATCTTGATATCGATGGCCTTGATCAGGCTCTTTGCCCGGGCATCGTCATCCAGGCGTATCAACTGGCCGAGATCCCGCTTCAGCGCATTCCAGGTATCGGCGCGCAGCTGGGAGATCTTGTAGTAGAACCCCAGGGCCGTATAGGGCGTTTCAGTTTGGCTCGTCTCTTGCATGGCGACACCCATCCGTAGTCGTATTGGTCAAAAGCTAACTCGGCCGATAACGGCCTCAGCCCATCTGCAGGTTACGTGCGCCATAGCGCACCGTGAGGCTCTCCTCGGGAAATTCGTCGAACGATAGATTCAACCACTTGCCCGGCCAGTGAAACTGGGCGCGACCTTCCCTCGGTCGATACACCGCGGTATAGACGGTGCCCAGGCCACGGGGGTAGTCATGGCGAAAGAGTGGCGGTGACGAGAAGGCCGATATCAGCCGTTCCTCGGTGGTGGCATCGTCATCCACCAGAATCGACAACTGACGCTCGCGAATCAGCGTCTCGGATGCCAGTGCGTGGGCATACCACTCGATCTTCTTCTGGTGATTGGTGGCCACCGGAATGCGCCGAATGCTGGCCCGGCGATCCGGAGCGATCATCGCCGTGACATAGCGTCCCGCCGAATCCGCGACGGTAATGTTGTAAGCCATGTGAGTGGGCACCCGGGCAAGCACCTCGGCGGCCTCGGGCACGGTATCGCAGAACTCCAGCAGGTAGCGCAGGATGATCGGCGCCCCGAAACCATCACCCACCACCCGGCGTCCACCGAAGGCCAGCGACACGGCCAGCCCGCTGTCGTTCATCCCGTCGAGCACGCCCCAGAGGCAGTCGGTCATGGCGATCACCCGCCGCTGGTTCCAGCGGGTATAGAGAATGGTGCCCTCGCAGAGCTCCGGCGGGTAGTCGTAGTTGCGGGCCAGCAGGGTGGAACTGGGGCCCGTCAGGACAGCCTGGGAGCAACCGGTGATATAGGGAGGTGGCCGGTAGAGACTGAGCAGCCGCGAGGCCAGGTCACCGCCCCCCGCCAGGTCGCAAAGCGCCCGGTAGGTTCCCAGCAGTTCGGGCATGTGGCGACGCAGGGCATTATGACAGGCCAGGTAGGCGGGTCGCTCGCGCTCACCCTCGGCCAGGAACCACTGTTCGTAGGCCTTCCAATGGTAGTCGAACAGGGAGCGCCATTTCGACCCCGGCGTCTCTTCATGCACGGTGCGAAAAACCAGCGTCTTGTCCATTGGTGCAGACGAGCCCGCCACCCGAGGGTGACGAGGCGACGTCTCTCCCCTCAGAGTATCTTGAAGTTGCCGCCACCGACGGCGTGGCTCACGGCGACTTTCTCCACCACCGGGTCCTGCAGCGACTGGCCGGCATACTGGCCACGGATACCATCGATCCAGGCCTTGGCCCGCTCGGTGAGCTGGAAGTCATCATCCATCAAACGGCCGCGAGTGATCAGGATGCCGAGATCCGCCCCCTCGTAACGGAAGTCACCGGTGCCGCTGATGCGCAGGAAGAAGCCTTCCTTGTCGGTTTCGGCGGCATGGGGATGATAGCTGTAGTGATCATAGGCGACGCTGCCATCGTCATTCATGCGCCAGACACCGGTGCGTGGTGCCTGGGTCAGCAGGTCGACACTCTCGTCGGTATGCTTGATGACCAGTTGGCTCCAGATGTCGACGCTGTCGGGATGCGCCCAGCGCTCGTTGATCTCGTCGATATCGAGATCGAAGTCGACGTCGGAGAACTCCAGCAGATGGAAGAGGAACAGCGGAATGTCAGAGTGGGCGAAGGCGGCCACATTGGTCAGCGAACTGGCGCCGGTGACCCGCGGATTGAGTTCGCCCAGGTAGACCTCTCCGTTGTCCATGTCGATCAGGAAGTCGAGTTCGAAGTAGCCACGGTAGTCCTCCTCGCGCAGCGCCTCGCCGAACTGGAAGGTGTACTCCCGCGCCTTGTCGCGGATCGACTGGTCGAAGGCGCCGGCGAACATCTCGTTGCCGCACCAGCCGCCCTTGTAGGGGGTCAGGGTCTTGAAGCCCACCAACTCGGTCATCAATGGCCCCACCACGGTGCCGCAGCGGGTGGCACAGGCCTCGATGGCCGAGCCGAAGCAGTTGATCCGCTTCATGATCTTGACCTCGGGCTCGGCCTCGATCTCCTCGGCATGCTTGTAGTAATCGTCTTCGCTTGAGATGAAGAAGGTGGTGTGACCGGAATCGCCGAACGCGGTCTGCACCACCAGGTCATTGCCGAGCTCCTGGCTCACCTCGCAGAGCTCCTGATAGCTGCCTACCCGGGCCAACACATTGGGCACGCTCGGCACACCGGCCTTGTTGCCGATGCGAACCGTCTCGATCTTGTTGTCCATGCGGCTGCGCAGATTCGCCGGCGGAAAGGCCACCTTGAGGCCCAGTTGCTTGCAGACCTCTTCGGTATGCTCATCGAACATCAGGAAGGCGGCGATGCCCGCGTTGTCACCGTCGGCACGGGACTGGATGAAGTCGATGACCTCCTTGTGCTCGAGCAGGTAGTTGTTGATGTCCTCGATGCTCTCGAAGTCCCGAGGAAACTTCTCCTTGGGCACGAAGACATTGCGCTGCTGGCCCTCGAAGCAATCGATGTAGTTGATGTGGCGAAAGTTGCCCACCCAGTCACCGATCCCCAGCAGATTGAAGTTGGTCGCCGAGATGAAGTAGATCGGCTCCTTGTTGTTGCGGAAGTAACGGCGAACATCGGCGATCGTTGTAATTTTTTCCATCGTTGTCGCTCCATCGGTCGTGGAAGATGCCCGGCTGGCCGTCACATTTTCGGCTCGGGTAGTGGCGGGAGGCGCCTCAACGGCGCTTCCTGGAGTGGTGTTATCGAACAAGCCTCGCAGGAATCGAATCAGGCGTTCCATCATCATCGGACTTCCATCGTCGGCGCCGTCATAACGGCGAGTGATCAGTACTCCTCGACATTGGCCCGCAGCGGCTTGGCCAACGGACCCAGGGTGTCGAGGAAGGGCGAGGAGCGGTCGGGGTTCTGATACACCGTGAAGTCCACCTGTCGATCGCGGAAACTCTTCAGCGGCTGGCCCAGCCCTCTCAGGCCGGTCTCGCGCTCGCGACGCACCCGGCTGGGATCGATCTCGATGGGCATGATCTCCTCACCGGTACCAGCCTGGTGGATGACGTCACCGGAAGGACCGACCACGATGGAGCGGCCGTTGCCCAGGGCTCCCGCGCCGTTGATGTCGAAGAAGTAGCACTGGTTCACCGCGGCGTTGGTACGGGCGATGGACAGTTCGATATCACGATCGATGGTATCGGTCATGGTGGGGTGCAGAATCACCTCGGCGCCCATGGCCGCCAGGGTCCGGGTGGTCTCGGGGAACCACATGTCATAGCAGATCGACACCCCGAAACGGGCCACATTGGGCACGTCGAAGGTGACGAATTCGCTGCCGCTGTCCACGCCAGCCTCGTAGGGCAGGAAGGGGAACATCTTGCGATAGCGGGCCACAACCTGGCCATGGGGATTGATCACCGAGAGGGTGTTGTAGATGCGTCCGTCGACCTCCTCGAACATCGAACCGGGAATCAACCAGATACGATGTTGTTCAGCCAGATGGCAGAACATCGCCTCGGCGTTGCTGGGCATCGGCTGAGCATGGTGCGGCGAGGCCCCCATGGGCATTAGCTCACTGAAGAGCACCATCTGCACCTGGGGGAAACGGCTCATCAGCACGTTGACCCGGTGGCGCATGGCCTCGGTGTTGTCACCATGGTGGTGGGCGTGCATCTGCACCCCGGCAATCGTGAAATAGGACATCGTTGTCTCTTTGCGTCAGGCGATCTAGAAAACTTCCAGGGCGCTAGCGAACTCGATCCGGCACCATAGAGGTGATGTGCCGGCATGATCGCCCGGCATGGATGGACCCTTGCCCATCCTTCGCCAATAAGCTTAAGACAGTTCCTTCTCCGATACATCAACGCTGTAATTTCGCTGGTCGGATATCAGGAAAAATCCTCCAGGCTGAGCCCCGGCCGAGGTCGCTTTACCGCCTTGGTGACGATATAGGTGAAATAGCGCTCGATACCGGCCTCACCCGTGAGCCAGGTATCGATCAATCGCTGGTAGGAATCGATGCTCAGGGCCTCGATCTTGATCAGGTAGTCCACCCCACCACCCACGGCCACGCACTCGGTCACTTCCGGCGTCTCCTGAACCAGCGCCTCGAAGCGCTGGAAGCTCTCGGCATTGTGGGCCTTGAGTTCGATCTGCACCCAGACCGGCGTGCGTCTCACCAGGGCATCAGTATTGATCCAGGCACTATAGCCCTCGATGATACCAGCCTTCTCCAGGCGGCGAACCCGCTCCCAGCAGGGACTGACGGAGAGGTTGATCGCCTCGGCCAGCTTCGATTTGGTGATGCGTCCATCACGAGAAAGGATCTCGAGAATCTTCAGATCATAACGATCAAGCTTCATGGGCGTCTCGGCGGCGTGTCTCAACCCAGGGAGTCGACGACTTCGGCGATCACGGCAATGGTATCGCCCATGTGGACCAGGGCCGGGAAGCGCCTGGCGGCGAGGATACCACTGCGCTCGGCACGGTACTCCACTGGGGGCTTGCCGCTGCGTGTCATGTCATAGATGCGCGCGATCACCTGGCCCTTCTCGACGGGATCACCCAACGCCAGGGTCAGTTCCAGCAAGCCGGGATGCTCGCTCTGCACGTAACAGCTGGCATCGGGCATGTCCAGGTAGACCTGGGGCTCGGCCGGCATCTCCACCTCGCCCGCCATCAGGCCGCACTGGATGAGGAAGTTGCGGATGCCGCGCTCGGTAATGGCCAGGCTCTGCGGGGTCGAGGTACCGCCACCGCCGAGCTCGGTGGCCACGAATACCTTGCCTTGGCTCTCCACCACGGTATCGAAGAGCGCCGCGGCATCGAGCTCGAACATCATCATGGCATAGGGGGCGCCGAACGCCTTGGCCCCTTCCAGCGCCTGGCGCTGCTGGTCGGCATCCTCCAGTACATGGGAGGCGCCGAAGGGGATGATGTCCAGGGTTCGCCCCCCGGAGTGCAGGTCGAGCACCACATCGCTCATCGGCACCATGACCCGGGTGAAGTAGTCGGCGATCTTCTCGGTCACCGTGCCATCCGGATCGCCGGGGAAACTGCGGTTGAGGTTTCCGCCGTCCAACGACGAGGTCCGCTTGCCGGCCATCGCTGCCGGAATATTCATCATCGGCACGATGATCACCCGCCCCGTGATCTCGTCGGCGCGTAGCTCGTTGGACAGCTTCATCAGGGCGGTAATGCCCTCGTACTCGTCGCCGTGATTGCCGCCGGTGAGCAGGGCCGTGGGGCTCTCGCCGTTCTTGACCACGGTGACGGGGATCATCACCGCACCCCAGGCCGACTCATCCACCGAGATCGGCAGCTTGAGGAAGCCGTGCTGGACGCCGTCGGCGTCAAAGTCGACGGTGGCGGAAATAGGGCTGGGACGCTTGGTCATGTCGGGGAACTCCTTGTTCTCATGCGGCAGGCGACACCACTGCCGCTGCGTCGCTCGGGGCTGATCCGGCGACAGGCCTGCGAGGAGGCGCTGTGAATACCTCCCTGTACGCTACCGACGCCATCCATGGCGTAGGACCTCCTCTTCGGCCTGTCCCCGGCGCCCCTCATTGATCGTTGAGAGGGGATCGTTGAGAAATGCTCGGCTTCTACTTACTCAGCGAACGAATAATTGTCGCGGGAAATCGGCCAGGGTCTCGCAGCCGGTCTCGGTGATCAGGATGCTCTCGGTGATCTCCAGGCCCCAGTCGTC
>JAGXGN010000154.1 GCA_024636705.1 Halomonas sp.
GCTTTCGCCATGACCGCCCCCTCCCCACCCCTCACTGTCGATGTCCCTCCGGCAGACGACGATTACGACCTGCGCTTCGGTGGCATCCGTCGGCTCTATGGCAGTCGCACCCAGGAGCGCTTCCGCAGTGCCCATGTGGTGGTGGTCGGCGTCGGTGGCGTGGGCAGCTGGACGGTGGAGGCCCTGGCCCGGTCGGGTATCGGCAAACTGACCCTGATCGATCTCGATGACGTCTGCGTTTCCAATGTCAATCGCCAGCTCCACGCCCTGGACGGCACCGTCGGGCGCCCCAAGGTGGAGGTGCTGGCCCAGCGCTGTCGCGCCATCCATCCGGGGATCGAGGTCGTGGCCGATACCGCCTTCGTGACCCCCACCAACCTGGCCGAGCGGATTCCCGAGGACGCCGACCATCTGGTCGACGCCATCGACACTGTGGTGGCCAAGGCGGCACTGATCGCCTGGTGCAAGCGACGCAAGCTGCCGATCACCGTGACCGGTGCCGCCGGAGGCCAGACCGACCCGACCCGCATACGGGTGGCGGACCTCTCGCGAACCGAGCACGACCCCTTGCTCGCCAAGGTGCGCGCCCGGCTACGCCGGGACTTCGGCTTTTCGCGTAATCCGAAGCGGCGCTTCTCGGTGGAGTGCGTCTATTCCGATGAACAGCTGGTCTATCCGGCCAGGGATGGCGAGGTGTGCTTTCAGAAGCCCGGTGCGGGGGAATCCACGCGGCTGGACTGCGCCTCGGGTTTCGGAGCAGCCAGTTTCCTCACCGGCAGCTTCGGTTTCGTCGCTGCCTCCCGAGTGCTGGCTCGCCTGGCCAGATGAGCCAGCAAGCCCATGAATTCAAAGGCCCACAAGCCCGGACGCCAGGAACCCTCATGTCGGAGACCTTCATGCCAAAACCCCTTCCCGCACCCGGCATCTACCGCCACTACAAGGGCCCCCTCTACGAGGTGATCGGCCCGGCCCACCACAGCGAGACCGAAGAGCCTCTGGTGGTCTACCGGGCCCTCTACGGGGACTACGGCCTCTGGGTGAGGCCGTTGGCGATGTTCATGGAAACCGTGGAGGTGCAGGGCGAGCCGGTCCCGCGCTTCGCCCTAGAGAAGGGCTTTTAACAAGGGTCCAGAAAAACTCCCCCAGGCGCGATAGCCGGTATCGAAGGCTGGGGGCAGCGGTCGTCTCGGGGGATGGGACAATGAACCGGCGAGATTACGCCTCGCCGGCTTCCTGCATCTGCTTGTGGAGGTAGTTCTCGAGTCCGACCTTGTCGATCAGGCCCAGCTCGGTCTCGATGTGATCGATGTGGTCTTCCTCGTCGGCGAGGATATCGCGAAAGAGCTCACGGCTGACGTAGTCCTTGACCTGCTCGCAGTGGGTGATGGCATCGATGTAGTCCTGGCGCCCCTCGTGCTCGATCTTGAGGTCACACTCGAGCATCTCGCGAACGTTCTCCCCGATGTGCAGCTTGCCCAGATCCTGGAGGTTGGGCACACCTTCGAGGAAGAGGATACGTTCGATCAGCTTGTCGGCGTGCTGCATCTCCTCGATGGATTCGCCATGCTCCCAGCTGGCCAGCGCCTTGAAGCCCCAGTCCTTGTACATCTTGGCATGCAGGAAATACTGGTTGATGGCCACCAGCTCATTGCCGAGCGCGGTGTTCAGAAACTCAATGACCTTGCTGTCACCCTTCATCGTCGTTCTCCTGTACCAGTCTGGCCGCCATACCATATGACGTGCCGCAATAGATATCGACACTCCAGTATTGCCAAAAAACGAGGAAAAGTCTAACGGCAACAATCTATTGCAAGGAGGATTCGGTTAAGGGGAACGGCTAGCCATGGCAGGCAGGCGGGGGATCACGGCGGCGTCAGACAGCGTAGGCCAAGCCTTCGGCACTGGCCTTGAGTTCGGTCATCACGGCATCGCGGGTGATGGTCTTCGCCGCACAGGCACATGTGCCGCACTGGGTGCCACAACCGGTCTCGTTCTGGACCTCACGCCAGCTGCGTGCACCCGCCTCCACGGAACCGCGGACCTGGTGGTCGGTTACCCCCTTGCAAAGACATACATACATGGTTATCCCCTCGCTGCTGACTCTCGATGCCGACTACAAGGTGAATGTAAATGATTCGCATGGCCTATTGCAATGGTTGAGGACGATTTTTTTGGACCAATCTGGTCCACTATGCATACCGATCACTCCATGACGGGAAATCACTTCGCCGGCTTGGGGAGCACCACCACCCGTGTGCCCGAGGCGATATCCCCCCAGCTACGACGCTCGGCATCGAAGAGCACCCAGAGGTAGCCCAGACCGAACACGGCCAGCGATACCCCGGCCACCAGGTAGCGCACCAGACTCTGCAACAGGCTGATGGAATGGCCGTCCCGGGTCTGCACCCGCAGGCGCCAGGCCTGCATGCCAAGGGTCGTGCCACCCCGGACCCAGAAGAAGGCGAAGAAGGCGAAGCCCGAGGCCAGCAGCAGCAGCCGCAGACTGGCCACCTGAGCCGGGTCGATACCGATACGTTCGGCCGGGATGCCCAGTACCTGACGCAGGAACAGCAGGTGCAGGCTGGCAACCAGGATCCAGATGGCCGCGACGAGGAAGGCGTCATAGATCATGGCACCCAGCCGGCGGCCCAGACCGGCGGGCCAGACATCATCGAGTTGGCCGAAGCGTCGTTGCATGGGGAGGCGTGTCCTTATCCGGTTCTACGGAGGAAATAGAGACCCAGGCCAGCGCACACCAGGGTCGGCACCAGCACGGCCCAGACCGGCGAGAAGCCGAACAGCGAGGAGGCCGGCGCCAGCAGGTCCTGGAGGTACTTGAAGGTCAGGCCGGTGATCACGCCGTAGAACACACGGGTACCGGCGGCCACGCTACGCAGGGGCCCGAACACGAAGGAAGCCGCCACCAGCACCAGCGAGCCGAGTGTCAGCGGCATCAGCATCTTCTGCCAGAAATACAGCAGGGGCTGGGTGGCCTGCTGGCCCTGGGCCGTCAGGTAACCGGCATAGGCCCAGAGTCCGCTGGGCGCCTGGCTGTCGATGGGCCTCAACAGCCGGTTCAACTGCTCGGGGGTCAGATCGGTATCCCAGCCCAGGCTGTCGTGCGTCTCTACCTGGGTGCGCCCCGACGCGAAGCGGGTCAGCTCGACATCCTCCAGCACCCATTCCCCATCGCGCCAGACCGCGCGCTCGGCGGTCATCGCCTCCTGGAGGACTCGGCCCTCGAAGCGGTAGCGCAAGAGGTCGAGCACGGTGTCATCGGCACGGATGACGCCGAAGCGGTAGAAGCTGTCCCCTTCCCGCTGCCAGCCACCCCGCTCGGCGAGCACCGCGTCCTCTCCCTGCACCTGCTCCAGTCGCCAGGCACTGGCGAACTGTTCGGTACGTGGCGTGACATACTCGGCCATCAGCATCAGCAGCACCACGATCAGCAACACCGGCTTCATCACGCCCCAGAGGATGCGCATCAGCGAACGCCCGGCGGCCCGTATCACCGTGAGTTCGTTGCTGGACGCCATGGTGCCCAGGCCGATCAGGGCACCGATCAGGACCCCCACCGGGGCATACTGGTAGAAGCGCCAGGGAAGCCGCATTCCCAGGTAGAACAACACCTCCAGGGCGCCATAGCCGCCTTCCACGTCACTCAGGTCATTGATGAAGGTGATCACCAGGTCGAGCCCCAGCAATACCACCTGGACCACGAGGATGGCACCGAGCACATTGCGGGCAATATAGCGGTCGAGCCGGTCAGCGATCATCCACTCATCCCCTTGTGCTGGGCATGCGCCATCATGCCCAGTCCCAGCGCCAGGAAGGCGGCATGGATCGGCCACAGGCCCACCGTGGCCGAGAGGCTGCCCCGCCCGATGGCATCCATCGCCGCCAGCAGCAGGCTCAGATAGGCGATATGCAGGAAGATCGCCGGCAACAGCTTGGCGAAACGCCCCTGGCGGGGATTGACCCGGGAAAGCGGCATGGCCATGAGCGTCAGGATGAAGACCATCAGCGGCAGACTCAGCCGCCATTGCAGCTGGGCCCGGGCCGGCAGGGAATCATCGCCAAGCAGCGATGCCGTGGTGGCATATTCCGGGGCGTCCAGCTCAGGCCGGTCACCGCCCTGGGAAAGCCGCACCGCATAGGTCTCGAAGGAGAGGCGTTCGGCCTCGTATCGCCCGGGTTCCACGCTGTAGCGTTCGCCATCGGCCAGCACCAGGAAGCGGCTGCCGGTCTCATCGTCGACGGTCTGGTAACCGCTGCCGGCACGGGTCACGAGACTGTCCGGCGTGCCGTCGCGGCGACGCTGGCGCTCGCTGATGAACACTTCCTGCATCCGCGTCTGACTGTCGGTGAAGTCCTGAGTATAGACGGTACGTCCGCTGCCGACATCTTGGAAGCGACCCGGCACCAGGGCGGTGAAATCCAGTTGACTACGCTGCTCCTCAAGCATCACCGCGTTGTGCAGGGCCCCGGCCGGGGTCAGCCAGAAACTGCACAAGCCCACCAGGATGGCCACGATGGTTGCCGACACCAGACTCACCCGCAGCAGCCGGTTGGGGCTGGTGCCACAGGCGACCAGCACGGTGATCTCGCTGTTCAGGTAGAGCTGGCCATAGGCGAGCAGGATCCCCAGGAAGAACGCCAGCGGCAGGATCAATTCCAGGAAACCCGGCAGGTGGAAGAGCATCAGGGTACCGAGGATGCTGACCGGGAGCTCGCCTTCCGCGGCGTTGCTGAAATAGCGGATGAAGCGGCTACCCATGATCACCAGCAGCAGCACCCCGGCCACGGCGGCCATGGTCAGCAGGATCTCGCGGGTCAGGTATCGAAAGATGATCATGCAGCCGCCTTCCATGCATTCGGGCCGTGCCTTGGGTACACTGGCGTGATACGGCCGGGTGCGGGCATTATCCAGAATCCCTCTATCTTTGTAACCCTTGGGCGCGTAACCCCCTACGCCTGTCTTGTGGAGACACCATGGAATTCCCAGTGCAAACGGGCAATCCCGTCAAGGTCGAGACGGCCTGTCTCGTGCTACCGGTATTCGAGGCGTCCGACCTGCTGCCCACCGCCGCCAAGCTCGACGACGCCAGCGAGCGTCTGGTCGGCCAGTTGATCGAACGCGGTGATTTCGAGGCCAAACTCGGCAATGCCCTGTTGATTCCCTTCGCCCCGGGTGTGGGAGCCGATCGCCTGTTGCTGGTGGGGATGGGGGAGCGCGCGAAGTGCCAGGAAACTGGCTTCATCAAGGCCCTGGATGCGGCCTTCAAGGTGCTCGCCGAACTGCCGCTGGATGAGGCCACCGTGGCCTTCACCGACGTTCCCTTGCCGGGCCGCAACAGTGACTGGAAGGCACGTATGGTGGCCGAGGCGGCCCATCGCGCCGTCTACCGCTTCGATAGGTTCAAGTCCGAGGCGTCCGCCGCCCCCAGGCTTGCCGCCATCGCCCTGCAGGTCAGCGAGAAAGGCAATGCCGAGGCCGCCCGCGAAGGCGCTCGTATCGGCAAGGCGGTGGGCGAAGGCGTGACCCATGCCCGCACCCTGGGCAACCTGCCGGGCAATATCTGCACACCGAGCTACCTGGCCGACCAGGCCCAGGCCCTGGCCGCGTCTTCCGGCGGGGCACTCGAGGTGGAGATACTCGATGAGGAGGCCCTGGAACGCCTGGGCGCCAACAGCCTGCTGGCGGTGGGCCGCGGCAGCGTGGAGCCTTCACGGCTGATCGTGATGCGCTACCAGGGCGCCGAAAGTGCCGACGATTCTCCCCATGTCTTGATCGGCAAGGGGATCACCTTCGACACCGGGGGCATCTCGCTCAAGCCGGGCGCGAACCTGGACGAGTTTGCGCCCGATGCGCACCGGTTCGCGCTGATCGCGCTTTCCTTCCCGAAGTTCAATGACGGCCGCGCGTTCTCGACCGCGCGCTTGTTGCGCGAAC
>JAGXGN010000155.1 GCA_024636705.1 Halomonas sp.
GATCTCGATCCTCGTGGACTGCGTAACCAGGCCATCGTCGATGTCTTCGAACCCGGGTCGGTGATCAAGCCGCTGGCCATGGCAGCGATCCTGGAGAGTGGCCAGTTCGACAAGGACATCGTGGTCGATACCTCGCCGGGCTGGATGGTCATCGACGGCTATACCATCAAGGATGTCGCCAACTACGGCGAGCTGACGCTGTCCGGGATCCTCGAGAAGTCGTCCAACATCGGCATGTCCAAGCTGACCCTGCAGCTCGATGAGCCGCTGGTCCCCGAGATCTATCGCCGGCTCGGCTTCGATCAGGCGCCGGGCACCGGCTTTCCCGGCGAGTCCGTGGGTAGCCTGCCGGCCCCGGTGCGCTGGTCGAGCAGCCAGTGGGCGGCCCTCTCCTATGGCTACGGCCTCTCGGTCTCGGCGCTGCAGTTGGCCAGTGCCTTCACGGCGATTGCCAACGACGGTCGACGCCTGCCGCCCTCGCTGCTCAAGCTCGGCCAGGCGCCGGCCGGCGAGCCGGTCATCGACCCGGGCGTGGCCCGGCAGATACTGGGGATGATGGATCGGGTCGTCGAGCCTGGCACCGGCGCCCGTCGGGCACTGGTGCCAGGCTACCGGATCGCCGGCAAGACGGGCACCGTGCGCAAGACCGATGCCAGCGGGTATCAGGAGGAGGCCTACCGCGGCCTGTTCGTTGGCATCGCCCCCGTCTCGGACCCGCGCATCATCACCGTGGTGATGATCGACAACCCGCGGGGCGACAGCTACTACGGCGGGGCGGTTGCGGCGCCCGTATTCTCGCGGGTGGCCGGCAATGCCCTGCGCCTGCTGGACGTGCCACCGGATGCCCGGGAGCCGGAATCATGAGCGCAAGCCCGGGGGGAGGAAACGCGATGCAGCTGACCGCCGAGCGACTCGAGGCGGGCCTGGTCGGGCTCTGGCCCGACTGTCGCCGTGCCCTGGCGGGTGTCACCCTGCCGGATGCCATCCGCCTGGACCTCGACAGCCGTCGGCTGGCCGCGGGAGACGTCTTCGTGGCGGTGCCGGGGGTGGCGGCCGACGGCCGCGACTTCATCCCGGCGGCTCTCGAGGCCGGCGCCTCGCTGGTGCTGGCCCATGACGACGGTACGCCGGGGCCCGACGACCCCCGGGTGCTGTGGCTGGCGGGGCTGCGTGAGGCCCAAGGCGAGCTGGGACAGGTCCTGTTTGCCGTGCCCCGGGACCTGGAGCTGGTCGGGGTCACTGGCACCAACGGCAAGAGCTCGGTGACCCACTACCTGGCCGAGCTGAGCATCGCCCTCGGGGTGGACGCAGGCCTGGTCGGTACCCTGGGCCATGGTCGGCCCGGGGAGATGCGTGTCGGTGGCTTGACCACGCCGGGTGCCCTGGCGCTCCAGGCCGTGTTGGGAGAGCTCGCGGCCAAGGGCCTGCGTCGGGTGGCCATGGAGGTGTCGTCCCACGCCCTGGACCAGGGGCGCCTCGACGGCTGCCGACTGACGGCCGCCGTCTACACCAACCTGACGCGCGACCATCTCGACTACCATGGCAGCATGGCCGCCTATGCCGCGGCCAAGGCGCGCCTCTTCCGGCGGCCGGAACTGGCACTCGCCGTGATCAATGGTGACGATCCCCTGGCACGACTGATGCTTTCTGGCCTGCCCCCCGGGGTCCGCGTGCTGGCCACCGGCGAGGACGAGGCGGTGACGCTCAGGGTGATCGACTGGCAGCCCCACGAGACGGGTCAGCGGGCGCTGGTCGCCACCCCCGAGGGTGAGCGGGTCATCGACCTGCCGCTGATGGGGCGTTTCAATCTGGACAACGTCCTGCTGGCCATCGCTACCCTCCATGGGCTCGGCCATGCCCTGACCGACCTCTTCACGGCGGCGGCCGACCTGACCGTGGTCCCGGGACGCATGCAGGCGCTGACGCGTCCCGGTTGTCCCACGGTGGTGATTGACTATGCCCATACCCCCGATGCCCTGGACAGCGCGCTGACGGCGCTCAGGGCACATCTCCCGGGAAGCGGTCGACTGTGGTGCCTGTTCGGCTGTGGCGGGGATCGTGATCCCGGCAAGCGGCCGCTGATGGCAGCCGCGGCGCAACGCCATGCGGATGTGCTGGTGGTCACCGACGACAATCCACGCAGCGAGTCTCCTGGGGTCATACGCGACCAGGTCTTGGCGGGGCTGTCCCGGGAGGCCAGTGCCTGGGACCTGCCCGGACGCGGCGAGGCCATCGCCTGGGCGCTGGCCGAGGCGGCACCCGAGGATGTTGTCTTGATCGCCGGCAAGGGCCACGAGACCTATCAGGAAATCCAGGGGGGCAGGCACGACTTCTCGGATCGTGTCGAGGCCGAGAAGGCCATTTTGAAGCGTGCCGGGGAGAATACCTGGGAGAAAGACGCATGAGTCGCATCGGCCTGGAATCCCTTGCCGATATTGCCGAGGTGCTGGGACTGACGGCGCCCGATCGGGACCTCGGAATATCGGGCATCGTCACCGATACCCGTCAGATGATGCCGGACAGCCTCTTCGTCGCCTTGCGTGGTGAGCGCTTCGATGCCCATGATTTCATCGCTCAGGCGCATGCGGCGGGTGCCGTGGCCGCGCTGGTGGAGAGGGCAGTGGATGATCCCCTGCCACAACTCGTCGTTGCGGATACCCGGCTGGCGCTGGGGCTGCTGGGTCGCGCACGGCGCCGCGCCTGGGGAGGCCAGCTGGTGGCCGTCACCGGCAACAGTGGCAAGACCACGGTCAAGGAGATGCTGGCCGCCGTGCTTTCTCGCTCCGGGTCGACCCTGGCGACCCGAGGTAACCTCAATAACGACATCGGCGCTCCCTTGACGCTGCTGGGGCTGACGCCACAACATCGCCAGGCAGTAGTGGAACTGGGGGCTAACCACCTCGGCGAGATCGCCTGGACCAGCATGCTGGCCGAACCCGAGGTGGTGGTGATCACCAATGTGACCGGTGCTCATGTCGGTGAATTCGGCGGCATGGGCCGTATCGCCCAGGCCAAGGCGGAGATCCTGGCCGGCCTGTCGGCCGATGGAATCGCCGTGCTCAACCGGGATGACGCCTTCTTTTTCTTCTGGTCGAGCCTGGCCGCCCCTCACGAGGTGCTGGACTTCGGTCTGGAAGGACGTGCCCGGGTTCGCGCCGAGGCGCTGGTCTGTGATGCCCTCGGGCGCTATGCTTTCTCGCTCGTCATGGATGGCAATGATCTGGGCCGCCTGCAACTCGGCCTTCTGGGACGGCATAACGTGGCCAATGCCCTGGCCGCTGCCGCGGCGGCGCTGGCCATGGGGCTTGACGCCGACGACGTCATCGCCGGTCTGGTCAGTGTCTCGCCCATGCCGGGCCGCTTGTTGGTGGTTGAAGGCATCAATGCCTCATACTTGCTGGATGATACTTATAATGCCAACCCCGGCGCGGTCAAGGCGGCGCTCGACCTCCTGGTCACCCTGCCGCGGCCGCATTGGTGCCTGCTGGGCGCCATGGGAGAGTTGGGAGAAGCGTCCGATCGGCTGCATGCCGAGATCGGACGCCATGCGCGGGAACTGGGGATCGACTTTCTCGGCACCCTCGGCGAGCCGGCGAAGCCGGCCAGCCAGGCCTTCGGTCAGGGTGGGTGCCATTTTGACGATCGGGAGGCGCTGACGCGCCATGTCCTCCACCATCTGCCACCGGGAGCCAGCGTGCTGGTCAAGGGGTCGCGCAGTGCCGGCATGGAAAAGATCCTGTCCGCGCTACGTGCAGATGCATCAAGGTGAACGTGATACATGCTGCTTTATCTGGCTGATTTCCTGGCACAATTCTACAGTGCCTTCAATGTATTCAACTACCTGACCCTGCGCATGATCCTGGGGACCCTCACGGCCCTGGTGCTATGCCTGTGGCTGGGGCCGGTGATGATCCGCCGCCTGGTCGAGCGACAGATCGGCCAGGCGGTGCGCGACGATGGCCCTCAGTCACACCTGTCCAAGGCCGGCACACCCACTATGGGGGGTGCCATGATCCTCATGGCCATCGCCGTCAGTACCCTGCTGTGGGGTGACCTCGCCAACCACTATGTGTGGATCGTGCTGGCGGTGACCCTGGGTTTCGGTGCCATCGGCTGGGTCGATGATTACCGCAAGGTCGTCGAGAAGAACCCGCGGGGATTGCCGGCACGCTGGAAGTATCTCTGGCAGTCGGTGATCGGCCTGGCGGCGGCCGTTCTGCTCTATGTCACGGCGGCCAACCCGGTGGAAACCAGTCTGATCGTTCCGCTGTTCAAGGATTTCGTGCTGCCCCTTGGCGTCTTCTATATCGTGCTGACCTACCTGGTGATCGTCGGCAGCTCCAATGCCGTGAACCTCACCGATGGCCTCGATGGTCTCGCCATCATGCCGACGGTACTGGTGGCCATGGGGCTGGCGGTATTCGCCTATACCAGCGGCAACACCGTGTTCGCTAGCTATCTGCAGATTCCCTTCATTCCCGGTGCCGGTGAACTGGCGGTCTTCTGCGCCACCATCGCCGGCGCCGGACTGGGTTTCCTGTGGTTCAATACCTACCCGGCCCAGGTCTTCATGGGCGACGTGGGCGCCCTGGCCCTGGGCGCGGCGCTGGGCGTCGTGGCGGTCATCGTGCGCCAGGAGATCGTGCTGTTCATCATGGGCGGGATCTTCGTCATGGAGACCGTTTCGGTGATCCTGCAGGTAGGGTCCTACAAGCTCACCGGGCGCCGTATCTTCCGCATGGCGCCTTTGCACCATCATTATGAGCTCAAGGGCTGGCCGGAGCCGCGCGTCATCGTGCGTTTCTGGATCATCACCGTGGTGCTGGTATTGATCGGCCTGGCCACCCTCAAGGTACGTTGAGAGCCTCTCACGCCAGCCGCAAGGAGCAGTGCATGGTCAAGGTGCCCAGGGGATGCACCCTGGTAGTCGGGCTTGGGGTGTCGGGTCACGCCATCTGTCGCCATCTGGAACGCCAGCGGGTGCCCTACATGGTGGCCGATACCCGCGCCGCGCCCCCCGGGCTGGACGCGTTCCAGGCCGACCATCCCGATGTCGAGATCCATTGCGGCCCCATCGGCGACCTGGATCTCGATGAGGTCGAGGAAGTGGTGGCCAGCCCCGGTATCGACCCTCGCGTGCCGGGGCTGGCCGAGCTAGCCGGCCGTACCCGCCAGGCCACCGGCGAACCGCTGCTGGTGGGCGAGATTGCGCTTTTCGTGCGTGCCTGTCGGTCGCCCATCGTTGCCATTACAGGTTCCAATGCCAAGTCCACGGTGACCACCCTGTTCGGTGAGATGGCCAGGGCGGCCGGACGACGCGTGGCGGTCGGGGGGAACCTCGGCACCCCGGCGCTGGACCTTCTCGTCGAGATGCCCGAGGCGGATTGCTATGTGCTGGAGCTCTCCAGCTTTCAACTGGAGACGACGCCCTGTCTCGGCGCCGAGAGCGCGGTCTTCCTCAATCTTTCCGAGGATCATCTGGACCGCCATGGCGACATGACCGGCTACCGTGCCGCCAAGCTGGGTATCTTCCGGGGTGCCCGCCACGGGGTGGTCAATGCCGAGGATCCGATGACCTGGCCCGAGACGCCTCTCCCGGCACTGGACCGGTTCACTACCCGGCCGCCGGACGGCCATGACTGGGGAATCGGGCGCTATCGGGAACGCGACTGGTTGATGCAGGGCGACACGCCCCTGATGCCGGCCGACGAGGTCCGGCTTCCCGGTCGCCATAATCAGGCCAATGCCCTGGCGGCGCTTGCCGCGGGCCATCGCCTGGGGCTTCCGCTGGAGACGATGTGCGCGGTGCTGCGCCGCTTTCCCGGCCTGCCGCATCGCGGTGAATGGGTAGCCGATATCGACGGGGTACGCTGGATCAATGATTCCAAGGGCACCAATGTGGGGGCAACCCTGGCGGCCATTGCCGGCCTCGGGCCGACGCTTGCCGGTCGGTTGATCCTGCTTGCCGGCGGGGTGGGCAAGGGGGCGGATTTCTCGCCCCTGGCCGACCCCCTCGCCCTCTATGGCCGTGAGGCGATCCTGTTCGGCCAGGATGCCGATGGGTTGGAGAGGGTGCTACGGGGATTCCTCCCTGTCACGCGGGTGGAGAACCTGGCGGCCGCCATGTCACGCGCGGCGGACATCGCCGTACCCGGCGATAGCGTTCTGCTCTCCCCGGCCTGTGCCAGTCTCGACCAGTTCAGCAACTACCAGCAAAGAGGTGAGGTATTTCGAGAGTGGGTCCGTCGTCATTCGATGGAGAGCCACCGATGAAACCCCATGACCGCCTCGGCCGGCGATTCTCCACCCGCCACCAGCGCTGTGACGGCTGGTTGTTGCTGGCGATCCTGGCCCTGATGCTGATCGGCTGGGTCATGGTCACCTCGGCCTCTACCGGGGTGGCGGAAAGCCTGACCGGCAACGCCTGGTTCTTCAGCATTCGCCACGGCATCTTCCTGGTCGTGGCGCTGGGCGTTGGCGCCCTGCTCTTGATGGTTCCCCTGGCCTGGTGGAAGGCTAATGGCCCCTTGCTGTTGCTGGTAGGGATCCTTCTCCTGGTGCTTGTCCTGCTGGTGGGGCGGGAGGTAAACGGCAGCCGGCGGTGGTTGTCGATTCCCGGCATCCCCTTGAACCTGCAGGCCTCCGAGGTCGCCAAGTTTTGCCTTATCATTTACGTGGCCGGCTATCTGGAACGCTTCCTGCCCCAGGTGCGTCGGCAATGGGGCGCCTTCCTGCGGCCCCTGGTGGTCATGACCCTCATCGCCTTGTTGTTGATCCTCGAGCCCGATTATGGCGCCGTGGTCGTCATGCCGGCCTGTGTGATGGGCATGCTGCTGATGGCCGGCGCGCCCTGGGGCCGTTTTGCCCTGCTGCTGATTCTGGTAGCCAGCGGCGGGGTCCTGCTGGCCGTTGCCGAACCCTATCGACTGGCCCGCCTGACCAGCTTCGCCGATCCCTGGGCCGACCAGTTTGCCAGTGGCTACCAGCTGACCCAGGCCTTGATTGCCTTCGGTCGCGGTCATTGGCTGGGCGTGGGTCTGGGCAACAGTGTCCAGAAGCTCTTCTACCTGCCCGAGGCGCATACCGACTTCGTCTTCGCCGTGATCGCCGAGGAGCTCGGCCTGTTCGGTGCCCTCGTGGTGGTCTGGCTCTTCGCCCTGCTGGTGTATCGTGCCATGGCGGTGGGACGCCGTGCCGAGCTTGCCCGGATGCCCTTCGCCGCCTATCTCAGCTATGGGATTGCCCTGGTCGTGGGTGTCCAGGCCTTCATCAACATTGCCGTGAATACGGGAATGCTTCCCACCAAGGGATTGACCCTGCCGCTGCTGAGTTATGGCGGGTCCAGCCTGGTGATCAGCGCCATGATGATGGCCTTGCTGCTGCGGGCCGATATCGAGGTGCGACAGGCATGGCGTCGTTCGATACCGGCGGCGCCTGTCGGCCAGAAGGCCGTTTCACCCGCCAAGAAAGGAGTGAGCCGATGACCGCACCCCCGCGACGTCGCGCCCTGATCATGGCCGGGGGTACCGGCGGTCATGTCATGCCGGCCCTGTCCCTGGCCCATGGCCTCATGGCCGAGGATATCGAGGTCCAATGGCTGGGGTGTCCGAGGGGGATAGAGAACCGGCTGGTCCCCGAGGCCGGCATTGTCCTGCACCGTATCGCTGTGGCGGGGCTGCGTGGCAATGGCCTGGCCGGCTGGCTGATGGCCCCCGTCAACCTGAGCCGGGCGGTATGGCAAGCCTGGCGGATCATCCATGCCTATGACCCGCAACTGGTCATCGGCCTCGGCGGCTTCGCCAGCGGCCCCGGGGGACTAGCCGCCTGGCTGGCGCGGCGTCCGCTGGTGATCCACGAGCAGAATGCGGTGGCGGGGCTGACCAATCGCGTCCTGGCCAGGCTGGCGCGACGGGTCTATGCGGCCTTCCCTCAGGCTTTTGCCGGCAGGGCCGAGGTGGTCGGCAATCCGGTGCGCCGGGAGATCGCCATCCTCGGCGAGTGCCCGCGAACCTCGGCCAGCATGGCGTCACGACCCTTGAGGCTGCTGGTGGTGGGCGGTTCCTTGGGGGCACAGGCGCTCAATGAATGCCTGCCCGAGGCCCTGGCGCGAATCCCTCCCGAGTCGCGTCCCGAGGTGCATCATCAATCCGGGGGCGACAAGGCGAAGGCGACCCGCGAGGGCTATGCCAGGCAGGGAGTGGCCGCGCAGGTCACGCCCTTCATCGACGGGATGGCCGAGGCCTACGATTGGGCCGACCTGGTAGTCTGTCGAGCCGGGGCCCTGACCGTGGCGGAGCTCGCCGCTGCGGCCAAGCCGGCCCTTTTCGTGCCCTTGCCCCATGCCGTGGATGACCATCAGACGGCCAACGCCCTGAGCCTGGTGGAACAGGGGGCCGCGACGCTGTTACCCGAGGCAGATCTCACCGCGACATCGCTGGCCGAGCGCCTGGCGGCGTTGCTCGACCCCGACATCCTTGCCACCATGGCGCTGCAGGCGCGTGCCTGTGCGCATCTCGACGCCGTCGAGCGTCTGGTGGCCGGCTGCATGGAGACAGGTTTTGAGTGATAGCACCCAAGGGTCGACCCTCGGCCCCTCGACACCCCCGAGCCACGGCCGGGGCCTGGGCATGCGACGTATCCGCAACATCCACTTCGTCGGCATCGGCGGTGCCGGCATGTGCGGTATCGCCGAGGTCCTGGCCAACCAGGGCTATGCCGTGAGCGGCAGTGATCTCAAGGAATCCGTGGTAGTGGCCAGGTTGCGTGATTGTGGGATCCGCGTGGCCATCGGCCACGGCGTCGATAATGTCGTCGGGGCCGATGTGGTCGTCATTTCCTCCGCGGTGGATGAGACGAATCCCGAGATCCGCTGGGCCCACGAGCACCGGATACCCGTGGTACGCAGAGCGGAAATGCTCGCGGAGCTCATGCGCTTCCGCCATGGCATCGCCGTGGCGGGAACCCATGGAAAGACCACCACGACCAGCCTCGCCGCGACGCTCCTGGGTGAGGGAGGGCTCGATCCTACCTTCGTGATCGGTGGACGCCTGACCAGCGCCGGGACCAATGCCCGCCTGGGGGAGGGCGACTACCTGGTGGCGGAGGCCGACGAATCAGACGCCTCCTTTCTCCACCTGCAGCCCATGGTGTCCATCGTCACCAATATCGATGCCGACCACATGGCGACCTATGGCGGCGACTTCGAGCGGCTCAAGGCCACCTTCGTCGAATTCCTCCACAACCTGCCCTTCTATGGTCTCGCCGTGCTGTGCATCGATGACGGTCATGTCCGGGGGCTTCTCGATCGGATCAACCGCCAGTTCGTCACCTATGGCTTCAGCGAGGATGCCGACTACCGTATCGACGACTTCATCCAGCAGGGGGGAGAGGTGCATTTCACGGCGTACCGCCCCGATGGCCTGGCGCCCCTGGCCATCCGCCTGGCCATGCCGGGTCGACACAACGCCCTCAATGCCATGGCGGCGATCATCGTCGCCACCGACGCGGGTATCGGTGACGACGCCATCCTGCGCGGCCTGTCGAGCTTCGGCGGGGTAGGCCGGCGTTTCCAGGTCCATGGCCACTTTGCCGCACCCGAGGGCGACGGCGAGGTAATGCTGGTGGATGACTATGGCCACCATCCTCGTGAAGTGGAGATGGTGATCGAGGCAGTGCGGGCTGGTTGGCCCCATCGACGCCTGGTGATGGTCTACCAGCCCCATCGTTTCTCGCGTACCCGGGACCTTTTTGAGGACTTCGTCAGGGTGCTGGCCGGTGTCGATATCCTGTTGCTGCTGGATGTCTACAGCGCCGGCGAGGCAGCGATTCCCGGGGCCGACGGACGGACCCTGGCGGGATCGATCCGTCAGCGCGGTGAGGTCGACCCCATCTTCGTCCAGGACAAGAGTGAATTACCTAAACTTCTGGCGAGGATCCTGCGGCCTGACGATATCCTGATTACCCAGGGTGCCGGTGATGTGGGGGGGATCTCGCTCTCCCTGGCCGAGGCAGCGCTGCAACTCGATGAGGTGGCACTGTGAGCGTCGTCGATGATCTGGGTCGGGTGGTGGTGATCTTCGGCGGGGACTCCGCCGAACGAGAGGTATCCCTGAAGAGTGGCTCGGCGGTCCTTGCGGCGCTGCAGAAGGCTGGTGTGGCCGCCATCGGCTATGATCCGGCCGGGGGGGGGCTGGTGGGGCTCGAAGCCTTGAATCCCGATAGGGTCTTTATCGCCCTGCACGGTCGTGGCGGTGAGGACGGTACGCTCCAGGGTGCCCTCGAACTGCTGGGCATTCCCTATACGGGTAGCGGTGTCCTGGCCTCGGCCCTGGGCATGGACAAGCAGCGCACCAAGCTGGTCTGGCAGTCACTGGGGTTGCCCACGCCGGAGAGCCTGATGCTGTCGTCCGATGCTGACTGGTCGGTGGTGGTCGAGCGTCTCGGCCTGCCGTTGGTCGTCAAGCCGGTACACGAAGGCTCGACACTGGGTATCAGCATCGTTCACAGCCGCGAGGCCCTGCAGGCCGCCTATCGTGATGCCGCACGCTTTGACGCCAGGGTGATGGCCGAACGCTTCATCGTGGGCGACGAATATACCGTCTCGCTGCTGGGGGACCTGGTGCTACCGGCAATCCGGGTCGAAGTGCCTGGTGGCTTCTATGACTACGATGCCAAGTATCTCTCCAATGACACCCTCTATCATCTCCCCTGTGGGCTTTCCCCGGGGGTGGAAGCAGAACTCGGCGACCTGTGCCGCCTGGCTTTCGAGGCGGTCGGCGGCGAGGGCTGGGGCCGGGTGGATGTGATGCGCGACGCCGCGGGACAGTTCTGGCTGATCGAAGTCAACACCTCGCCCGGCATGACCGACCACAGCCTCGTGCCCCAGGCCGCTGCCCATGTCGTCATCGACTTCGAGGCCCTTGTCCTGCGTATCCTCGCGGCGACGCTGGCGTCCTCTCGACCATGAGTGCCAGGAGTGGATGGTTGGGCGTGTTGTTGCTGGCCATGGTTATCGGTGCCGGTGGCCGGGCGCTCTGGCTCTGGCTGGACCGGCCGGTAGAACGGGTCTCGATCCGAGGCGAGCTCAGCCATGTCAATGCCGGTTACCTGAGGAGCGAACTGGCGCCATTGATCCAGGGGCGTTCCTGGTTGTCGGTGGATCTCGCCGAATTGCGTGCGGATGCCCTGGAAATCGGCTGGCTCGCCGAGGTGCGGATCAGTCGTGAATGGCCTGATGCCCTGACCTTCGATCTGGTCGAACAGGTGCCCGTGGCGCGCTGGAACGACGATTTCCTGCTCAATCCGGAGGGTGAGCCCTTCGCCCCCGGTCCAGTGTCACCTTCTGGCGACTTTCCCGATCTGGCCGGTCCTTCCGGAACCGCCCCGGAGGTGCTTGCCTATCATCAACGTCTGGCGTCGCGTATCGACCCCCTTGGCCTGACCTTGACCCAACTGCGTCTCGAGCCTCGCGGGGCCTGGCGCTTCCAGCTGGATGACGGGGTCTGGGTCATGCTGGGTCGCAATGACAGGGAGGCGCGCATGGCACGACTCACAGCAGCCTGGGACCGGCAGTTAGCCGATCAGGCGTCGCTTATCCGCTACATTGATCTGCGATATCCCAACGGGGTTGCCGTGGCATGGCATGGCGAAACGGAGACTGTCGGTAGGGTCGAAGCGGAAGGTTCCTGACACTTTTTTCAAGGTGAGTTATTGTATCTCGAGACTCTCGGGTATTTCTTTTGCTATAAAAGATCCGTATTCTGAACTATGTTTTTCGCCATGCACTGGTGAAACAACCCAAGTTGTTCCTATAATAGTGCCAGCGTCTTATGGCAGTCTTTATTGAACGTTAATGCCGAACAGAAATCAGGAGTGACCGCGACCCATGGCAGGACAACCCAACGCTTCCAATATGGTAGTCGGGCTGGATATCGGAACATCCAAGGTCGTGGCGATCGTGGGGCAACCCACCGACGATGGCAGTATCGAAATTGCGGGTATCGGTTCACATCCCTCACGAGGAATGAAGAAGGGTGTGGTCATCAATATCGAGTCCACGGTGCAGTCGATACAGCGTGCGGTCGAGGAAGCTGAACTCATGGCGGGCTGTGATATCCATTCGGTTTATGTCGGGGTGGCCGGCAGTCACATCAGCTCGATGAATTCCGATGGAGTCGTGGCCATAAAGGATCGTGAAGTCACCCCTTCCGATATCGAGCGCGTCATCGATTCTGCTAGGGCAAGGGCTATTTCCGAAGGACAGCGTGTGCTTCACGTACTTCCCCAGGAATTCTCCATCGATACCCAGGGGGGCATACGTGAACCCCTCGGGATGTCCGGCGTCAGGCTGGAAGCCAGGGTGCATCTGGTGACGGCTGCCCTCAATGCGGTTCAGAATATCGAAAAATGCGTGCGTCGTTGCGGCCTGGAGGTGGACGCCATCATCCTGGAGCAACTCGCCTCCAGTCATGCCGTCCTGACGGAGGACGAGCGTGAGCTGGGCGTCTGCATGGTCGACATCGGTGGTGGCACCACGGACATCGCGGTTTTCACCGAGGGTGCCATTCGGCATACCTCGGTCATTCCCATTGCCGGTGATCAGGTCACCAATGATATTGCCATGGCCCTGCGGACGCCGACGCAGTATGCCGAGGAGATCAAGGTCAAGTACGCATGTGCCCTGACCCAGCTGGCCGCCAGCGACGAGATGATCAAGGTGCCCAGCGTGGGTGACCGGCCCGCCCGTGACCTGTCTCGCCAGTCCCTTGCCGAGGTGGTCGAGCCCCGCTACGAGGAGCTCTTTACCCTGATCCGCGATGAACTGCGTCGCAGCGGCTATGAGGATATGGTGGCTGCCGGGGTGGTGTTGACCGGAGGGACCTCGAGGATGGAAGGCGTGGTGGAACTGGCCGAGGAGATCTTCCATATGCCAGTTCGTATCGCCAGCCCGCAGAATGTCCGCGGCCTGGCCGATGTGGTTCGCAATCCGATTTATTCGACCGGGGTTGGTTTGCTACATTACGCCATAGGCGAGGCCCGTCAGAGGCATGGGCGGCAGTCACAGGGTGGCGTTATTCCGGTTCAGCCGAGAAGAAATGATGTCTCTCGACATGGATCGAGGGAAAGGATTCCGGCGCTGACAAGGTTCAAGGGCTGGTTGAAAGGAAATTTCTGACAGGGCCGCCCAGCGGCCCAGGAGACGGGCAAATGTTCGAACTCGTAGATAGTGCACCCTCAAGCAGTGCCGTCATCAAGGTGATCGGTGTCGGCGGTGGGGGCGGCAATGCCGTCAACCACATGGTCGAGAGCAACATCGAGGGCGTGGAGTTCATCTGCGCCAACACCGACGCCCAGGCCCTGAAGCGGGGCGCGGCCAAGACGGTGCTTCAGCTCGGCAGCGACATCACCAAGGGGCTCGGTGCCGGTGCTAACCCGGATGTGGGTCGCCAGGCCGCCATGGAGGACCGCGAGCGTATCGCCGAGCTCCTCAATGGCGCGGACATGGTGTTTATCACTGCCGGCATGGGAGGTGGCACCGGGACAGGGGGCGCGCCCGTGGTCGCCCAGGTGGCCAAGGAGCTGGGCATCCTGACCGTGGCTGTGGTTACCCGGCCTTTCCCCTTCGAGGGGCCCAAGCGCATGCGTGCCGCCGAGGAAGGCATGCGGGAACTCTCCGAGCATGTCGATTCGCTGATTACCATTCCCAACGAGAAACTGCTCTCGGTACTGGGCAAGAATGCCACCCTGCTGACGGCCTTCAGTGCGGCCAACGATGTCCTCCTGGGTGCCGTTCAGGGTATCGCCGAATTGATCACGAGCCCCGGGATCATCAACGTCGACTTCGCCGATGTGCGCACCGTGGTGTCCGAGATGGGCATGGCGATGATGGGCACCGGTGGGGCTACCGGCGAGAATCGCGCCCGCGAAGCCGCCGAGAAGGCCATTCGCAGCCCCTTGCTCGAGGATATCGACCTGCATGGTGCCCGCGGCATTCTGGTCAACATCACGGCAGGCCCGGATCTGTCCATCGGTGAGTTCAACGATGTCGGCGCCACCGTCCAGGAGTTCGCTTCCCAGGACGCCACCATCGTCGTCGGCACGTCCATCGACATGGAGATGACCGACGAACTGCGCGTCACCGTAGTGGCGGCAGGGCTCGAGGGTCAGCAACTGCAGAAGGTCGCGTCGCGCGAAAGCGCCAAGCGCCCGGAAGCGTCTGCGAATTACCGCCGTCAGCCGCAGGCGGCCGCGTCCCGTCAACAGGCCACGGCCCGTGTCGCGGATGCCGAGGAAGCGTCCAAGCCGCGCCCGGATAGGCGCCGATCTCAGGAGCTCGATGACTATCTCGACATACCGGCCTTCCTGCGCCGCCAGGCCGATTGAGTCTGGCGACCGGGGTTCCTGGTGGTGCCGGGTGATGTCTTTTTGTTGAAACACTCGTTCGGTGTTATAGTGAACACTGTTTGATAATCAACCATTGCCTGGCGACTGCCCATGATCAGACAACGTACTCTGAAGAATGTCATTCGCGCCACTGGTGTCGGCCTGCATTCCGGCAAGAAGGTATACCTGACGCTGCGCCCGGCGGCCGTGGATACCGGCATCGTCTTCGTGCGCACGGATCTGGATCCCGAGGTGAAGATTCCTGCCCGTGCCGAACATGTGACCGACACAACGCTGTGTACGGCGCTGTCGGCCGGGGGGGCCAAGGTCGCCACCGTGGAACACCTGATGTCGGCCCTTGCCGGTCTGGGTATCGACAACGCCTATGTGGATGTCAGTGCGCCCGAGGTCCCGATCATGGATGGCAGTGCGGGCCCCTTCGTCTTCCTGATCCAGTCGGCAGGGATCAGCGAGCAGAACGCGCCCAAGAAGTTCATCCGTATCAAGCGTGAAATTGCGGTACGCGAGGACGACAAGGAAGCCATCTTCCTCCCCCACAAGGGCTTCAAGGTGTCGTTCGCCATCGATTTCGACCACCCTGTCTTCGATCGGCAGAAGCAGACCGCCATGGTGGACTTCTCGACCACGTCCTTCGTCAAGGAGGTGTCTCGTGCAAGGACCTTCGGCTTCATGCGTGATCTCGAGTACCTGCGGTCAAACAATCTGGCATTGGGCGGAAGCCTGGACAACGCCATCGTCATCGATGACTACCGTATCGTGAACGAGGGTGGGCTTCGCTACGATGACGAGTTCGTCAAGCACAAGGTGCTTGACGCCATCGGTGACCTCTACCAGCTGGGGTTCAGCCTGATCGGGGAGTTCCGCGGGGTGAAGTCGGGACATGCCCTGAACAACCAGCTCTGCCGTGCCCTGATGGCCCAGCCGGACGCCTACGAGATCGTCACCTTCGAGGACGAGGCCGAGAAGGCACCGATCTCCTATGCGTCGCCCGCCATGGCGTGAGGTTGTCATGGCGTGGAATCGGAGATGGTCTCGATTCCTGCCATGTCCTTTGATGCCGCCACCCTATCGGGTGGCGGCATCGTCGTTTGCAGGTCAGGATCTTTCGGCGTGTGAGGCGAGCCGCTCCAGGGCCTTCTTCAACCTGGGGTCGTCGATATCGGCCGCACAGCTCGATAACTCGTCGGCCGCACTCGGCGAAAGTTCCCGGACATGACGCGGTGGCGCCTTGATGGGATGAACCGGACGAACCTTGAAGTGGAAGCCCGTCACCGCCTCGAAACCCGGGAGTTGATGGATTAGCGCGAGCAGGCGCTGTTGTTCATAGCGCAGCCAGGTAAGCCAGACGGCGCGGTCGGTGATCAGGGTGAGGCGCCCCTCCCGGTAGCCACCCACATGGAGGTGGTCCCTGATATCCTCGGGTAGCTGGGTGCGCAGATGCGTCTGGGCCCTCTCGATGAGTCGAGCCGTTCGCATCAGGGAGCCGAGCTCACCCCGACCTTCCAGGAGGCCTGACATGGGCTGTGCTCTGGTCCGTTTAACCTTTATACTCATTTGCTTGGTTCCTGGGACCCCCGTGGTTCCTGGCCTTGGTTCCTGGCGTTGCCCCCGCCCTGGAGGCCTGCCTCATCTCCAGCGCCATCTTCAACAAGAGCCTAGCACGCTCGGGAGTTCGTCGACAGCATGTCCCCTGACCCTTCAACCACCAGTACTGCTGTCGTCGCGGCGCGTCGTTACATGGTAGGCCGTCCGGCACGCTGGTGGTTGGCGGGATTGTTGGTCACCTGCCTGTTGCCGGCAGGATTGACGCAAGCAAACAGTGCCCGACAGGTGGAACGAATTGTCCAGGTCTGTCTGCTCGCGCCTGCATTGATCCGTGCCAGCTCCCGGATACAGGCACGCCGTCGTGCGTTGTCCCGCTGGTGGCCCTTGGGTATCGTGTCCGCTGCCAGCGCCCCCCCGACCCTGTCCCGTTTCCCCTCGCCATGTCGGCATCGCTTCACGGCGGCCCTCGACGTCATGACGCCTCGAGGCCCGCCCGCGGCGTCGGCAATTTTGACTGCCTGACCGGATACCCGGCTCGACAAGGGTCGGCAAGTGCCATACGCAGAGACTGGACACGTCATGATCAATTCCCTGTTACGCAAGGTCGTCGGCTCCAAGAACGACCGAGAAGTCAATCGCATGTCCCGTGAGGTGACACGGATCACGGACATGGAGGCATCGCTGGAATCCCTCGACGATGCCGCCCTGCGGGCGCGCACCGACGAATTTCGCCGGCGATTCGAGGAGGGCGAGACCCTCGATGCACTGCTGCCAGAGGCCTTCGCCACCGTGCGCGAGGCCAGCAAGCGCGTCATGCAGATGCGCCATTTCGATGTCCAGATGATCGGTGGCATCACCCTGCATCGTGGCCGCATTGCCGAGATGAAGACCGGCGAGGGCAAGACCCTGGTGGCGACCCTGGCGGTCTATCTGAACGCCGTGCCCGCCAAGGGTGTCCATGTGGTCACCGTCAATGATTACCTGGCCCGCCGTGACGCCGAATGGATGCGTCCCCTCTACGAGTCCCTGGGACTCTCCGTCGGTACCATCTATTCCGGGCAGAGCGCCGAAGAAAAGCGCGACGCCTACGGACGCGATATCACCTACGGCACCAACAACGAGTTTGGCTTCGATTACCTGCGCGATAACATGGCCTTTTCTCTGGAGGACAAGGTACAGCGTGAGTTGCATTACGCCATCGTCGACGAGGTCGACTCCATCCTGATCGACGAGGCGCGCACGCCGCTGATCATCTCGGGTGCCGTGGACGAGAACACCGAGCTCTACAAGGTCGTCGACCGTCTGGCCGTGCACCTTGTCCGCTGTACCGACGAGGAAGATCCGGCGAGCGGTGACTTCCTGCTCGATGAGAAGCAGAAGCAGGTCGAGGTCACCGAGCAGGGCCACCATCACATCGAGGAGCTGATGCGTGGCGAGGGACTGCTGGGCGAAGAGGCGTCACTGTACGCCGCCCAGAACCTGAACCTGCTGCAACACATGCATTCGGCCCTGCGCGCCCGGCATCTCTACCACCGCGATGTGGACTACATCGTCAATGACGGCCAGGTGGTCATCGTCGATGAACACACCGGGCGCAGCATGCCGGGTCGGCGCTGGTCCGAGGGCCTGCACCAGGCCGTGGAGGCCAAGGAGGGGGTAGCTGTCCAGCGTGAGAGCCAGACCCTGGCGTCCACCACCTTCCAGAACTATTTCCGGCTCTATGAGAAGCTGGCCGGCATGACCGGCACCGCCGATACCGAGGCCTTCGAGTTCCGCCAGATCTATGGCCTCGATGTGGTGGTCATTCCGACCAACCAGCCGTTGATCCGTGAGGATCTCAACGATCTCGTCTACCTGAGCGCCGAGGAGAAGTTCGAGGCGATCATCCAGGACGTCAAGGATCAGACCGAGGCGGGTCGGCCGGTACTGGTGGGCACGGCGTCCATCGAGACTTCCGAATACCTGGCGAACCTGATGAAGCAGGCGGGTCTCGACTTCAATGTGCTCAACGCCAAGCAGCACCAGAGCGAGGCCGAGATCATCGCCCAGGCCGGCCGGCCGGGTGCCATCACCATCGCCACCAACATGGCCGGTCGTGGGACCGATATCGTGCTCGGGGGCAATTGGGAGGCCGAAGCCGCCAAGCTTGGCGACGCGGACCCCACCGAGGTCGAGCGACTCAAGGCGGCCTGGCACCAGCGCCACGAGGCGGTGGTGGCGGCCGGTGGCCTACATGTGGTGGGTTCCGAACGCCACGAGTCCCGGCGCATCGACAACCAGTTGCGTGGGCGTGCGGGGCGTCAGGGTGACCCGGGCTCCACCCGTTTCTTCCTGTCCCTGGAAGACAACCTCATGCGTCTCTTTGGTTCCGACCGGGTGCAACGCATGATGAAGGCGCTGGGCCTCGAGCATGGTGAGGCCATCGAACACAAGATGGTCTCCAATGCCGTAGAGCGTGCCCAGAAGAAGGTCGAGGGCCGCAACTTCGATATCCGCAAGCAGCTGCTCGAGTACGACGACGTGGCTAATGACCAGCGCCGCGTGATCTATGAGCAGCGCAACGAGATTCTCGGCTCCGATGACGTCTCCAATGCCGTCATGGGCATTCGCGAAGAGGTGCTGGATCTCGCCATCAGCGAGTTTGTCCCGCCCCAGAGTCTCGCCGAACAATGGGATCTGCCGGGTCTCCAGGACTACCTGAGAACGGAGTTCAACCTCGATGCCCCGGTGGTCGAGTGGGCCGAGGAGGACGAGCGCTTCCATGAGGAGCAACTTCGCGAGCGGCTCCAGACGATGCACAAGGAGGCCTACCAGGCGAAGGTCGAGGAGGCCGGAGCAGAGTTGATCCGTCGCTTCGAGAAGCAGGTCATGCTTCAGGTGCTGGACACGCGCTGGAAGGAACACCTGCAGTCCATGGATCACCTGCGGCGAGGGATTCACCTGCGTGGTTATGCCCAGAAGAACCCCAAGCAGGAGTACAAGCGGGAGTCCTTCGAACTCTTCCAGGGCCTGCTGACCAATATCAAGGCCGACGTGACCCGAATTCTCAGTCATGTGCAGGTGCGTCGCCCCGAGGAGGTCGAGGCCATCGAGCGCCAGCGTCGGGAGGCCCTGGAGCGGGAGAAGGCCGGTGCCGCGAGCCGCCACGATGCCCCCGATAGCGGCGATGGGGAAGCCGCGCAAGCGGCACCGGTGCCGCCGGGTGCCGATGGCCGGCCCCTGCGCCGGGAAGGGCCCAAGGTGGGCCGGAACGATCCCTGTCCCTGTGGCTCCGGCAAGAAATACAAGCAGTGCTGTGGCCAACTCAACTGAGCGAGTCGGGCGGTAAAGATACGTCAAGAGGAGAAAGGCGATGGCGGTGGGTCAAGCAGGGTTCCCCGATATGCCGGCGATCGACGGGCTGCGTCTGGGCACCGCGATGGCGGGTATCAAGAAGGCCCGGCGTCCCGACCTGGTGGTGATCGAGCTTACCCCGGAGGCCCGGGTGGTCGGCGCCTTCACGCGCAATGCCTTCTGTGCCGCCCCGGTGGTAGTGGCTCGCGAGCACCTGGCCGCCTGTTCCGCGCGGGGCGACGCTGCGCGCTACCTGGTGATCAATACCGGCAATGCCAATGCGGGTACCGGTGCGACGGGCCTGCGCGACGCCCGGCTGACCTGTGCCGAGTTGGCGCGACTCACCGGCGTCGATGAACGGGCCGTCCTGCCGTTCTCGACCGGCGTGATCGGCGAGGCATTGCCCATGGAACGCCTGCTCGCCGGCCTCCCGGACGCGCTGGCGTCGCTGGATGACGCCAGCGAGGCCTGGCATCGGGCCGCCGAGGGCATCCTCACCACGGATACGCGGGTCAAGGGTGCCAGTGTGACCCTGTCCCTGGGCGAGGCGGAGGTGACCATCAATGGCATCAGCAAGGGGTCGGGCATGATCCGACCCGACATGGCGACCATGCTGGCCTTCGTTGCCACCGATGCCGCCATCGAGCCCTCGCTGCTAGACCGCCTCTTGCACGAGGCCCTGGCGTCTTCCTTCAACTGCATCACGGTGGACGGTGACACCTCCACCAACGATGCCTGCATGCTTATCGCCACCGGTCGTGGCGCCAGAGTGGTCGGCGAGGACGAGATCGAGCGATTCCACAACGGCCTGCAGCGTGTCATGACCGAGTTGGCCCAGGCGATCATCCGGGATGGAGAGGGTGCCACCAAGTTCGTGACCCTCCGGGTCTCGTCGGCGACCAGCCGCAGGGAAGCCCTGGACGTGGCCTTTACCGTGGCCCATTCCCCCCTGGTCAAGACGGCGCTCTATGCCTCCGACGCCAACTGGGGTCGTATCCTGGCCGCCGTGGGTCGTGCCCCGGTGAGCGATTTCGATGTCTCCAGGGTCTCCATCGACCTGGGTGAGGTTCGCCTGGTGGAGGC
>JAGXGN010000156.1 GCA_024636705.1 Halomonas sp.
AAGGCCCCCTGGATCAGGATGACCCCCAGCAGGGCCAGGCTGACCTTCCAGGGAAAACCCGGGAAGCGACGCAGTGGCGCGCCAGAGACGACCAGGGCGATCACCAGCAGGCCCAGGGCCGAGGCCAAGTAACGGTGGATCATCTCCACCCAGGCCTTGAAGCTCTCCAGGGGCGCATCGGGCGTATGAAAGGCGGCGCGTTCGGCATCAGGCACGACCAGGTGACCATAGCAGCCGGGCCAGTCGGGGCAACCGAGGCCGGCATCCACCAGGCGTGTCCAGGCGCCGATCAGGATCACCACCATGGTGAGCAGGAAGCAGACCAGGCTCAGGGTCAACAACAGCGGCAGGCGACGACACGGATCAACACGGGAAAGGGCCTGTGGGGATGAAATCACATCAGGTGCAGTCAACGCCCGGTCACCTCTCTATCGACACCCACCGGCGACTCCGGATTGATCCGCAACAAGCGATTGACATCGGCCAGGACATCCTCGGCATCGACACCGACCGAATAGGACAGGACCACGCCCCCGCGGGGATCCAGGATCCAGACCTGGCCGGGGCGCTGCCAATCGGGGCGACTCGACCACTGGGTCACACTCTCCCCCGGCAGGGTATCCGATGAGCCGCCGATTCTCAGGCGGCTCACTCGCGGGGCATCGCGACCCAGCGCACGATGCACACGCCACCACTGATCGGCCATGGCCTCACAGTTACTGGAACAGTCGAAGGCCAGTACCCAGTCGCCGGTATTCTGTAAATCGACCAGGGCATCGCTCGACGGTTCGAGAGGCCATTGAGATAGCGCAGGCAAATCCGGGGCGAGCTCCCCATGGGCGGTGCGCTCGTCCGGAATACCGATGCGCCAGGTCACCATCACCCAGGCCACCAGCATCGGCAAGGCGAAGACCGCGATCAGGGCCAGTAACTTGAGCCTCGAATGGCGTACCTCGGGCGTATGTGAAGCAGTCATCGGGATATCTCTCGAGATTGGGGTGCCAATTTGCGTTTATCCTGGGTATCGCCGAGTTTACGGCCACCGATCAGCATCACCAGCAGGGCGGCAAGTGCCAGCCCCCACCACTGAACGGCATAGCCGAAATGACGGCTGGGCGGCATGACACTGGGTTGCCACCAGGGATCGAGGGCGCCCTCGCCGTCCTCGAGATGCAACCAGCCCGGGTGGGCAAAATCCTGCTCCCAGGCCTCCAGGAGGATCCCCTGCAGACGCTGGCCTTCGCGGTTGGGACCGAATAGCGGTGGCTGGTCTCCCGCGGCTTGCCAGGCGCCCTTCAGGGTGACGTTGCCCTCGGGCGTCTCGACCCTCGGCGTCTCCCTGCTCGGCCCGGTCGCCAGAAACCCCCGGTCCACCAGCCAGACACGACCATCCTCGCCTCGCAGGGGAGTCAGCACCGCCACCCCCAGACGACCGTCAAGGATACGGTTGTCCAGGAAGAGGGTCTGGTCGGCCAGATATTCTCCGCTCAGGGTCAGACGAGATCCCTCGGGCGGCGCGTCACCTGGGGCCGTGAGCTCGGGCGCGGCATCGAGTCGCGCCAGGTAATCGCGCTTCTCGCCCGCACGATCCCATTGCCACAGGCCCAGGAAGAGCCCCAGGACCACCAGCGGAAGCCAGAGACTCCACCACAGCCATTGGCGACGACGCCCATATCGGGCATCCTGCTTGTCATCGCCACGAGAGGAGTCACCCATGCTACTGAAGTTCCTGATTGCCGTTGTATTCCTGGCCATGGTGGCCAGCCTGGCGGCAGGCGCGGGGTTCCTGCTGCGAGATGGCGGGCAGTCCCGCCGCGTGCTCATCTCGCTGAAGGTTCGTATCGCCCTGGGCGTCACCCTGCTGGGCCTGCTCCTCTACGGCTTCACCCTGGGCGACCTCGCCGCCTGATAGCGGCGCGGTCGGATGCCTAGAAGACGTAGACGAAGAGGAAGAGCCCGATCCAGACCACGTCCACGAAATGCCAGTACCAGGCGGCCGCTTCGAACCCGAAGTGATCCTCTCCCGAGAAGTGACCCTTGAGGATGCGCACCAGGATACTGGCCAGGATGATGGTGCCGATGATCACGTGCAAGCCATGGAAGCCCGTCAACATGAAGAAGGTCGCACCGTAGATGCCGGTCTGCAGGGTGATGCCGTAGTGGGTATAGGCCTCGTAGTACTCGACCCCCTGCACGGAAATGAACATCATGCCCAACAGGACAGTGACGGCGAGCCAGTTTCGGGCGACACTGCGAAGCCCTTCCTTGAGCGCCTCGTGAGAGACCGTCAGGGTGACGCTCGACGTTACCAGGATAAGGGTATTCACCAGGGGAAGTTGCCAGGGACTGAGGGTATCCCGAGGACCCGAGATGGAAGGATCCGGAGGTGACATCAGCGGCCAGCTGGCACTGAAGTCAGGCCACAGCAGGGCGGCGACGCCCTTGGCGCCCTCTCCGTCCAGCCAGGGCAGGGCAAAGTTCCGCACATAAAAGAGCGCCCCGAAGAAGGCGGCGAAGAACATCACTTCCGAGAAGATGAACCAGCCCATCCCCCAGCGGAAGGAACGGTCCACCTGGGCATCATAGAGGCCCTGACGAGACTCCCTGATCACATCGCGAAACCAGAAGGCCATGACCGAGAGGATGCCCAGCAACCCGAGGACCACCAAGGGGGTGCCGGCGGAACCATGGACCAAAAGTGTCCCGGTACCGATCATCATCACGCCAAGCGCGACGGATGCCAGTATCGGCCACTTGCTGCTCGCCGGAACGTAATAGGTGCCACCACTCATGCCACAACTCCTTTGTCGTCAGTCACCTTGGCCTGGAGAGGCGCATTGTTGTGGGTGACCGGATACAGGGTATAGACCAGGGTTACGGTATTGACCTCGGCGGGCATGCACCCGGCGGTCAACATCGAGACCGCCGGGGGACCCGCATTGCGCCAGATCAATGCGACTGGTGCTTGAAGGTCGGCGGTGTCTCGAAGGTATGCAGCGGTGCCGGGCTGGGTACCGACCACTCGAGATCCTCGGCCCCCTCCCAGGCTTTCGCCGGCGCCTTCTCGCCGCCGCGCACACACTTGATGACCACCAGCACGAAGACCAACTGGGAGAAACCGAACATGAAGGACCCCAGGGTGGAAACCATGTTGAAGTCGGCAAACTGCAGCGCATAGTCGGGAATGCGCCGCGGCATCCCCGCCAGACCCGAGAAGTGCATCGGGAAGAAGGTCAGGTTCACCCCGACGACGGACAACCAGAAGTGCCACTGGGACAGCTTCACGTTGGGGTAGTGACCGGTCCACTTGGGTAGCCAGTAATAGGCGCCGGCGAGGATCGCGAAGAGCGCGCCGGGAACCAGCACATAGTGGAAGTGTGCCACCACGAAATAGGTATCGTGATACTGGAAGTCTGCCGGAGCGATGGCCAGCATCAAGCCGGAGAAACCGCCAATGGTGAACTGCACGACGAAGGCCAGGGCAAACAGCATCGGCGGGTCGAAGGTGATCGAGCCACGGTACAGGGTCGCGATCCAGTTGAAGATCTTCACCCCGGTGGGCACGGCGATGAGCATGGTGGTGTACATGAAAAATATCTCGGCGACCAGCGGCAACCCCACCAGGAACATGTGATGCGCCCAGACCAGGAAGGACAACAGGGCGATCGCGGCCGTGGCGTAGACCATGGAGGGATAGCCGAAGAGCCGCTTGCGAGCGAAGGTCGGGATGATCGCCGAGACGATGCCGAAGGCCGGCAGGATCATGATGTAGACCTCGGGATGCCCGAAGAACCAGAACAGATGCTGGAAGAGCACCGGATCACCGCCGCCGGCGGCATTGAAGAAGCTGGTACCGAAGTTGATGTCCATCAACATCATGGTGACCACCCCGGCCAGTACCGGCATGACCGCAATCAACAGGAAGGCGGTAATCAACCAGGTCCAGACGAACAGCGGCATGTCCATCAGGCGCATCCCCGGTGCCCGCAGGTTGAGGATGGTAGCGATGATGTTGATGGCGCCCAGGATCGAACTTATCCCGGCGATATGTATGGAGAGGATGAAGAAGGTGGTCGAGGGTGGCGCATAGATGGTCGACAGGGGCGCGTAGAAGGTCCAGCCGAAGTTTGGACCACCACCCGGCATCAACAAGGTGGAAAGCAGCAGCGTGAAGCCGATGGGCAACAACCAGAAGCTGAAATTGTTGAGGCGCGGCAGCGCCATGTCCGGCGCGCCGATCTGTAGCGGCACCATCCAGTTGGCCAGCCCCACGAAGGCCGGCATGATCGCCCCGAAGACCATGATCAGGCCATGCATGGTGGTCATCTGGTTGAAGAACTCGGGCTGCACCAGCTGCAGGCCGGGCTGGAACAGCTCGGCGCGCACCACAAGCGCAAAGATCCCGCCGATGAAGAACATGGTCAAGGAGAAGAGCAGATAGAGGGTACCGATCTCCTTATGGTTGGTGGTCGTCAGCCAGCGCAGCAGCCCACGGGGCCGGGCATGACCGGCCTCGGCCATGCCACCGGCAGTGGCCGTGCTGTGCTGCGGGGTGGGCTTGGGAAGTAGGTGGGACGCCATCGGAAATCTCCCTGTTGGCAATCACGAAAGAGAAACGGAAAGGCCGGTCACTCGCCTTGGTCGGCGATGCGCTCGGCGATTTCCGACGGTTGCATGCTGTCGCCGGTCTCGTTGCCCCAGGCGTTGCGTTCGTAGGTGATCACCGCGGCAATTTCCACCGCATTGAGCGTATTGCGGAACGCCGGCATGGCGGCCCCGGAGACGCCGTCGATCACGGTGCTGATGTGGCGCTCCGGCTCGTCCAGCAGCGCCTGGTTGCCTGCGAGGGCCGGGAAGGTGGGAGGCGCACCCTGTCCTTCGGCCTGGTGACAGGAAGCACAGATGCTGCCATAGACACTCTCGCCGCGCTCCATCAACTCGGCGAATTCCCACTCGCGACCGACGCCCATGGCCTCCTGTTCGGCGGCCGCCTTGCGCTCCTCCATCCAGGTATCGAACGCCTCCTCTTCCATGGCTTCCACGACGATGGGCATGAAGCCGTGATCAATGCCACAGAGCTCGGCACACTGCCCGCGGTAGATGCCAGGTTCATTGATGCGCACCCAATTCTCGTTGACGAAGCCAGGTATGGCGTCCTGCTTGACGGCGAGATCCGGCACCCACCAGGAATGAATGACATCATCGGACGTCAGCAGGAAACGGACCTTGCGGTTGACGGGCAGCACCAGCGGCTCGTCGACCTCGAGCAGGTAGTTTTCGCCCTTCGCCTCCTCGCCACTGATCTGGGTACGTGGCGTGCTGAGGTTGGAGGTAAAGGCCACATCCTCACCGAGGTACTCATACCGCCAACGCCACTGCTGGCCGGTGATCATCACATCCAGTTCGGCGTCGGAGACATCATACATCTGCTTGAGCGTGGCGGTGGCAGGGACGGCCATGGCAATCAGGATCAGCATGGGGATCACCGTCCAGAGCACCTCGACGGTAGTATTCTCGTGGAAATTGGCCGCCTCGGCGCCCTTCGAACGACGGAAGCGGAACAGGGCATAGAACATCACCCCGAACACCACCACCACGATGGCCACGCAGATCCAGAAGATGATCATGTGCAGGGAGAAGATTTCGCCACTGACATCAGTCACCCCCCTGGGCATGTTCCAGGGATTGGCCATGGCGAGTGGAGCCACCAGGGCGATGATCAAGCCCACCACCCACACGAACGACGTGCGCATCGACGCCTCCTCAGTCAGGTTGTTTTTTTGCATCTCGACACCCACTAGCCCATCCACTGCCGCTAGGTCTATAAACTGCCGCTAGGCCACCGCACAAAAAACAAGGTTATCTTAGCGGCGGTAATCTCAATATTATCCGCGAATTAGCGAATTATAACGGATTATAAAAGGCTTTCCATCGAAATTACCCGAGCCTTCACGCAAGATCGCAAACGCAAGTGTCAACGTTCATCGAGCCGCCAGGGTGGCCACCGCGGCTACCAGTACGACCAACATCAGCGTCATGATGACCCCCACGATGATAAAATTGGCCGGCTTGCCGGACTCGAAATCCTCGCGTCGGCGGCCCTCCTTCTGAACACCCAGAAAGGCGGCCAATACCGATTTCACGACCTTCCACAGACCCATGGTTCCTCCCCATCCTGTCCATCGACAATAGGCCTCTTGACCGACATCAACCCGACCCGAAATCGCACCTCGAGGACGACTCGAAAGACACGCATCTTGACTATACTTCAAGCAGGCGGCGTCCACCCACCGTTACTCCCTATGTATCCAGATACAGGAGTCCCCCATCATGACCGCAAAAAAAACAACTGCAAACCCTGCCCTGGCCGCTACCCAACCGATGATGGAGTGGTGGCAGGACCAATGGCACAAGAACGCGGCGCCCATGGCCCGCATGCAACTGGCCTGGATGGATAGTGTTGCCGAGGCCATGAAGTTCGAGGCCGAGTTCCTCAAGGCCATCGCCGAGAGCAACCAGCGCCTGGCGGACTGCTTCCAGGGTGAGGACGCGCCCTGCACGCCGGAAGAGTTCCGGGCATCCTACCAGCAGCTCATTCAAGATGTCACCGACGCCCAGATGGAACGCCTGCAGAAAGCCACCGAACTCTCCATGGACTTTCGCAAACAGATCTGGGATGAAATCTGACCCACTGACTCTGACCCACTAACTCTGTTCCGCTAACTCTACTCAACAATGGCGCCTCGCGGGGCGCCACGAACTCGACTCACACTCACCCCAGCCCGAAAAGCGGTATCAGCAGCGGCAACAGGAAAGCCGTCATCAATCCCGTCAATGCCATGGCCAGGCCCGAGAAGGCACCCGCCACGGCACCGATCTGTGCAAACGCCTGCGCCGTCCCGAAGCCATGAGCCGCCAGGCCCAGGGTAAAGCCCTGAACCGATGGATCGCGTATCCGCAAGAGACGAAACACCAGGGGCGCCAGCGCACAGCCGATGGATCCGGTCAGCAGCACCAGCCCCGCGGCCAGGGAGGGAATGCCGCCGATCTGTTCGGCGATCCCCATGGCGATCGGCGAGGTGACCGAGCGCGGCGCCAGGGAAAGCAGGGTCTCGGCGCGAGCACCCAGCAACATCGCCAGCCCCAGGGTCGTCCCCACCGCGGTAACAATACCCACACTGCAGGCCAACAGCAATGGCCAGAGCAGGCGCCGCACCCGCTCGCGGTGATCATAGAGAGGAATCGCCAGCGACACCGTGGCGGGTCCCAGCAGGAAATGGATGAACTGCGCCCCCTCGAAATAGGTGGAATAGTCCATGTCGATCAGCAGCAGAAAACCGATCAGCATGGCGATGGAAAGGGTCACCGGATGCAGCAGGGCCGTGCCCCCCACCGCCTTGTTGATGCGCACGGCCAGCATGAAGGCCAGCAGGGTCACCAGCAACGACAACAGCGGATTACCGGAGAGATAGACCCACAACTGGTCCAGGGCGGCGACATTCATCGCGTGGCCCTCCCGCCACGCCGGCTGTTCAGGCGCTCGAGCACCCAGCCCGTGACCCCCAGCGTCAGCGCGGTGGAGACCACCAGCGTGATCAGGATGGGCCAGAAATCGACACCGATCAGCGCGAAGTGCACCATCAGGCCGACCCCGGCCGGCACGAACAACAGCGTCAGGTAGCGCAACAGCCCTTCCCCGGTCAACCGAAGGCTCGCCGGCACCTTGCCACGGATCATCAGCCCGACGAGCAGGATCACCATGCCGAATACCGGACCGGGAATCGGCAGCGTCAGGCCACGCGCCAGCAACTCACCCAGAAACTGGCAGGTCAGCAACACACTCATGCCCATGATCAACGGCATCTCGCTTTCTCCCTTTTCATTTCCAGGCGAAAGCGCTAGTATACGCCTCGTTCTCGGGCCTGCCATCGAAGGCCTGGAACACTGCATCGGAGCGTGGCGCAGCTTGGTAGCGCGCTGCAATGGGGTTGCAGAGGTCGCAGGTTCGAATCCTGTCGCTCCGACCAGAAAACACAGTAATAACGGTCACTTAGCTCATTGCAGCAGGTGGCCGTTTTTCGTTGGCCGGCCTCTAGGTTCCAAATAGGTTCCATGCGTCGGGAAATCTCTGATTTCAGCCTACCCGCTGCGGATCGCCTCGGGTTGCCCTGCCAGGGGAAGGAACTCGGCTGGCGTTCCAGGTCCGACCCAAGGCCGCCCTGCATCAGCCAGGAAGGCCAGCAGCGTCTCGACCTCATGCGCCGGCCCGGCCTTGTCCTGCCTGCTTTTCGTGGTGTCCCACCTGTCCCACAAGGCCCAACGCCTCAACCATGCCGGTTTGCGCCGGGACACGTGTGGGACATCCCTCCCTGACACATGGCCCGGCTGCCGTGCAATGGTTGACCCACTTGCCGCGGTAGAGGCGCACATAATGAAGCTCCCGCCTTGATGGCTCCCGAATCAGCCGACAACGGCCTGTTCCAGGTAGGCCTTCGATTGTCCGGAGAACACCACCCGAGGATGCTTCCATGGGCATCGTTGTGGAGACTCTGGGGACAGACGGCATCAGCCTCTCGCTGTAAGGCGCGAGGGCCAAGATCCGAGGCCAAGGTAAGGGGTATCTGCGTCTTCGTCTACACGGGCTCCTGCCGCGTGTAACCCTCTCGGGGACGTCCAGAGTGACCTAAGAGGGTGTTTACAAATTATCTCAGGCCGTGTGAGTTAACCGGTTGAGTAATTGGCGGCCAGCTGCCAGCCATACCCAAGCTTCGGAGACTTCAACACGTCGGTCATGGTGCATCACCAGCCGACGTGCCTTTTCGATCCA
>JAGXGN010000157.1 GCA_024636705.1 Halomonas sp.
CCGGGGTCATGTCGCCGGAGCGGCGATATTCGTCCAGCGCCTCATCGATCTTCAGACCCATGCCGCGCGCGGCCCAACCCATGTGGGTTTCCAGGATCTGACCGACGTTCATCCGCGACGGCACCCCCAATGGATTGAGCACCACGTCGATGGGTTCGCCGTTGTCGTCGAAGGGCATGTCCTCGATGGGCATGATGGCCGAGATCACGCCCTTGTTGCCGTGACGGCCGGCCATCTTGTCACCGGGCTGCAGACGACGCTTCACGGCCATGTAGACCTTGACGATCTTGAGCACGCCGGGCGCCAGGTCATCGCCCTGGGTCAGCTTGCGCTTCTTGTCCTCGAAGCGCTCGTCCATCTCCTTGCGACGGTTCTCGAGTTGTTCGTCGGCCTGGGCCAGCAACTCGTTGTGGGCCTCGTCCTGCAGGCGCAACTTGAACCAATCCTGGCGAGGCAGTTCCTCGAGGTAGCTCTCGGAGAGCAGATCCCCCTTCTTGAGCTTGGGAGCGCCGTTCACCGCCTGACCGGCGAGGGTCCGCTTGAGGCGTTCGAAGGTGGCATCCTCGGCGATGCGATAGGTTTCCTGGAGGTCCTTGCGCACCTCGTCGAGCTGCATCTGCTCGATGTGGAGCGCACGGGAGTCCTTTTCCACACCGTCACGGGTGAATACCTGGACATCGATGATGGTCCCGCGCATGCCGGTGGGGGCACGCAGGGAGGTATCCTTCACGTCGGAGGCCTTCTCACCGAAGATGGCTCTCAGCAGCTTCTCTTCTGGCGTCAGCTGGGTCTCGCCCTTGGGCGTGACCTTGCCCACCAGGATATCACCGGGGCCCACCTCGGCACCGATATAGACCACCCCGGCCTCGTCCAGCTTGGCCAGGGCCGACTCGCCGACGTTGGGAATATCCGAGGTGATCTCCTCCGACCCCAGCTTGGTGTCGCGAGAGACGCAGGTCAGTTCCTGGATATGAATGGTGGTGAAACGGTCTTCCTGTACCGCCCGCTCCGAGAGCAGGATGGAATCCTCGAAATTGTAGCCGTTCCAGGGCATGAAGGCGATGCGCATGTTCTGGCCCAGGGCCAGGTCACCCATGTCGACGGACGGACCGTCTGCCAGGATGTCACCGCGGGCCACCTCGTCGCCGGGACGCACGATGGGGCGCTGGTTCATGCAGGTATTCTGGTTGGAACGGACATACTTGGTGAGGTTGTAGATATCTACGCCCGCTTCACCGCCGATGATCTCGTCCTCGTTGACCCGCACCACGATACGCCTGGCATCCACCGAATCGATGACACCACCTCGGCCTGCCACGGCGCAGACACCCGAATCACGGGCCACGAAGCGCTCCATGCCGGTGCCCACCAGCGGCTTCTCGGCACGCAGGGTGGGTACCGCCTGACGCTGCATGTTCGACCCCATCAGGGCACGGTTGGCATCGTCATGCTCGAGGAAGGGGATCAAGGCCGCGGCGACGGACACCACCTGACGCGGCGAGACGTCCATCAGGGTGACCTGATCGGGACGCATGAAGGTCGTCTCACCGCGGTGACGCACCTGAACCAGATCATCGACCAGCTTGTTGCTCTCGTCGACGGTGGCCGAGGCCTGGGCGATGATGAAGTCGCCTTCCTCGATGGCCGAGAGGTGCACCACGTCATCGGTGACCTGTCGATCAACCACCTTGCGGTACGGGGTCTCGAGGAAACCGTAGCTGTTGGTGTGGCTATAGGTCGCCAGGGAGTTGATCAGGCCGATGTTCGGCCCTTCCGGCGTCTCGATCGGGCAGAGGCGACCATAGTGGGTAGCGTGAACGTCACGCACCTCGAAACCGGCCCGTTCACGGGTCAGGCCACCCGGCCCGAGCGCGGAGACCCGGCGCTTGTGGGTGACTTCGGAGAGCGGGTTGTTCTGGTCCATGAACTGGGAGAGCTGGCTGGAGCCGAAGAACTCCTTGACCGCCGCCGCGACGGGCTTGGCATTGATCAGGTCCTGTGGCATCAGGCCTTCGCTCTCGGCCATGGACAGGCGTTCCTTGACCGCGCGCTCGACGCGCACCAGGCCCACGCGGAACTGGTTCTCGGCCATCTCGCCGACGCAGCGGATGCGGCGGTTGCCCAGGTGGTCGATGTCATCGACTTCACCGAAACCGTTACGGATGTTGATCAACTCGCGCAGCACATCGAGGATGTCGCCACGATCCAGGATACCACTGCCCTGGTCGGCATCGCGGCGCAGCCGGCGGTTGAACTTCATGCGACCGACAGCGGAAAGATCGTAGCGATCCTCGGTGAAGAAGAGGTTGCGGAACAGGGTCTCGGCCGCTTCCTTGGTCGGTGGCTCGCCCGGACGCATCATGCGATAGATCTCGACCAGCGCTTCGAGTTGGGAGCCAGTGGTATCCAGTCGCAGGGTGTCGGAGATGAAGGGGCCACAGTCGAGATCATTGGTATACAGCGTCTCGATGCTGGTGATCCCCGCCTGGGCGATCCTCTCCAGGAGTTCCGGGGTGATCTCGGTATTGCAGGGACAGATCAGCTCGCCGGTGTTGGCGTCTACCTGATCCTTGGCCAGGGTCTTGCCGTAGAGGTACTCCATCGGCACGTCGAGGCGCTCGAGGCCGGCCTTTTCCAGCTGACGGATGTGCTTCTGGGTAATCCGACGGCCTTCCTCGACGATGAGGTTGTCCTCGCCATCCTTGATGTCGAAGGTGGCGGTTTCACCGCGCAGGCGAGAAGGCACCAGTTCGACAGAGAAGCCCGAGGCTTCGACGTGGAAGGTGCTGGTCTCGAAGAACTCCGCAAGGATCTCCTCGGCGCTCATACCCAGGGCACGCAGCAGCACGCTCGCCGGCAGCTTGCGGCGACGGTCGATGCGCACGAAGACGCTGTCCTTGGGATCGAACTCGAAGTCCAGCCAGGAGCCGCGGTAGGGAATCACGCGGGCGGAATAGAGCAGCTTGCCGGAGGAGTGGCTCTTGCCCTTGTCATGATCGAAGAACACGCCCGGGCTGCGATGCAGCTGGGAGACGATGACCCGCTCGGTACCATTGATGACGAAGGTACCGTTCTCGGTCATCAGGGGGATCTCCCCCATGTAGACTTCCTGCTCCTTGATGTCCTTGATCGCCTTGTTCGATGACTCCTTGTCATGAATGATCAGGCGAACCTTGACGCGCAGCGGTGCCGAATAGGTGACGCCACGCGACTGGCATTCCTTGACATCGAAGGCCGGTGTACCGAAACGATAGCTGACGTACTCGAGAGCAGCATTGCCGGAGAAGCTCTCGATCGGGAATACGGACTTGAAGGCCGCATGCAGACCGATTTCCAGACGCTCCTCCGGGGAGCGGTCCTGCTGGAGAAAGTCGTAGTAGGAATCAAGCTGGATGGCCAGCAGGAAGGGCACATCCATCACTTGGGGCAGTTTGCCGAAATCCTTGCGGATGCGTTTTTTCTCAGTGTATGAGTAAGCCATCTGTATTCCCCAGCTTGTTCACCATAGGTGACCGACACGTGGTCGGCGCCACCCGACGGGAGTAGTGCCGTCAGGCGATGAAGGCAAGCGCCCAGTCAGGACGCTCGCCTTCGAAATTCTGCTGGCAGCTCCGCAGATGCAGAGGCCAGTGACAACAGAAAAAGGCCGGCAGCGGGTGTCCCGCCACCAGCCATGGAAGCTTACGCAGCGCGCGCAGCCATGAGCACAAGGATTACTTGAGCTCCACGCTCGCGCCGGCTTCTTCCAGCTTGGCCTTGGCCGCTTCTGCATCGTCCTTGGACATGCCTTCCTTGATGGTGCCCGGCGCACCATCGACGGCACCCTTGGCTTCCTTCAGGCCCAGACCGGTGATCTCGCGCACGACCTTGATCACGGTGACCTTCTTCTCGCCGACGGCGGTCAGCACGAGGTCGAATTCGGTCTGCTCTTCCTCGACGGCGGCTTCACCACCGCCCGGACCGGCAACGACAGCCGCGGCGGCGGAAACGCCGAACTTCTCTTCCATTGCCTCGATCAACTCGACGACTTCCATGACGGACATGTCGGCGACGGCGTTGATGATGTCTTCTTTGCTCAGTGCCATTTTCGTGTTCCTAACTTTGCGGGAGCCTCGGGGTAACGAGGACTCAAGGATTCAGTGTTCGTTTCGGGCTGCACGGCAGAGCTCGCCTGTCAGGCGGCTTCCTGCTTCTGATCGCGCAGCGCGGCGAGGGTACGAACCAGCTTGCCGGCCGATGCTTCCTTCATGACGGACATCAGCTTGGCGATGGCCTCGTCGTAAGTCGGCAGGGTCGCCAGGCGGTCGATGTCGGCAGCCGGGATCAGCTCGCCCTCGTAGGCCAGCGCCTTGACTTCGAAGTTCTGATCCTGCTTGAAAAACTCCTTGAACAGACGGGCGGCAGCGCCCGGATGGTCAGTGGAGAATGCCAGCAGGGTCGGGCCAACGAAACTGTCGGTCAGGCATTCCCATTGGGTACCTGACAGGGCGCGACGTGCCAGGGTGTTGCGGACAACACGAATCTGCACGCCATTCTCGCGTCCCTGCTTGCGCAGGTCGGTCATCTTTTCGACCGTGACGCCGCGAGAATCGGCAACGACGACGGAGAGAGCACCCTTGGCCGCTTCACTGACTTCGGCAACGATGGCCTTCTTGCCTTCAAGTGCTAGAGGCACAGCGATCACTCCTTCATGCCGGAACCTCAAGATGAGTGCTCCGGTGGTTACCATCTCCCCCGACCCCTCCGGCAGGAGGCATCGGGAGTCCTGGGATGGTGCTCACCAGATATCTGGCGGCCACACCATCTGCGCAGGCCTTCCCGGAGGAAGATTAAGTCGCCCTTAACAACGAGCGCGACGCCTGCGGTCTTTGACGGTGCCCCACCCGGCTGTCATCGACGCCGCACCGGGGACCGCAAAGTTCTCTTGCCTGTATCGATCCCGCCGTTCTCAGACGAGCGCGGAATGATCGATCGTCAGCCCCGGGCCCATGGTGCTGGACACGGTGACCTTCTTGAGATAAATCCCCTTGGAGGTGCTCGGCTTGAGCCGCTTCAGGTCGACGACCAGCGCCTCCAGGTTGCCCTGGATGGCGGTCGCGTCGAAATCGACCTTGCCAAGTGTGGTGTGGATGATGCCATTCTTGTCGGTACGGAAACGCACCTGGCCGGCCTTGGCGTTCCTGACCGCAGTGGCCACATCCGCGGTCACGGTGCCGACCTTGGGGTTCGGCATCAGGCCGCGCGGCCCGAGGATCTGCCCCAGCTGGCCGACGACACGCATGGCGTCCGGTGAGGCGATGACCACGTCGAAGTCCAGTTGTCCCTTCTTGACCTGGTCGGCCAGGTCGTCCATGCCGACGATGTCGGCACCGGCTTCTTTGGCCGCGTCGACGTTGGCACCCTGCGTAAAGACGGCAACACGCACGTCCTTGCCGGTACCATTGGGCATCACGGTGGCACCACGCACGACTTGGTCCGACTTGCGCGGATCGACGCCCAGGTTGATGGCCACGTCCAGGGACTCATTGAACTTGACGGTGGACAGCTCATTGAGCAGTGCCACGGCTTCTTCCAGCGGATAGGTCTTGGCCTGATCAATCTTTTCCTGAATCAGCTTCGCACGCTTGGTCAACTTGGCCATGATCAGAGACCCTCCACGTTCAGGCCCATGCTACGGGCACTACCGGCGATGGTACGGACAGCGGCGTCGATATCGGCAGCCGTCAGATCCGGCTCCTTGGTCTTGGCGATCTCTTCGAGCTGATCACGGGTCACGGTACCCACCTTCTTCTTGTTCGGCTCACCCGAGCCGGACTTGATGCCCGCCGCCTTCTTCAGCAGAACCGCCGCGGGCGGGGTCTTGGTGATGAAGGTGAAGCTGCGGTCCGAATAGACGGTGATGACCACCGGCGTCGGCAGACCCGGCTCGATGTCCTGAGTCGCCGCATTGAAGGTCTTGCAGAACTCCATGATATTGACGCCGTGCTGACCCAGCGCAGGGCCCACGGGGGGACTCGGATTGGCCTTACCGGCTGCGACCTGCAGCTTGATGTAAGCCTGAACTTTCTTGGCCATGATTCACTCCAGTTGGGTAGTAGCGCCTTGCGGCTCCCCGGGTTGTCGGCCGCCCAAAGGGCGACTGTCTTAATCAAGTATCGAGAAGGTTATTCCTTCTCGACCTGTGCAAACTCCAGCTCGACGGGCGTGGAGCGGCCGAAGATCAGCACGCTGACCTGGACGCGACTCTTGTCGTAATTGACCTCTTCCACCACGCCGTTGAAGTCGGCGAAGGGACCATCGACGACACGCACCGACTGGCCCGGCTCGAAGAGGGTCTTCGGCCGCGGCTTGTCGGTGCCATCCTGCACACGACGCAGAATGGCATCGGCTTCCTTCTGGCTGATCGGCGCCGGCTTCTCCTTGGTACCGCCAATGAACCCCATGACACGGGGCGTCTCATTGACCAGGTGCCAAGTGTCGTCGTCCATCTCCATCTCGACGAGGACATAACCAGGATAGAACTTGCGCTCGCTCTTGCGACGCTTGCCGTCACGCATCTCGACGACTTCTTCGGTCGGCACCAGGATTTCGCCGAAGCGATCCTCCATGCCATGCATCTTCACGCTCTCGATCAACGAGCGCATGACATGCTTCTCGAAGCCGGAGTAGGCGTGAATGACATACCAACGCTTGGACATGGAAGCTCCTAACCAATGACGCCGGACATCGCCCAGCCAAGAAGGGTATCGATTAACCACAGCATCAGACCCACCACCAGAACGGCAACAAGGACGATACCCGTGGTCTGTATGGTTTCAGGGCGCGTCGGCCAGACCACGCGCTGGATTTCCTTCTTGGCACTCCTGGCGAGCTCCAGGAGCTCCTGACCCTTGGTCGTGGTAAAGGCAATCACCGCCGCCAATGCACACAGCACGACGACACCCAGCACACGATAGAGAATGGCCTGATCGGAGAAATAGCCATTGCCCACCACGGCCAGAACCAGCAAGGTAACGACAACCGACCACTTGAGCCCGTCGCGGCGCGACTCCGGCACCTCGGCGCTGTGCTTCATGAAAACGAGACTCCTCAGGGTGCGGCAATCGAAACAACAAATTCAGCTTGGCGGCCAGCCTGGGGAAGACTGGCAGGCCAGGAGGGAATCGAACCCCCAACCTGCGGTTTTGGAGACCGCTGCTCTGCCAATTGAGCTACTGGCCTGTATCTGCTCTGCTCCCACCCTTTGCAGGCGACCAGCACAACAGCGGGCGCCATGATAGCGAAAGCACGAGGCCTTGACAACCCCCGCCACTCTTATTGGACGCGTACGCCAGAGCCAAAGAAAAGGCGAGCCGCGGCTCGCCTTTTCGATATGGAGCTCATGGACGGATTTGAACCGTCGACCTCACCCTTACCAAGGGTGTGCTCTACCCCTGAGCTACATGAGCATCGTTCATGGGTATCATGCATGGATACCTGGAGCGGGCAGCGGGAATCGAACCCGCATCATCAGCTTGGAAGGCTGAGGTTCTACCATTAAACTATGCCCGCCAACCCACTCTTTCCTGCCGTGTTCCACCATGCAGCCTGGGAGGACATCAGCAAAATCTGGTGGAGGGGGAAGGATTCGAACCTTCGAAGCTTTCGCGGCAGATTTACAGTCTGCTCCCTTTGGCCACTCGGGAACCCCTCCAGCAAGGCGAAGATGTTACCATCTTCAGTTCCGCTGTCAAGTTACTGTTTTTTCTGCCTTCCTGGGAATCTTTCTAGCAGGCCGACACACAGTGTTTCCTCTGCAGAACGCGGCGCATTGTGTCAAAGCAGCATCGAGAACGCAAGGCCAGCGCGGATTTTTTCCAGGCCAACGGGCACCGGCACACGCGGGGCGCCGGACATCCGCCCCGCCCGCTCCGACGCCGTCAACGGAAAACAGGCCTCGAGTCCACCATAGACCATGTCCGGCCAGACCCCGTGGGGCACCTGGATACCCCGCGAAACGACTCGGGCATCGCCTCCTGTCAACAGAAGCGGCAGTGCCACCCCTTCACGATCACAGACTTCGCAATAGATCCTGTTCACCGCACTGACGGCGGCCATGTAGATGCCATGATTCACCGCTTCCACGGTACGCAGTCCCGGCAAGAGCAGCTCTTCGGCCTCCGTATCCGGATCGATCGCCACGTTCCGCGTTCCCAATTGAAGGCTCTCCTTCATCAAGCGCAAGCCGGGTATGATATAGCCACCCACGTGGCGTCCGCCGGGAAGAACGAAATCGATGGTGATCGCACTGCCGCAATCCACACTGCAGCAGCCGCCGGCTAGCTGGTAACCGGCCAGCACGCCCATCCAGCGGTCGACCCCGAGGCGCCCCGTCTCCAGATATCCATTGGTGACCCCCAGGGCTTCGGGAGTGGAGCGCGCCACATGCACCACACCGACCTCGTGACGCAACAACTCCACCGTCTGATCCAGTACCGACCGGCGCGCCACGCTTGCGATCCGCACGGCCTCGACCACGTCGAGATCGGGGATATCGGCCCCCGGTCGCCACTCCTCACGTGTCCAGACGGCTCCACGGGAGCGAATCTCGCTGCTGTCTCTATCCTTGAGTCGCCACTTGGAAAGGGTGTTGCCGATGTCGAGATCCAGGATCATGGACGCACACGCACGCTGATTTCACCACCCGAAAGCCTCAGCCGATCACCATGCTGCCGTATCCAGAGCCCCCCCAAGGCATCGACTCCCTCTGCCATACCCGTCTCCCGTCGTTCTCCCATAGCAATATCGACCTCGTATCCGGCAAAGGCGTGGCGAGCATTCCACTCCTCTTGCCAGGCCGCGAAGCCGTCTTCCTCGAACCTCGCCATCAAGGGCAACAGGGCGTCAAGCAGTTCCACCGCCAGCCGATGACGCGACAGATCAGGCGCCTGGTCAAGGACGGCCGCCACCGGCTGATCAATGCCGGCCCGGAAGCTATTCGGGAGATCGACATTGACGCCCATGCCCACCACCACCTCACAGGGTCCTGCCGCATCACCACTCATCTCCACCAGTATCCCGGCCAACTTGCCAAGCTTGCCTTCCGACGTTTCCAGCAATACATCATTGGGCCATTTCAGGAGGGGGCGTGCGCCATGTCGCTCCAGCACTCTTGCCAGCACCACGCCGATTGCCAGACTCAGCCCCTCGAGTCCCCCCACTCCCGATTCGAAACGCCAGCCCAAGGAAAACATCAGGGTCCGACCCCAGGGCGTGATCCAGGGTCGCCCCCTGCGGCCTCGTCCGGCACTCTGTTGCTCGACGAGGCAGATCTCGGCGTGCCCCCCACCTCGAGAAAAGCGTTCCCGCAGGAAGGCGTTGGTCGACGGCAGCGTATCCTCCGTGTATAGCTGCGATAAATGCAGCCGGGCGCTGTCGGACAATTCCTCGACGATACGGTCACCATCCAGTAACTCAAGGGGCTCTGCCAACCGATATCCCTGACCCTTGACGGCCTCCATTTCAATGCCCAGCAACTCGAGTTTCTTCAGTTGTTTCCAGACGGCCGCACGCGACACGCCGAACGCCTCTCCCAGCTGCTCGCCGGAATGGAACTCGCCATCGCTCAACAGGCGGATCAGGTCACCGATGGTCATGCCTCTAGCCCCTGACGGGAAAAGGCTCATTCTAGCGGAACTCGGCCAGCCCCGGAAATCCGTTGTCCCAGAACGAGAAAAACCCCAGTCTCTAATGAGACTGGGGGATTCGGTATAGGTGCCTGACGATGATCCGGCCGGCGCTCCGGTGGCCGGCACCCCGGAACTCTCCATGGGAAGCCCCCGAAACGGCGACACCCCGACCAAAGGCCGGGGTGTCTGAATAAGGTGCCTGACGATGACCTACTCTCGCATGGGGAAGCCCCACACTACCATCGGCGCTGAGCGGTTTCACTACTGAGTTCGGCATGGATCAGGTGGTTCCCAC
>JAGXGN010000158.1 GCA_024636705.1 Halomonas sp.
GGGCTATGTCGTGCAGTCGCCTCAGGCCTCGGTCGACACACTGCGTCAAGCTATCCTCGCGTTTCTCGACGCCGATGCCGTGAGGTTGGCTCGGCTTGACGAACCCGAACTGGAGCGGCTTCGTCGTGGACTACTTGCGCGACAGGGGCCACCCGAGACCCACGACGAGGCCGTCGAGCGGTCCTGGCAGGCATTGCGCCGGTCATCGGCCGACAACGACTCCACCCCGGGTTGGCACCTGGCCCCCTGGCAGCATGAACGTGCTGCCCTCGACTCGCTCACCTCGTTCGACCTCGAGACCCTGGCGTCGTCACTGGCAGGCAGCACCCTGCCGATGCGATGGTGGGCCCACTCACCCGCCTAGCTATACTCCCCTCCACCCCAGCGTTGCCCACCGGCAACGTAGTTATCCTGCTGCCGAACAATAAACTCACAGAGGCTCAGCTAGACTGCCAGCAGAAACATTCGCCATCGGACAAGCCAATGAGCGCCCAATGGCGTCGTGGCCATAAGCGCTCATTCCAAAGCGTCCATTCCAATTAGACCAGTTCATCGGGTTCCAAGGTAGCCGGCAGCTCAGCTACCGAGTGCCGGTCAGAAAAACAGCCGCCGCAGTGCCTCGCCGGGGTCGGCCTCGCGCATGAAGGCCTCGCCGACCAGGAAGGCGTTGACGTCGTGCTCGCGCATGCGCAGCACGTCGTCGGGGGAGTGGATACCCGACTCGGTGACCACGGTGACGCCAGCCGGAATGCGCGGCAGCAGTTCCAGTGTCGTCTCCAGGCGGGTATCGAAAGTGTGCAGGTCGCGGTTGTTGATGCCCACCAGGGAAAGATCGAGTTTGAGTGCTCGATCCAGTTCCAGGGCATCGTGGACCTCCACCAGAACATCCATTCCCAGCCCGACCGCCTGTTGGTGCAGGTCGGCCATACGGGCATCATCCAGGGCGGCGACGATCAGCAGGATGCAGTCGGCGCCAATGGCGCGGGCCTCGCTCACCTGATAGCCGTGGGTAATAAAGTCCTTGCGGATCACGGGTAGCGTGCAGGCCTCGCGTGCCTCGATCAGAAAGTCCTCATGACCCTGGAAGAAGTCGGCATCGGTGAGCACCGACAGGCAGGCAGCACCCGCTTCGGCATAGCTGGCGGCGATCTCGCCGGGACGGAAGTCCTCGCGAATCACGCCCCGGGAAGGCGAGGCCTTCTTGATCTCGGCGATCACCGCCGGATCGCCGTCGCGGATGCGACGACTCAGGGCCGCGATGAAGCCTCGCGGCTCGCTCTGCCGGGCGGCCAGGGACAGAAGCTCGGCCTCGGACACCGCGCGGCGGCGCTCGGCGACTTCCTCTTCCTTGCGGGCCAGGATGCGGGTAAGGATGGTCGGTACTTCGGCAGTCATGAGGCGGTCCTGACAGGCAGGTGAACAAGGGTGGGCGTCAAGGCGTTCATGGCGTGAGTACCCTAGTAAAATCGGCCAGTTCCTTCATCTTCTCCAGCGGCAGTTTCGAGGCCTGGGCATCCTGGGCCATTTCCACCCCTTCCCTGACGGTATCGGCGATTCCGGCACAGTAGAGGGCCGCACCGGCATTCAGGGCAACGATGTCAGCGGCGGCTCCCTCACCCGTCAGTGACTGCTGCACCAGCCTCAGGCTGTCTTCGGCGCTCTGGACTCGCAGCGGGTCGAGTGACTGGCGCTCGATACCCACGTCTTCCGGACAGAGGCGGTACTCACTGATCTGACCATCGCGCAGTTCGGCCACCCGGGTGGGGGCTGCCAGTGAAATCTCGTCCAGGCCATCCTCGGCGTGTACCACCATCACATGGCGGCTTCCCAGTTGCTTGAGCACCCTGGCCATCAGGGGAACGAGGTCGGCGGCATAGACACCCAGCACCTGGTTAGGGGCCCCGGCCGGATTGGTCAATGGCCCCAGGATGTTGAACAGCGTGCGCACACCCATCTCGCGGCGGGGACCCACGGCGAAGCGCATGGCGGGATGATGATTGGGCGCGAACATGAAGCCGACTCCCACCTGCTCGATGCAGCGTCCCACCTGGGCGGCATCCAGATCCAGGTGAATACCGGCCACGGCGAACAGGTCGGCGCTGCCGGAAGACGAGGAGACGCCACGATTGCCGTGCTTGGCCACATGGGCCCCGGCGGCGGCGGCCACGAAACTGGCCGCCGTGGAGACATTGAAGAGGTTGGCACCATCGCCGCCGGTGCCGACGATATCCACCACGTTCTCGGCGTCGACCCGCACGCGCTTCATCAGGTCGCGCATGACCTGTGCCGCGGCGCTGATCTCCTCGACCCGTTCGCCCTTCATCGCCAGGCCGATCAGGAAGCCACCGATCTGCGCATCGCTGGCCTCACCGGTCATGATCTGGTGCATTACCGCATGGGTCGCCTCGAAGCTCAGATCCTCGCGGCGCATCACCGCGGCGATGGCATCTCGCATCTGCATGGGATGATTCTCCTCTCGCCTGACGATTCAGCGACGTTTCAGGAAGTTGGCCAGCAGCTCGTGCCCCTGGCGGGTCAGGATGGATTCGGGATGGAACTGCACCCCCTCGACATCCAGTTCACGGTGGCGAAGCCCCATGATCACGCCGGGCGTGACGTCATCGTCATCGCACCAGGCGGTGATCTCGAGACACGCCGGCAGGCTCTCCCGCTCCACCACCAGGGAATGATAACGGGTCACCTCGAGCGGGTCTTCCAACCCCTCGAAGACACCCTGGCCGTCATGGCGAATGCGCGAGGTCTTGCCATGCATCACCTGGGGCGCACGCACCACCCTGCCGCCATAGACTTGGCCGATGGCCTGATGGCCAAGACAGACGCCGAGGATGGGAATTTCACCCGCGAATCGGCGGACCGACGCCAGGGAGAGTCCCGCCTCGTTGGGCGTGCAGGGGCCGGGAGAAATCACCAGGTGGCTAGGCGCCAGCGCCTCGATTTCCTCGAGGCTGATGGCGTCGTTGCGATGGGTGACCACCTCCGCCCCCAGTTCCCCGAGGTACTGCACCAGGTTGAAGGTGAAGCTGTCATAGTTATCCAGCATGAGAACTTTCATGATCTACCTCTCCAACACCTCGGGGCCAACACCTCGGGGCGCTTGCCCGGTTCAGACCGGACAGTGGGATTCGGGTCGCTCGTGGGGCGACGTTACTCGAGGTTATCCAAGCCTCGCTCGGCCATGGCGACGGCCCGGAACAGGGCCCGGCCCTTGTTGAGGGTCTCCTGCCATTCCATCTCGGGCACCGAGTCGGCCACAATACCCGCACCGGCCTGGATATGCAGCTGACCATCCTTGATCACCGCGGTACGGATGGCGATGGCGGTATCCATGTTCCCATGCCAGGAGAGGTAGCCCACTGCGCCTGAATAGATGCCCCGCTTGACCGGCTCGACCTCGTCGATGATCTCCATGGCACGGATCTTCGGTGCGCCGGACAGGGTGCCGGCCGGAAAGGTGGCGCGCAGCACATCCATGGCGGTGAGTCCTGGCTTCAGCCGCCCGGTCACGTTGGAGACGATGTGCATGACGTGGGAGTAACGCTCCACCGCCATCTGGTCGGTGACCTTCACCGAGCCGGTCTCGCTGATCCGACCAACATCATTGCGTCCCAGATCGATCAGCATCAGATGCTCGGCGATTTCCTTGGGGTCGGCCAGCAGGTCGGCTTCCAGGGCGAGGTCCTCTTCCTCGGTATGCCCCCTCACCCGAGTCCCGGCAATGGGACGAACCGTGACTTCCCCATCCTCCAGCCGGGTGAGGATCTCCGGGGAAGAGCCCACCACCTGATGGTCTGCCAGGTTGAGGAAAAACATGTAGGGCGAGGGGTTCAGGCTTCGCAGGGCCCGGTAGAGATCCAGCGGTGCCGCCCGGTAGGGAATGGACAGCCGCTGGGAGGGGACGCACTGCATGACATCGCCGGCGAGGACGTATTCCTTGATGGTCTCCACCGCCGCCTTGAAGCCCGCCTCGGTGAACCCGGACGTGAAGTGGCCTTCTTCCACGGCACTGCGCCCGGTGCCGGGGCTGATGGTATTGAAGGTGGCACTGCGAAGACGCACCTCGAGACGCTCGAGGTGATCCCTTGCCCGCTCATAGGCGGCATCTTCGCCGGGATCGGCATGCGTCCAGAGGGTGAGACGACCACTGAGGTTGTCGAACACCACCAGATCGTTGCAGACCAATAGCAGGATATCCGGCACCCCGATGGGATCGGGCTTGTCGGCAACCCGCGTGCCTCTCAGCCTCGGTTCGATATAGCGGATGGTGTCGTAGCCGAAATAACCCACCAGGCCACCGTCGAATCGTGGCTGGTCATCCAGTCGTGGCACCCGGAAACGCCGCTGAAACTGCTCGATCCATTCGAGCGGGTCTTCCACCTCCGTAGCGCCGAGATGGTCACCGTCCAGAATATGGCTGACCACAAACCCCCGCACCTCGATGCGCTCGCGACAGGGCAGCCCGATGATCGAATAACGCCCCCATTTCTCGCCTCCCTGGACGGATTCCAGCAGGAAGGTCCAGGGCTCGTCGGCGAGCTTCAGGTAGGTGGAAAGCGGGGTATCGAGATCGGCCAGGACGTCACGGGTGACCGGAATGCGATTGTAGCCGGCGGCGGCCAGCTCATGGAAATGTTCGGAAGTCATCATGCCCGGTTCCTCGATGAAGGCAAGGTTCGATGGTGAAAGGCGAGATCGTGCTAGGCGCCAAGCCTCACCATCGCCAGCCAGCGGGCGTGACGATAGGCAACATCGACGCATCGGTGGCCAGGAGACGATCACCGACCTGATATGAGGGGGCTTCCAGCGGCATGCGGCAGTCCATCGAGCAAGGGCTTGGAGAAAGGGCTTGAGCGAAATTACCCTAAACGAGTTGTGAAAGTGAATCAACCACGGCATCGGGCCCGCTGGCAGACACCGGTTCGCCATGATTATAGCCGTAAGGCACGGCCAGGGTGCGAAAGCCGGCCGCCCTGCCGGCGGCAATATCGTGACGAGAATCCCCCACCATCAGGCAGGCAGCAGGCGGCACCCGAAAATGAGCCGCCACATGCAGCAGCGGTGCCGGGTCCGGCTTCTTCTCGGGCAGGCTGTCGCCACCCAGGCAGAGCGCGAAGTGCTCGGCCAGTCCCAGTCCCTCCAGCAGCGGGGCGATAAAGGCGTGGGGCTTGTTGGTCACCAGCGCCAGCGGAATGCCCCTGTCATGCAGGGCATCCAGGGCCTCGCGGGCCCCCGGATAGAGCCGGGTATGAGCGCCGGGGTCGCGGCCATAGTGCTCAAGAAAGGCGGCGTGGGCGCGCTCCAGCAGAGTGCTGTCAACTGAGATACGATCACGGCTGGAGGCTTCCGGCGCCTCGCTGGCTTGTGTTGCGTACTGAAGCGCGCGCTCCATCAGGACGAGCGACCCATTGCCCACCCAGTCGCGCACTCTGGCCTCGCCGGCAGCCGGCAGGCCCAGTTCGGACAGGGTGGCGTCCACGGCCAGCGCCAGGTCGGGCACCGAGTCGACCAGGGTCCCATCCAGATCGAAGGTCACCAGGCGGATATCGCTCAGGATGGGATGCATGCAGGGATCATCGGAAGGCGGGAGGGATAGGTCCAGCCGCACGGTGGTCCATGGATCGATGGGCCCTCACTCGGGCATAGTCGCGGTGATCTGGATGGACTCAAACCAAGCGGACACGTTGGAAATGTCCTCGTCACTCAGGTCCTTGGCGATGACCGACATCATCTCGTGCTCACGCTTGCCACTCCGAAAGGCCTTGAGCTGGGTCTCGAGATAGATTCGGCTCTCACCGGCCAGGTGGGGGGCAATCGGGATCTGGGCAATACCATCCAGCCCATGGCAGGTTCGACATTGGGTAGCGGCCATTTTCTTTCCAATTGCCGGATCGGCGGCCATGACGCCGGCTGACAGCCCAACCAGCGTCAGAAGGCATGACGCCTTTAATAGGGTACGCATCGGGAATTCTCGTATGGAAGGATAACGCCTCGCCCGGCAGCTAGACTGCCGGGCGAGGCGGGACAGGACTTACTCTGACGCCATAGGATTGTAGGAAATGCGATAGATGGCACCGGCCAGGTCGTCGGAGACCAGCAGGGAACCGTCACGCAGTTGAGTCACAGCGACCGGGCGGCCCAGGTATTCCCCGTTCTCGTCCAGCCATCCCTCGGCGAACGGCACGGTTTCGCCTGTCACATTACCCTCGGCATCCACCGGGGTGAACATGACCCTTGCCCCGATGGGTTCGGTACGGTTCCAGGAGCCGTGCTGGGCGGAGAAGATGCCACCCTGATAGGCCTTGGGGAACATGTTACCGGTGTAGAACATCATGCCTAGATCGGCCGCGTGGGCCACGTTTTCCACCACCGGGTCAACGACATCCGCCGGGATTTCCTCCTCCATATACTCGTTGGTACGTACATTGCCGCCGCCATACCAGGGGAAACCGAAATTCTGGCCTTTTTCGGTCTGGCGATTTATCTCGCCGGGCGGAATGTTGTCACCCATTCCGTCGACCTGATTGTCGGTGAACCAGAGATTTCCGGTGGTCGGATGGAAGTCATGTCCTACCGAGTTGCGCACCCCGTAGGTATAGACCTCACGGTTACTGCCATCCTGGTTGAGCCGGATGATTCCGCCCATGCCGTACTCGTTGAAGGTCTCGAGGTGCTCCTTGGGCGGCACATTGTAGGGCTGACCCAGGGAGACATAGAGCTTGCCGTCGGGACCCACATCGCAGACGCGGGCGGTATGGTTGTAGCTGACGAATTCCTCGGGGATGAGTTCGCCTCCGGGAATGACCGGAACGGCAACCACATCGGGGCTCTCGTAGAAGAATTCGGCCGCCGGATAGGCCAGCAAGCGATTCTGTTCGGCGATGTACAGGACACCATCCGGTGAGAAGCAGGGTCCGTTGGGGATGGCCTTGGTCAGTGAAGGGGCGAAATTCTTCACCTCATCGGCCACGCGATCCTTGTCACGGTCGGTCACCGCCCAGACTTCGCTCTTCCGGGTACCGACGAACATGACAACACCCTGGGGACCAACCGCCATATGGCGTGCATCGGGCACCAGGGCGTAGAGGTCGATCTCGAAGCCATCCGGGAGTTCGATGCGCTGCAGGGTATTGCGAATCGCATCGGCACTGGACGAGTTCTGATCGATGACGATGTGCTCGGTCGTTCCGGTCGACTGAAAACTGCCGAGCTTCTCCAGCGTGGTGGCTTCCTGGGCATGCGCGGCGGTGATCGCCATGGCACCGGCGGCAACACCCATTGCCAATACTGTCTTTTTCATTGTTATCTCCTGTTGCGTCGACATGCGCTTTCGCACGACAGGTTAGAGTTAAACATTTCCTTGTAAAACGTCAAGCCATCACCTCGTCAACGTTTCTCGACAGGACACCCAGTGCCGCTTGCCCCGGGACGACAGCCGCTTGACGGAGGCTTCCAGGCGCAAGGCCTGGGAGCGCGTGCCGACCGGCTCCTGATGAACCAGGCGCAGCGGCCCTCGCCCCCGCAGCGCCTTGGCACCCCGCCCCGATTCATGCTCGACCAGGCGACGCGCCACATCGGTGGTAATGCCGGTATAGAGAGACCCCCCGGCCGTCTCGATCAGATAGAGATGCCATAGCGGCTCCGTCATCGCCTCGCTCATGGCCGAGAGGACATCCCGGCCAACTGCTCGCGCAACTCGCGAAGCACGCTGTCGTAGTGATGAGGATCGACTTCGTTACGCGCCTTGAAGATGGCCGAACCGGCCACGAAGGTATCGGCACCAGCACGGGCAATCTCCGCGATGTTCTCGACCTTCACGCCTCCATCGATCTCCAGGCGAATATCCCGGCCGGAGGCGTCGATGCGCCGACGCGCCTCGCGGAGCTTGTCCAGGGTGCCGGGAAGGAAGGCCTGGCCGCCAAAGCCGGGATTGACACTCATCAGCAATACCATGTCGACCTTGTCCATCACGTAGTCGAGGAACGACAGGGGTGTCGCCGGATTGAACACCAGGCCCGACTTGCAGCCACCGTCTCGAATGAGTTGCAGGGAGCGGTCGATATGGTCGGAGGCTTCGGGATGAAAGGTGATATAGCTCGCACCGGCATCGATGAAGTCACCGATCAAGCGGTCAACCGGCTTGACCATCAGATGGGCATCGATCGGGGCGGTGACGCCATGCTTGCGTAACGCCTCGCAGACCATGGGACCGATGGTCAGGTTGGGCACAAAATGGTTGTCCATCACATCGAAGTGGACGATATCCGCACCGGAGGCCAGCACATCGTCCACCTCTTCACCCAGGCGGGCGAAGTCGGCAGAAAGGATGGAGGGTGCGATATAGAAGTCTCGGGTCGTCTCGGACATTGGCCAGCCTGTCGTGGATGCGTTCAGAACCTGATGGAATCGAGACGACAGTCTACCAGAGCGCCAGCCGTCGGAACCGCTCGCCGTGACTCTGGTCTCGACACCGGGTCGTCGGTCGAGCAGGCCCCGCCAGGAGCCGATATACTCGGATGATTATTCAACCTCGTTCTACTGGGAGTGCCCGCATGCGTCGTCGCCACTTACTCCGTTTTTCTGCCCTGATGCTCGCCACTGTGTGGCTTGCCGGTTGCGCCAGCCCCCACTATCTCCAGCTCGACCCGAAGCGCACGGCGGCCGTCCCCCAGATCGGCAGCGGCCAGGCCGTGACCGTGGTCGCCGTGGATGGCCGTGACAGCGGGGTGATCGGCACGCGAAGCGGAAGCGCCATGTCCACCGCCACCATCACCGTCAGCGCCCATGAACTGATCCCCAGGCTGCAGCGCGAGGCCGAGCGCGCCGTCCGCGAGATGGGCTTCTCACCGACCACCGAGCATGCCGAGGGCCGCCCCAGCTTGACGCTGACGCTTGAGCGTCTCGGGTACGAGCGGGGGGAAAGTCGTCCGGTCATCGACGAGGCCCGCCTGGAGGCGGTGTTTGTCGCCGAAGCCGTCAATGGTGGCAACACCTACACCGGGACCTACACGTCCCGGCGCACCCAGAGTTTCGCTGTCCGCCCGGACCGTGACACCAATGCCCGCATGGTCAACGACCTGCTCTCGGATGGCCTGGACCGCGCCTTTCGCGATGCTGAGCTGGGCCGACTGCTTGCCCGCTGAGAGGGTGTTTACAAATTATCTCAGGCCGTGTGAGTTAACCGGTTGAGTAATTGGCGGCCAGCTGCCAGCCATACCCAAGCTTCGGAGACTTCAACACGTCGGTCATGGTGCATCACCAGCCGACGTGCCTTTTCGATCCA
>JAGXGN010000159.1 GCA_024636705.1 Halomonas sp.
CTCCCGGAACAGTGACAAGGGCAGGAGAGGATGCGGGGCCCGCCGTTGACGTGCCAGGAAGCCGGAACCGGCAGCGAGACAAATCGTGACCCAGGCGAGGATCTGCCAGGTCGCCATGCTTTGACCCATGCCGTCCATGGCCAGGAAGAAGCTGCCCAGCATGGTGATCGAGAGCAGGGCACCGAGACCGTCGAAGCCACCCCGACGGCCCCGTTCCCGGGGCAGGGCCCGCCAGGCCAGGACCAGGGCGCAGCAGCCCAGGGGCAGGTGCAGGACGAACAACCAGGGCCAGTTGCCCACGGAAAGAACCAGTCCGCCGATGGTCGGGCCGGCGGCATAGCCCGCGGCCACCACCAGAGCGCTGAGTCCCAGGGCGCTCCCCAGCAGGCGCGACGGGAAGATCGACCGATAGAGGGAGGGGCCGATCGACAGGGTGGCCGCCGCACCCAGGCCCTGCAATGCCCGGAACACCAGCAGCATCTCCAGGCTCGTCGAGAGGGCACTGCCCAGGGAAGACAAGACGAACAGCGACAGACCGACTACATAGAGGCGTCGACGGCTGACCAGTTCACTGACGGCGGCGAACACCAGCAGGAAGGCGGCACAGACGATCTGAAAGAGGTTGGTGACCCAGACCACACGGGAGGCGGAGACCCCGAGGTCGGCCGCAATGGAAGGCAGCGCGATATTGACCATGGTGGTATCCACCACGGCCATCGAGGTGCCTAGGATCAGCGCCGTTACCGCCAGGCGTCGCTCCCTGCCGGGCAGGCCATCGTCGCCGGGCAGGGTTTCGAAGAGTCGACTCATCTCGGGCTTCCGTCACGAGAAAACCGGCCGCAGCCGGTTTTCTCGAGGTGTCTGTCGGGCAGGAGGATCAGTCCTGATCGGTTTCCAGCAGCAAACTGTCATCCACCTCGGCGATCTCGAGGGCCGTCTCGTTGTCCAGGTCGATGGCGAGGTAACTGTGCTCGACCTGAAGGAAGCGCTGAAACAGCGACCAGTCGACTGTCTCGGGCCACTGGCGCTGATCCTCTTCCCAGGCCCGCAACTCGGTCTCGAGGATCTCCAGATATCGCTCACGAATGAAGGCATCGAGGTCCTCGGGCGATTCCATCTCCGGAATCAGGTAGACGGTGCTTTCCTTTTCGACATCGGCCAGGGTCAGGTCGTCCTCGCCCATGATGGGCTCCAGGGCATTGATCCAGTCAACGAAATGCCGGGTCGGCCTGACGCTCAGAGCGGAGCGGTTGAGCAGTTTCATCATGGTCTCCTCGACGTCGAAACGCCGACCATTATGGGCGCTCACTGCGCCGCTTACCAATACTTCCGCTCCGATCAGTCCACCTCGGGACGCATGGCCGGAAACAGCAGCACATCGCGGATCGAGGGGCTATCGGTGAACAGCATCACCAGGCGGTCGATGCCGATGCCCTCGCCCGCCGTGGGCGGCAGGCCGACCTCCAGCGCCCGGACATAGTCGGCATCGTAATACATCGCCTCGAGATCCCCGGCCTCCTTCTCGGCCACCTGGGCCTGGAATCGCTCGGCCTGGTCCTCGGCATCGTTGAGCTCCGAGAAGCCATTGGCGATCTCGCGCCCCCCGACGAAGAACTCGAAGCGCTCCGTGACGAAGGGGTCGCTGTCCTTGCGGCGGGCCAGGGGACTCACCTCGGCCGGGTATTCGATGATGAAAGTCGGCTGGTCGAGTCGATGCTCGGCCACCTCCTCGAAGATCTCGGTCTGCAGCTTGCCCAGCCCCCAGCCGTCCCTGACTCGGACGCCGAGCCTTTCGGCCAGGGCACGAGCGGCCTCCAGGGTCGCCAGATCCGCCTCCTCGATGCCCTCGCCGTGGGTGAGTATCGCCTCGCGCAGGGTCAGTCGCGCGAAGGGCTTGCCGAGGTCATAGGTGCTTCCCTGATACTCGAGCACGCTGGTGCCGAGCACCTCCTGGGCCGTGGCGCGCAGCATCGCCTCGGTCAGATCGAGGAGGTCGCGGTAGTCCGCATAGGCCCAGTAGAACTCCACCATGGTGAACTCGGGGTTGTGCCGGGTGGAGAGCCCTTCGTTGCGGAAGTTGCGGTTGATCTCGAAGACCTTCTCGAAGCCACCGACCACCAGGCGCTTGAGGTAGAGCTCAGGCGCGATGCGCAGGTACATGTCCATGTCCAGCGCGTTGTGATGGGTAATGAAGGGCCTGGCCGCCGCGCCGCCGGGAATCGGCTGCAGCATCGGCGTCTCCACCTCCATGAAGCCATGGGCCTCGAAGAAGCGACGCATGGCACTGATCACCGCGGCGCGGGTCTGAAAGACCCGTCGGGAGTCGGGGTTCATGATCAGGTCGACATAGCGCTGCCGGTAACGCGCCTCCATGTCGGTCAGACCATGGAACTTGTCGGGTAGCGGCCGCAGGCTCTTGGTCAGCAGCCTCGCCTCTTCCATCATCACATAGAGGTCGCCCTTGCCGGACTTGTGCACCGGCCCCTGCCCGGCCACGATATCGCCGATGTCCCAGCCCTTTATGTCCTCGAGCACCGCCGCTGGAAGGCCCTTCTTGTCGACGTACAGCTGAACCTGCCCGGAGACATCCTGAATGACGATGAAGGGCCCGCGCTTGCGCATGATGCGGCCGGCCACCGCGGCCCGGCGCCCCAATGCCTCGAGGGATTCCTTGTCCCTGTCCCCCAGTTCGGCCAGCAGTTCGGCAGCCAGGCTGTCGCGGCGGAAATCGTTGGGGAAGGCGCTCTCGCCGCGAGCCTTTGCAAGCTCGCGGCGTTCGGCCAACTTGGTGCGCCGCTCGGCGATGAGATGGTTGTCGTCCTGCTGGGATGAATCCTGGGTGGCCATGTCACTACCTGTTGGATGAATTACAGACCCTGCTTGAGGCTGGCTTCGATGAAGGCGTCCAGATCGCCATCCAGCACCTTCTCGCAATTGCTGGTCTGAACGCCCGTCCGCAGGTCCTTGATGCGCTGGTCGTCCAGGACATAGGAGCGGATCTGGCTTCCCCAGCCGATATCGGCCTTGGAGTCCTCGGCTTCCTGCTTGGCGGCGTTGCGCTTCTGCATTTCAAGTTCCCAGAGCTTCGCCTTGAGCTGCTTCATCGCGAAGTCGCGGTTGGCATGCTGGCTGCGTTGGCCCTGACAGGCCACGACGATACCCGTGGGCTCATGGGTAATGCGTACGGCGGAGTCGGTGGTGTTGACGTGCTGACCGCCGGCACCGCTGGAGCGATAGGTGTCGACGCGAAGATCAGAGGGATTGATCTCCACCTCGAAGCTGTCATCGATCTCCGGGGACAGGAACACCGAGGCGAAGGACGTGTGGCGACGCCCCCCGGAGTCGAAGGGACTCTTGCGCACCAACCGATGAACGCCAGTCTCGGTGCGCAGCCAGCCGAAGGCGTAGTCGCCCTGAACATGCAGGGATGCCGACTTGATCCCCGCGACGTCACCAGCGGAGACCTCGATGATCTCGGCCTTGAAGCCATGGTGCTCGCACCAGCGCAGGTACATGCGCAGCAGCATATTGGCCCAGTCCTGGGCCTCGGTGCCGCCGGAACCCGCCTGGATATCCAGATAGGCGTTGTTGGGATCCATCCCGCCGGCGAACATCCGCCGAAACTCGAGCTTCTCGAGGCTGGTCTGCAGGCCCAGGAGTTCCTTTTCCACTTCCGCCACCGTGGATTCGTCTTCCTCCATCTCGGCCAGCTCCAGGAGATCACGGCTATCCGCGACCCCCTGGCTCAGGGTATCGAGGGTCTCGACCACGAGTTCCAGGGAAGCCCGCTCCTTGCCGATTTTCTGGGCGTAATCCGGATCACTCCAGACATCCGGATTTTCCAGCTCCCGGGTGACTTCCTCTAACCGATCCTTCTTTTCGGCATAGTCAAAGATACCCCCTCAGGACATCTGTCCGCTCGGACAGGTCCTTGAGGAGAATATGAATAGGATTGGTTTCCAGCATGGGCTCGCTCGCGTAACGCTTCAGTGGAAAAACCGCCGCCGCGGCTGGCAGGCCCCGGCGGCGTGGAAAAGAAGACTATTGTAGCGAAAGTCCCGCCGAGTCGCATCCACCCCCGGCCGCGGGCGGGACGACAGCGCTGGAGCCGAACGCACAAAAAAACCCTGGACCCGATTGACCTTTGTGTTACCCATAGGTTTTATACTGATGAAAATACTCAGCCCGGGGGTTGCCATGAAGGTCAGCGAACTGGCACGCCTGGCCGGCGTTACCGCCGAGACCGTGCGCCACTATACCCGCGAGGGGCTGCTGCATCCTCAGCGTCATCCGGAGAACGGCTATCAGCTGTTCGGCCAGCAGGACCTGGACCGGCTGCGCTTCATCCAGCGTGCCCGCACCCTGGGCTTCACCGTGGCCGAGATCCTCGACATCCTCGATCATGCCGATCACGGTGACTCGCCCTGCCCTCTGGTGCGCGACCTCCTGGCCAGCCGGCTGCCGCAGATCCATGAACGGATCCACAAGCTTCAGGCACTGGCCAGGCGCATGGAGGAGGCGCTGGGCGCCTGGGCCGAGATGCCCGACGGCACACCGGATGGCTACAGCCTGTGTCGCCTGATCGAAAGCTTCCCAGCCCCCTTGACCGACAACCGCGATGGCGACAAGGAGATCCGATGAACAGCCGACATTCCCTGGAGCGCACCGTACCTGGCATGAGCTGCCAGGGCTGCGTTTCCAACATGCGCAAGGCCATCCAGGCCCGGGACGACCAGGCGGAAGTCACCGGCACCCCCGAAGAAAAGCGTCTGGACGTCGCGACCAAACTGGATGGTGAGACCCTCGACCATCTGCTGCGCGAGGCCGGCTACCCGCCCGGAGAGCGAGAGGAGGCCTCCACCGATCAGGATGATGCACCCGAGGCAAGATCGGAGCATGACACCGATGACAATGTCTCGAGTGCGACTCCAGCCTCGGAACCGCAGAGGGAGCGGGCCAGCGTCCGCCGCCTCTCGATCGGCGGCATGACCTGCGCCAGCTGCGTGAAGAGCGTCCAGAAGGCCCTGGAGCGCACGCCCGGCGTGGTCAGCGCAGAGGTCAACTTCGGCACCCATACCGCCCAGGTACGCGGTCGCGCCGACCCGGATGCCCTGATTCACGCCGTAGAGGATGTGGGCTACGGTGCCGAGCCCATCGTCGACATGCGCGAGGCCGAGCAGGCCCGCGCCGAGCGCGACAAGCGCGACTATCGACGCCGCCTGAAAGGCAGCGCCTGGTCGCTGGCGCTGGGTGTGCCGCTGATGGCCGGCACGTTCTTCTTCCACCCCCAGCCCATGGGAGCCGGCCAGCTCTACTGGCTGGTGATCGGCCTGCTGACGCTGGCGGTGCTGGTCTTCCCGGGCAGGCACTTCTTCGTCAATGCCTGGAAGAACTTCAAGCATCACCAGGCCAACATGGATACCCTGATCGCCATGGGCACCGGCACCGCCTGGCTCTACTCCATGGCGGTGGTGGCCTTCGGCCCCTGGCTACCCGAAGTGGCCCGGGGCATCTACTTCGAGGCCTCGGCCATAATCATTGGCCTGGTGCTCTTGGGCAATGCCCTGGAGTTGCGTGCCCGGGGCCGCACCAGCGACGCCCTCAAGCGCCTGCTAGACCTGCAGAGCCGCACCGCGCGGGTGATCCGCGACGGCGAGGAACGCGAGGTCGAAATCGATGCGGTGCGCCAGGGCGACCACATTCGCGTGCGCCCCGGAGAGCGTTTACCGGTGGATGGCGAAGTAACCGAGGGCCAGTGCCATATCGACGAATCCATGCTCACCGGCGAGCCCCTACCGGTAGGCAAGGGTGAGGGCGACGAGGTGAGCGCCGGCACGGTCAACGGCAAGGGCTCGCTGGTCTACCTTGCCACCCGCGTGGGCGCCGATACACGACTGGGCCAGATCACCGAGCAGGTGGCCAGTGCCCAGAACTCCCGTCCGCCCATCGGTAAGCTGGCCGACAAGGTATCGGGCGTCTTCGCACCCTCGGTGATGATCATCGCCGTGATCACCGCGCTGATCTGGTTCAACATTGGTGCCGAGCCGCGAGTCATCCATATGCTCGTCACCGCCACCACGGTGCTGATCATCGCCTGCCCCTGCGCGCTGGGCCTGGCCACGCCGATCTCGACCATGATCGGCGTGGGCAAGGCAGCCGAGCACGGCGTGCTGGTGCGCAGCGGCGATGCTCTGCAGACCGCCAGTAAGCTCACCACCCTGGTGGTGGACAAGACCGGCACCCTGACCGAGGGCAAGCCCGAGGTAACGGAATCGGAAGTACTCGAGGGCGACGAACGAGAGGTGCTAGGCCTGGTGGCGGCCCTGGAGCGCGGCTCTGAACATCCCCTCGCGACCGCCCTGATGGCGCACGCGGAAGAGCGACAGGCCGAGCCCAGCGAGATTCGCGACTTCGACACCGTCACTGGCGGCGGGGTCAAGGCAACGACCAGCGACGGCAAGGCGCTGCTGCTGGGCAATGCCCGCCTGCTGGAGGAGGCCGGCATCGACCTGGCCAGCGGCCGCGACGTTGCCAGGGATCTGGAGGAGAAGGCGCGCACCGTGGTCTATCTCACCGTAGACGGCAAGCTGACCGCACTGTTCGGCATCAGCGACCCGCTGCGTCATGACACCATCGCCGCCGTGAAACGCCTTCAGGCCGACGGCCTGAAGGTGGTGATGCTCAGCGGCGACAACGCCCATACCGCCGGCGCCATCGCCCGGGAGGTCGGGATCGACGACTTCCGCGCGGGACTGCTGCCCGAGGACAAGCACGCCGAGATCGAACGCCTTCAGGCCGAAGGCGAGATCGTGGGCATGGTGGGCGACGGCATCAACGACGCCCCGGCACTCGCCCGCGCCGATGTAGGCTTCACCATCGGTCAGGGTACCGACGTGGCCATCGAGAGCGCCGGTATTACCCTGGTGCGCGGCTCGCTGCACGGCGTGGCCGCCGCCATCGAGATCAGCCGAGCCACGTTGCGCAACATCAAGCAGAACCTGGTCGGCGCCTTCGGCTACAACACCCTGGGCATTCCCATCGCCGCCGGGGTGCTCTACCCAGTGACCGGCACGTTGCTCTCGCCGATAATCGCCGGAGTCGCCATGTCGCTCTCCTCAATCACCGTGGTGAGCAACGCCAACCGGTTACGCCTGTTCCGTACCCGGGGCGACACCCATGCCGGCAAGGAGACCACGACACCCCGGGAAACGAAGGAGGCCCTGTCATGAGCTGGATCATCAATCTCACTGGCCTGGTGCTGATCGCCCTGATCGCTTGGTGGTTCTGGGTGGCCGACTAGGGGTGGCCGCCTAGGTGCGGCCCCACCCATTTATCCATTGATCATTTCGGCGTGCTCGACCATCAGCTGCAGGCTCTCACGCCCCCGCCAGCGGTTGCGGTTGAGCCTGTAGGCACAGCGCAGGCCGTCGCCGACCCCGAAGGCCGGCAGTTCGCCCGGCGTCAGGGCCCGGAACCAGATGGCCTTGTGGATGACCGGCCCGGCGGAGAGTGACAGCATCAGGTGGTTGCCCTCGGCTCCCACCGGCCGCAGGGACTCGACCAGGAAATCACCCTGGAACAGCGGGGCATCGAACTCGCGGCCGTAGGGTCCCAGCCTCTGGAGTTCCTCCAGGGTGGCAAGGCTCAACTGCTCGGGCGAGAGCTCACCGTCGGTGAAGACGCGGGGGCAGAGCTCCGCGTCACCCAACTGTTCGCCCACCGCCTGGAGGAAGGCCGCGCGAAACGTCGCCAAGTGCTCGACCGGGACCCCCACCCCAGCGGCGCCGCGGTGGCCGCCGAACCGCGGCAGCGCCTCGGGCGCCAACTCGAAGGTCCGCTGCAGGGCATCGCGCAGGTGCAGACCCTCGATGGAGCGGCCCGAGCCGGTCAGCATGGCGGGGGCCGCCGCCGGCGTCAGTACCAACGCCGGTCGGCCGAAGGCCTGCACCAGCCGCGAGGCGACGATGCCCTGCACGCCGGGATGACCGTCCTCCAGGAAGACCACGATGGCCGGCTCGTCGGCGGCCAGCGCCGGCAGCGCCAGCGCCCTCGCATCTTCCGCCATCTCGGCCTCGATGGCCTTGCGCGACTGATTATCCTGATCGAGCGTCTCCAGATGACGTGCCGCCGTGGCATCGTCCGCCGCAAGCATAAAGTGCAGCGCCGCATAGGGGTCGTCGAGGCGCGAACGGGCATTGATGCGCGGCCCCATCTGGAAGCCCAGGGTCTCGGCATCGAAGGGCAGGCTATCGGCGCCGAGTCGCTCGGCCATGGCCCGCCAGCAGGCGGCATCCATACGATTGATCAGGGTCAGCCCATGATTGACCACGGCTCGGTTGGCCGCACTGGCGCCCAGCGACACGCAGTCGGCCACGGTGCCCAGGGCCACGTAGGAGAGCCAGGGCGCGAGCTTGGGCGTGGCCGCCGCCAGCACGCCCCAGTCGATCAACACCTGGCGGGCCAGGGACATGACCAGCCAGGCCACCATGCAGCCGGCGATGGTCTGGTCGGGGTAGTCACAATCGTCACGGGTCGGATTCACGGTGGCGAAGGCCGAGGCCGGGGGACCCTCCAGCGGCAGGGCATGGTGGTCGCTGACCACGACGTCGATGGCGGCGGCCTTGAGCCGGGCAATACGCGGCTCATCGGAGCTGCCGCAGTCGGCGGTGATCACCAGTCTAGGGCGCGGGGCGAGTGCCAGGGTACGCTCCACCAGCGGCAGACTGATGCCGTAGCCGTCATGGATCCGGTGGCCGATCAGGCTGTGCAGCCGCGCCTCGGGCACGCCGAACAACTCGACCAGGGTGCGCCGGATCACCACATGGGAGGTGATGCCGTCCACCTCATAGTCGGTGAGAATGCCGATATGCTCGTCGTCCACGACCGCCTGGGCGATGCGTTCGGCGGCCTTGCGGGCATCCTTCAGCTGGGCAGGATGGGCCAGATGACGCAGGCTCGGTGAGACCAGCGGCGAAAGCTCGCCCTGGTAGCCGGCGAGCCGCCCGGCCAGCACCCGCGCCTGCAGCTCGGAGAGCCCCTCTCGCTGGGCGCGGGCATAGAGGGCGGCATCCCGAGGCCGCGGCAGAATCCGCGGCTTCAGGCGCTCACTCAGATCGATGGGATCGCTGACGGCGTTCAAACCGCTCTCCACTAGCGACGATTCTCGGCCATGAACTGCTGCACCGCGGAAAGCTCCGCGGGCAGTACGGTATAACGCTCCTCGCGCTCCAGCAGGTCGTCCATGTGCGGCGGCAGCGGCACGCCCGGGAAGCCGGCCTTGACCACCGCCTCGGCGAACTTGGCCGGATGCGCCGTGGCCAGGGTGATCATGGGCACGCCGGGGTCACCTCGCTCACGCTCGGCCGCACGGTAGCCGGTGGCGGTATGCGGATCGAGGACCTCCTGGGTGCGGTGATGCGCCTCGCGGATCACCTCCAGGATAGTGGCGTCGTCCACCCTGTGGCTGGCAAACATCTCGCGCAACCGTGAGAGCGGTGCCTCGGCCAGGACCGCCGGCTCGGCCTGGAAGCGATCCATCAGGTCTCTCACCGCGTCGCCATCACGCTCATAGGCCTCGAACAGCAAGCGTTCGAAGTTGGATGACACCACGATATCCATGGAAGGCGTCAGGGTCGCCACCAGCTCCCGCTTCGAGAAGTCGTTGTCCACCAGGGTGCGGTGCAGGATATCATTGGCATTGGTGGCGATGACGAAGCGCTCCACCGGCAATCCCATGCGATAGGCCATGTAGCCGGCGAAGAGATTACCGAAGTTGGCCGAGGGCACACAGAAGCTCACCGAGCGCTGGGGGGCGCCCAAGGCTACCGCGGAGGCCACATAGTAGACGATCTGCGCCATGATGCGCGCCCAGTTGATCGAGTTCACGGCCACCAGCCGAGCCCCCTTGAGGAACGACTGATCGGCGAAGCTCGCCTTGACCATGGCCTGGGCATCATCGAAGTTGCCCTCGATGGCGACGTTGAAGACATTGTCGGCCAGCACCGTGGTCATCTGGCGGCGCTGCACCTCCGAGACCCGCTGGTAGGGGTGCAGGATGAAGATGTCCAGGTTGTCGCAGTGGCGGCAGCCCTCGATGGCCGCCGAACCGGTATCCCCCGAGGTCGCCCCCATGATCACCGCACGTTCGTTGCGCTTCTCGAGGAAGTGGTCGAGGAGGCGGCCGAGCAGCTGCAGGGCCACGTCCTTGAAGGCCAGGGTCGGGCCGTGGAACAGCTCCAGCAGGAAGTGGTTGGCGTCGAGCTGGTTGAGCGGTACCACGGCGTCGTGGCTGAAGGACGCGTAGGCATCGCGAACGATCTCGCGGAAGGTCGCGTCGTCGATCTCGCCGTTGATATAGGGCTTCATGACCCGGAAGGCGATCTCGGCATAGGACAGCCCTGCCATCTCGGCCAGGTCGTCATGGCTTAGCCGGGGCACGGTCTCCGGGACATAGAGGCCACCATCGCTTGCCATGCCGGTGAGCACGACCTCCTCGAAGGAGAGAGCGGGTGCCTGCCCGCGGGTGCTGATATAGCGCATGGCTTACTCCTGCTCATCCAGCGACTCGACGCGAATGCGCGTCACCGGCCCGGCGATGTCGGCCAGCGACTCGATCAGGCGAATGGCCTCGTTCATCTGCTTCTCGCGGGTGCGATGGGTCAGCAGGATGATCGGCACCAGTTCTCCCTCCTTCGCTTCCTTCTGGATCAACGCCTCGATGGAGATGCCCTGCTCGGAGAGGATGGTCGCCACCCGAGCCAGGACCCCGGGGCGATCCACCGCCAGCAGTCGCAGGTAGTAGGCGGTGATGATGTCTTCCATGGGCATGATCGGCAGGAAATCGACATCGTCGCCAATGCCGCTGAAGGCCAGGTAGGGAACCCGATAGCGGTGGGCTGTGGTGATGTCGCGGGCCACGTCGAGCAGGTCGGCGACCACCGCCGAGGCCGTGGGCTCGGCACCGGCGCCGGCGCCATAATAGAGCGTCGGCCCGACGGCATCGCCCATGATGGCAATGGCATTCTTCACGCCATGGACATTGGCCAGCAGGCGCTGCTTGGGAATCAGGGTCGGATGCACGCGCAGCTCGAGGCCCGCATCGGTCCGCTTCGAGATGCCGAGGTGCTTGATGACATACCCCAGGTTGTCGGCCTGTTCCACGTCATCCGCGGTGATCCGGGAGATCCCTTCGGTGAAGGCCCTGTCGAACTGCAGCGGCACGCCGTAGGCGATGGAGGCCAGGATGGTCAGCTTGTGCGCGGCATCGATACCCTCGACATCGAAGGTCGGGTCGGACTCGGCATAGCCCAGCGCCTGGGCCTCGGCGAGCACGTCCTCGAAGGCACGCCCCTCGTCGCGCATGTGAGTCAGGATGTAGTTGCCGGTGCCGTTGATGATGCCGGCCACCCATTCGATGCGATTGGCACCCAGGCCTTCGCGCAGCGACTTGATCACCGGGATGCCGCCGGCCACCGCGGCCTCGAAGGCCACGATCACGCCCTGTTCATGGGCGGCCTGGAAGATCTCGTTACCATGCACGGCGATCAATGCCTTGTTGGCGGTGACCACATGCTTGCCGTTCCTGATGGAGGTGAGCACCAGCTCACGGGCCACGTCATAACCGCCGATCAGTTCCACCACCACATCGATATCCGGATTGGCGGCCAGTTCGAAGACATCCGAGGTAGTCTTGATACCGGTGATGTTACAGTCGGGATTGAGGCTGCGGAAAGCGACCTGCTCGATGACGATCGGACGCCCCGCGCGACGGGCGATATCATCAGCATTGCGCGTCAGCACGTTGAAGGTCCCGCCCCCGACGGTTCCCAGTCCACAGATTCCCACTCTCACCGGTTTCAATGTCATTCCCCTTTGTTTTCAGGTGTGTATCTGGCGTGTAGCAGAGTATCGAGGGCCTTGCTCGGCCCCGGCCGATGCCAGATGGCATCGACGTTCATTCGTCGTTGAGGCCGAGCATCCCGGCCAGGCGCTCCGCCGGCACATAGCCGGGTACCAGCCGGCCATCGGGCAGGATGATGGCCGGCGTACCCTGCACACCCAGTGCCATGCCGAGATAATACTGTTCCTCGACCGGATTGTCGCAGTCCTTGGATTCCGTGAGTGCCTGCTCGCGCTTGGCGGCCGTCATCGCCTCGGTCCGGTTATCGGCACACCAGACCTGCTGCATCACCCGCGCACCTTCACCCTCCATGCCGGTACGCGGAAAGGCCAGGTAATGCACCTCGATGCCCAATTCATTGAGACGCGGGACCTCTTTATGGAACTTGCGGCAATAGGGACAGGTGGTGTCGGTGAAGACGACCAGCTCGGCACGGCTCTCGCCGGTGCCCCGGAAGATCACCCGCTCGCTGTCCGGGACGAGGGCGAGCTGCTCGGCGCGCGCATCGTTACGTCCCCGCTCGGTCAGGTTGACCAGGCCGGCGTCGGCGTTCTCGTAGAGATCACCGACCAGGAAATACTGTCCCTCAGCATCGCTGTAGAGGGTCTCGCCGGTCTCGAGGCGAACCTCGAAAATACCCGACATGGGCGTTTCTCGGACAGTCTCCACCGGCATGGCTTGGCCATTGAACTCCAGGGCATCAACCAGCCGTTGTGCCGGTTGCGCATTCGCCAGCAACGGCATGGCAAGGCCGGCGGCAAGGAATCCAGCGATGAAGGTTCGGGCGCGTATTCTCATGATTCAACCTCGGGGGTGATGGTCGGCGTGCAGGGCTTCCAGTCGTGCCTGCGCCACATGGGTATAGATCTGCGTGGTCGACAGGTCGCTGTGACCCAGCAGCAGCTGTACGACACGCAAGTTGGCCCCATGATTCAATAGGTGCGTGGCAAACGCATGCCTCAGGGTATGCGGCGACAGGGGACGATCGATGCCGGCCACCAGGGCATGGACCTTGAGACGATGCCAGAACGTCTGGCGCGTCATCGCCCTGTCACTGCGCCCCGGGAACAATGCCGGGCGGGTGATATCGGCCATCAGCCCGGCCCTGCCATGACGCAGGTAGCGTTCCAGCCAATGCACCGCCTCCTCTCCTAGCGGCACCAGGCGATCCTTGCCCCCCTTGCCGCGCACCCTTACCACTCCCTGGCGAAGATTGACGGCATCGGTGGTCAGGCCCACCAGCTCGGACACCCGCAGACCGGCCCCGTAGAGCACCTCGAGCATGGCACGGTCGCGCAGACCCAGAGCGGTGCGAACATCCGGCGCGGCGAGCAGGCGTTCCACCTCGTCCTCCTCCAGGGTGTTCGGCAGTGCCGGTTGTACCCGCGGAAGCCTCACCTCCACCAGCGGATCCTGCGCGATCATTTCCTCCACCAGGGCCCAGCGGTAGAAGCGTCTCAGGCTGGACAACAGGCGGGCGTTGCTGCGCAACTGGTAACCCGATGCTCGGCGCTCATCGAGCCAGGCCGGCAGGGCGCCGGCATCCGGCCTCAGCAGGGATTCGCCGAGTCGCTCCAGATGCATCGCCCAGGCCATCAGGTCCCGGCGGTAGGCCGAAAGGGTGTTGTCACTGACGCCCTGCTCGAGCCAGAGACCGTCGAGGAAGGCATCGACAAGGGCACTCCACTCTTCCTCGACTCTGCGCATCTCGTCCCCTCATGCAACGAAACCCCGCCCCGCGGCAGCGGTAACGGGGTTTCGCGATCGGTGCGGCGGCGCTCGCCGCGCACCAGAGCCCGACAGGCGGGTGCTCAGCCCAGCTTTTCCTTGATGCGTGCGGAACGACCGCTGCGCTCGCGGAGATAGTACAGCTTGGCCTGGCGGACATCACCACGACGCTTGACGGCGATCGAATCGACTAGAGGGCTGTAGGTCTGGAAGGTCCTCTCGACACCCACCCCGTGAGAGATCTTGCGCACGGTGAAGGCGGAGTTCAGGCCGCGGTTGCGCTTGCCGATCACCACACCCTCGAAGGCCTGGAGGCGTTCACGGGTGCCTTCCTTGACCTTGACCTGGACGACCACGGTATCACCGGGGGCAAAGGCAGGAATCTCCTTGCCCATCTGCTCGGCTTCAAGCGCCTGGATCACCTTGTTCTTGCTGCTCATGACAACCACTCCTCGATTAGGTGGTGCACCCCCGTCGGGGAAAGCACCCTGACCCCGGCACCCGAGACGAGACTCGAGAGCGCGGGTGCTGTAAGTGACACAGGTCCGCCAGGCCTTAGTTGCCGGCGTCCTGCACCTCCGCCCTGCCCTATCTGGTGGACAGCGCGTATTCGTCGATGAACTCCTCAAGCAACGCTTGCTGCTCGGCACTCAGGGTCCTGCCCTCCAGCAGATCGGGACGACGCTGCCAGGTACGCCCCAGGGACTGCTTCAATCGCCAACGCCGAATGGCACCATGGTGACCGCTCAGCAGCACCTCAGGCACCCCACGCCCGTCGATTTCCTCGGGACGCGTATAGTGCGGGCAGTCCAGAAGCCCGTCGTTGAAGGAGTCCTCGACCGCGGAGTCCTGATGGCCCAGCACACCGGGCACCAGCCTTGCCGCGGCATCGATCAGTACCATGGCCGGCAGCTCACCACCGCTGACCACATAGTCACCGATCGACACTTCCTCATCGATGTCGCTCTCCACCACGCGCTCATCGATGCCTTCGTAACGCCCCGCCACCACCACCAGGGGCGGCCCCGAGGCCAGTTCCTTGACTCCGGACTGGTCGAGCCGACGGCCCTGGGGCGACAGGTAGATCACCCTCGGCCGCAAGCCGGTGGCCTGCTCGGCACGCTCGCGAGCCGCCTGAATCGCGGCGCGCAGGGTGTCGACCTTCATCAACATTCCCGGCCCTCCGCCATAGGGGCGATCATCCACGCTGCGATGACGATCGTTGGCAAAATCACGCGGATTCCAGAACTCCAGCGCGATCTGGCCATTCTCGACGGCCCTCCCGGTGACACCGTGGCGAGTGATCGCCTCGAACATCTCCGGAAACAACGAAACGATCCCGATCCACATGGCCGGTGGCGCGATACTCAAAATTCCGGATCCCAGTCAACGATCATCACGCCGGCGTCGAGATCCACCTCGACGATCACCTCATCCGGCAGGAAGGGCAGCAGCCGTTCGCGATCATCGACAGACTGATCGCCATCTCCCTTGACGACGATGACGTCGTTGGCACCGGTCTCGAAGAGGAAGGCGACGACACCGAGTACGACGCCTTCCCGGGTCACGACCTTCAAACCCTCGAGCTGGTACCAGTAATAATCGTTGGCGGCGAGTTCGGGCAGGTCGGCCTTGGGAAAGAGAATCTCGGTATTCGCCAATGCCTCGGCGCCCTCTCGGGTATCGACATCCTCGAGGCAGGCAACCAGCCCCTTGCCCTGTCGACGGCCTTGCACCAGGCGGTGTCGACTCAAGTTCCCCTGCTGGCGAAGCAGCCAATCCCCGTACTCGAGAATGCCTTCCATGGGGCTGGTGTAGGAATATACCTTCACCCAACCCTTGACCCCATGGGCACTGGTCACTCTACCCAGCACCACGTGATCGTCCTGTCGAGCTTGCGTGACATCGCTCATCGACGACCCCTGATCCTCAGCTGACAAGTCCTCGGGCTGACAAGCCAGGCACTCAGGCCTGCTTGCGCGCTTCCTTGACGAGTTCCGAGACACGTGCGGAAAGCTGTGCACCCTGGCTCTGCCAATGGGTGATGCGATCCAGGTCGACACGCAGACGCTCTTCCTGACCGCGGGCGATCGGGTTGAAGAACCCCAGACGCTCGATGAAACGGCCATCACGGGCATTGCGAGAATCGGTCACGGTGAGGTGGTAGAAGGGACGCTTCTTGGCGCCACCACGTGCCAGACGAATGGTAACCATGGCGTAGTCTGTCCTGTTGAGTTGGATTCGGTCACGACGATGGCCGCGAGGTTTCGCGGTCCAGCCAGTGAAGACGCAGCATTCTACGGAAAACAGCCCCGCTTGGGAACCTTTTTCCGGCCTACCGCCGGGGCATGCCGCCGGGCCCGCCCATGCCGCCGGGACCACCCGGGCCGCCACCGCCCATCATGCCGGGCATACCACGCATCATCTTCTGCATGCCGCCCTTCTTGCCGGCCTTCTTCATCATCTTCTGCATCTGCTTGTGCTGCTTGAGCAGGCGATTGAGGTCGGGCACCTGCAGACCGGCACCGGCGGCGATGCGACGCTTGCGCGAGCCATTGATGACCTCCGGCTTGCGCCGCTCATGGGGGGTCATGGAGTTGATCAGGGCCTCGAGCTTGCCGAGCTCCTTTTCGGGGCCGGGGCCCTGGGCCATCTCGGCCATCTGGCCCATGCCCGGAAGCTTGCCGAGCAGGCCGCCCATGCCGCCCATCTTCTTGAGCTGCTGCAACTGGTCGCGGAAGTCCTCGAGATCGAAGCCGTCGCCCTTCTTGACCTTCCTGGCCAGCTGCTCGGCCTTGCGCTTGTCGACGGTACGCTCGGCCTCCTCGATCAGCGACAGCACATCGCCCATGCCGAGGATCCGCGAGGCCACGCGGTCCGGGTGGAAGGGCTCGAGCGCATCGACCTTCTCGCCCACCCCCATGAACTTGATCGGCTTGCCGGTGACATGACGAACGGAGAGTGCCGCACCGCCGCGGGCATCACCATCGGCCTTGGTGAGGATCACCCCGGTCAGCGGCAGCGCCTCGTGGAAGGCCTTGGCCGTGTTGGCGGCGTCTTGCCCAGTCATGGCATCGACCACGAAGAGGGTCTCGTGGGGCGAGACGGCCTCGTGCAGGGCGCGGATCTCGGCCATCATCGCCTCGTCGATGGCCAGGCGCCCGGCGGTATCGACGATCACCACATCATGGAACTGGATCCTGGCATGCTTGATGGCCGCCTCGGCGATGGCCACTGGTTGCTGGTCGGAGCGCGACGGGAAGAAGTCGACCTCGACCTCGCGGGCCAGGGTCTCGAGCTGGTCGATGGCCGCCGGACGGTAGACGTCCGCCGAGACCACCAGCACCTTCTTGTTCTCGCGCTCGCGCAGGTAACGTGCCAACTTGGCCACCGAGGTGGTCTTGCCCGCCCCCTGCAGACCGGCCATCAGCACCACGGCGGGGGAGCCCTTGAGGGTCAAGCCCTCGTTGGCCTCGCCCATGATCGCCTCGAGTTCCTGCTGAACGATCTTGACGAACTGCTGCCCCGGCGAGAGGCTCTGGGACACTTCCTGACCCACGGCACGCTCGCGAACGCGGTCGATGAAGGCCTTGACCACCGGCAGAGCAACATCCGCCTCGAGCAAGGCCCGACGCACCTCGCGCAGGGTGTCCTTGACGTTTTCCTCGGTCAGGCGCGCCTGACCCTTGATCGACTTCAGCGTCTGTGAAAGACGCTCACTGAGATTCTGGAACATTGGCCTCTCCGTACTTTGGCCTCTTCGTACTAGGACCCTCGGTTGACCGGCGATTATACGCGCTGCGGCGTCGAGTCTCCATGCGCCATCGAGACTCGCCTGCGGTCTGTCCGCCACCTGGGGGATTGGGTATAGTAGCGACGCACTGACACATCCATCATCCACTGGCGCACGCGAAGGCGCATGGAAAGCAATCGATGCAGGCGCTCACCCTGGCCATCCTGGCCTTCATCCTCTATATCGCTGCCGCTTCCTGGCAAGGACTGGCGCTGACGCACCGGCTGCGCCCGAACCCCTTGCTGGTAAGGTCCATGGGTGCCTTCGGCCTGGTCTTTCATCTCGCGCTGATCATCATCCTCGCCGACCTGGGCGCGCTCTCGACGTCGAGCCTTTCCACCAGCGCCATCCTGCTCGGTGCCCTGGTGGTTTTGCTGCTGATCCTGGTGAGCCTGTTCAAGCCGGTGCTCAACGCCGCCGTCGCCCTTTTCCCACTGGCCGGCGTGACCCTGCTGCTCTCGGCCGGCCTGAACGGCACCGATCAGGGCTCGAGCATGATCACCCCGGGTATCGCCCTGCACGCGCTGAGTTCGGCATTGGCCTTCGCGGTACTGTCGATCGCCGCCGTCCAGGCGGTTATCTTCGGTCTGCAGAACCAGGCGCTACGCCATCACCATACCCGGGGCATCGTCCAGTCCCTGCCCCCGCTCACCACCATGGAGCGGCTTCTTTTCGAGCTGATCTGGGCCGGCATGGCGCTGCTCACAGTATCCATCGCCAGCGGCATCCTCTTCCTGGACAACCTCTTCGCCCAGCATCTCGCCCACAAGACCATCCTCTCGCTGGCTGCCTGGGTCATCTTCGCCACCCTGCTGTTCAGCCATCATAGGCTCGGCTGGCGTGGCATGCGGGCGGTGCGCTGGACCCTGGGAGGCTGTGCCATTCTCTTGCTGGCCTACTTCGGCAGCAAATTCGTTCTGGAAGTGCTCATCAACCGCGGCTGAAGCACCCACCGCGGGCAGGCTGCCTTGACACTGCTGGACGTAGTGCCTACAAATCAGGGCTGACACGCCACTGAGGATCCTTCGACTTGAGCGACGACTTCCCGCTGGGATTGCTGTTCGGCCTGCTGTTCCTGCTCATCTGTCTCTCCGCCTTCTTCTCCGGTTCCGAGACCGGCATGATGTCCATCAACCGCTACCGCCTGAGCCACCAGGCGAACAGCGGCGAGTCGCGCGCCCAGCGGGTGATGCGTCTGCTGGCACGCCCCGATCGTCTTATCGGCGTGATCCTGATCGGCAACAACTTCGTCAACAACCTCGCCGCCTCCATCGCCACCATCATCGCCATCCACTATTTCGGTGAAGTCACGGGGCCGGTGGTCTCCACGACCCTGCTGACCATCACCATCCTGATCTTCGCCGAGGTGACCCCCAAGACCTACGCCGCCGTCAAGCCGGAATATATCGCCTATCCGGCTTCCGTGGTCCTCGAGCCACTGCTCAAGCTGCTGTATCCCCTGGTATGGCTGGTCAACACTATCTCCAACGGTCTGCTTCGCCTGCTCGGCGTCAAGCAGATCGAGGGGGGCAACGACGACCTGACCCGTGACGAATTGCGCACCGTGGTCCACGAGGCCGGCACCCTGATTCCCTATCGTCACCAGGCGATGCTGCTGTCGATCCTCGACCTGGAAAATGTCACGGTGAACGACATCCTGGTGCCCCGCCACGAGGTGATCGGTATCGATCTCGACCATGACCTGGAAGACATCCTGGCCCAGATCCGCAACAGCCAGCATACTCGCGTACCGGTCTACAAGGGTGACATCAACAACATCATCGGCATGCTGCACCTGCGCAATGCCGCCCGCTTCCTCTCCCGCGGTGAGGTGACCAAAGCGGCCATCGTCCAGGAAGCCCGCGAACCCTATTTCATTCCCGAGTCGACGCCACTGCACACCCAGCTTCTCAATTTCCAGAAGCAGAAGCGCCGCATCGGCATCGTGGTCGATGAGTACGGTGACGTGGAGGGCCTGGTGACCCTGGAGGACATCCTCGAGGAGATCGTCGGGGAATTCACCACCGACGTGGCGGGCCAGAATCAGGAAATCCATCTCCAGGACGACGGCAGCCATGTGATCGACGGCACGGCCAACATCCGCGACATCAACAAGGCCCTGGGCTGGCAATTACCCACCGACGGGCCCAAGACAATGAATGGCCTCATCCTGGAGCATCTCGAAGCCTTCCCCGACGGGCCTGCCTGTCTGCAGATCGGCAACATTCGCATGGAGATCCTCGAGGTGCGCGACAACCTGATCACGGCCGCCCGCTGCTGGACGGCCGTGCGCAGGATGAAACCCCGCTAACGGGTCTGGCGACCCTTTCCAGGCATGCCTCAGAGGTGACTCACCACTTCCCTTGACGGTCCCTCGACCCATTGGTCGCCCACGGCCTTGAGCTCGCGCACGCGCTGTTCGATGTCTCGACGGGTGACGTCGCCGGGCGATACGGGCTCGCCGAAATGCAGGGCAACCCGAGGCCGAAACCGCCGTGGCGGCTTCGACAGCGCCGGCCCACCCTGGTGGGAGGTCCAGGATCCCCATAGGCCCGAGAGCCCGGCAGGAATCACCGGTACCGGGTGTCGCGCCAGGATCAGTTCCAGACCACGCCGGAAGGGTTGCACATCGCCATCCGGGGTCAGACGACCCTCCGGGAAGAGCATGACCACTTCTCCCTCGCCCAGGGCGTGGCCGATCTCCTCGAGGGTACGCCGAATGCTGGCGGGATGGCGGCGCTCCGATTCCACCGGAATGGCGCCCACCAGGCGGAAGAGCCAGTTGAGCCAGGGGGACTCATAGATGGGCTTGTCCATCAGAAAGCGCAGCGGTCGATGGCTGGCCCCACCGACCACCAGGGCATCCATGAAGCTGACATGATTGCAGACCACCAGGGCAGGGCCCTGATCCGGGATGCTCGCCTGCCCACGCAAGCGAAGGCGATAGCAGAGGATCACGGCCAGGAACACCAGCCAGCGGATGACGGGCCTGGGATGGCGAGTCAGCCACCAACCGAGGCCAAGCAGGAGAGCCCCGACCAGAAGGATAGGCAGAAGGGTCACGATGGATCGGGCCTGTCGGCGAGGCCGGCGAGGATGGTGGTCAATAGCTGGTCGAGCAGTTCAGCGACTTCCAGTTGCTGCCCCTGCCAATAACCCAGGCGTTCATTGAGGCCCAGCTGGACCAGGCCATGGACGCTACCCCAGAGGGTCCGGCCCAGACGACGCGCCTCCATGTCATCCAATGCCGGCTGATACTCCCGCAGGGTGGCTTCGACGCGCAGAAAGAGGGCCTCGATCATGACGCTCTGCCGCTGGTCCAATTCGCCTTCCTGGGCCAGTGGATAGTCGAACAGCAAGCGCCAGCGAAAGGGCTCCCGCTGGGCAAACTGCCAATAGGCCAACGCCAGCGCCTTGAGCCGCTGTTCCGGGGTGGCTTCACCGATCAAGGGCTCGATCACCGTCCGCAGGCGGGCCAGTGTCTCGATATTGACATGCTGGAGCAGGTTGCTGAAGCTGCCGTAGAGCTTCAAGAGGGTGCTGGGCGCACAACCCACTTGCCGGGCCAGCGCGCGCAGCGACAGGGAATGGGCGGGATGCACCTGCAGCCAGGCGTCACACTCGGCCATGACCTGGGCATGTAACGCCTCCGGCGCATGCTGTCTGGGACGGGCCATGGAGTTCCTCGCAAGATGTAGGGCAGGCAATCGCGATAGTAGCGGTTGCCGGGCAACGCAGACTGACAAGCATAGCGCAGTTCGAACAGTGTTTTCGATAGATTATCGCGCCAGCAGGCAAACCAGGAGCCTGTCGGGTTTGACCGATCGTCACGAGGATCAAGGATTTCGAGTCAAATTCAGCGCTTCTCTGGTAACGCCGACTTGGGTACCCTGACGCGCCAATCCACGCGGAGTGCCCATGGCCGGCCGACTGTACATCGCCCCTATCGACCTCCAGCCGCTGTTGCCCGATCTGATCGTCGACGAGCCCCTCGTCATCAGCCCCAATCTGCCGCCGAGACAACGGCTGTCGGCCATTCGCCTGGAAGCCGGTCGCCCACACCTGTCCAGCCTCTTCTGGGGCTTGACGCCCCCCTGGCTCAAGGTGCTCGATCATGCTCCCCACTGCGCCCGGGCCGAGGCACTGGAATCGCGCCCGATGTTCAACGAGGCCTTCCAGGCACGGCGCTGCCTGATTCCCGTCAGCGGCGTCTATGCCTGGCGATCCCAGGCTGGCGCCAAACAGCCCTACCTGATCACCCGGGTCGACCGCGGTCCCCTCCTGCTGGCGGGCCTCTGGAGCCGTTTCCACACCAGCCTGACCGAGCATACGGATTCCCTGGCCTTGATCACCGTCGCCTCCCCGGCGCTTCTGGCCCCGATCACCGAACGGTTCCCGGCCGTGATCACCCGCCCCGATACCGGTGCCTGGCTCGACCCCCGGACGCCGATGACAGAGGTAAGGTCGCGGCTTTCGATAGCCCCCGGGGAACTGTTGGGCGCTTTTCCTGTATCAAGACGAGTGAATCACCCCGCGTATCAGGAACCGGCCTGCGCTCACCCGATCGGTCCAATGCTGCGACAGCAGGAGTAATTCCTCTGTGCACCATGCCGGCATCCACCTCCAAGGAACGACCATGCCCTTTGCCCCCCTTGCCGTCCTCGCCAGATCACCAGGATGCCGCTTCAGCCTGCTGTGCGTCTTCGGCCTCTTGCTGTCGTCCGTCGCCGAGGCGCAGGAATCCCCAGCGATCGCCGAGATCACGACGCCCCTGACGAGCCCGCACGACTCACGGGAATACCGTGCGCTGACGCTGGAAAACGGCCTCAGCGTCCTGCTGGTAAGCGACTCCGAGGCCGACAAGGCCGCGGTCTCGCTGAACGTGGGCGTGGGCAGCGCCCAGGACCCGGACGACCTGGCCGGCCTGGCCCACTTCCTCGAGCACATGCTGTTCCTGGGCACCGACGCCTACCCGGAATCGGATGCCTACCAGGGCTATCTGACGCGCAACGGAGGGAGCCACAACGCCTTCACCGCCCCCCAGGACACCAACTACTTCTTCAACATCGAGCCCGACGCCCTGCTCGGCGCCCTGGACCGGTTCAGCCGCTTCTTCGTCGACCCGCTGTTCAACGCCGGCCGCCTGGAGAGCGAGCGCAACGTGGTGC
>JAGXGN010000160.1 GCA_024636705.1 Halomonas sp.
GCAAGCACCGCCTGGCCTTCTTGCAGTTGACCGATTTCATCGCCCCGCTGGTGCCGATCGGCCTGGGAGCCGGGCGGCTTGGCAATTTCATCAATCATGAATTACCGGGGCGTATCAGCGACGTCCCCTGGGCCATGGTATTTCCGCCCATGACGGGGTTGGAGCCGGAGCCGCGCCATCCCTCGGCACTCTACGAATTCGCCCTGGAAGGCGTCGTGCTGTTTGCCGTGCTGTGGTGGCTGTCGCGCCGACCGCGCCAGCGCGGCCTGATCTCCGGGCTGTTCCTGCTCCTTTATGGCGCCTTCCGCTTCACCGTGGAGTTCGTGCGTCTGCCCGACCCCCAATTGGGGTTCATCGCCTTCGGCTGGCTGACCATGGGGCAGCTGTTGACCCTGCCGATGCTTATCGTGGGGCTGGCCCTGGCTGTCTGGTCGAGGCGTCAGCCGGTGGATGAGGCCAAGGCAGCGGCAGCCTCATGAACACGGCCCTCGCTTTTCTGCTGATGCCGCTGATCATTGCGTTTGCCCTCTGGCAACTCTGGCATCGGCAGTCCATGACCGGCATGGACGATACGACCTGTTGATGGCGTGGCATCACTGAGGGCCGCGCGAGCCGTCTGTGACGATAGCGGATTTCGCCGATCCCAGCGTTTCGATCTGTAGTGGCGCACCGTTTCCGCGGTTACCCCACCAGCCCGAGCCAGTTCGGTGACTCGCATTGCCTTATCCTCACCTGCCCATTTGAAATCAGCGTACAACCGTGAGGCTGCCCAAAGGTCAAGGCCCTGAATGATACCTTTCCCGGAACTCTCCACGACGCCGAAGTACTTCTCAGCTTCGTGGAGCCCCATGCTGTAGGTCATGGGCCTCCTGTCCCCCTGATCCCATCATGCAATGACGCAATTAGCGGGCAGGTGATAGTGCCCTGTTGTGCATGGCACCGGTCGACCATTTCGCCCAGCACCTTCTCGATTTGCTCCAGCCTGTCGATCTTCTCACGCACGTCCCGCAATTTGTGCTCGGCCAGAGCACTGGCTTCCTGGCAGTGGGTGCCATCTTCCAGCCGGAGTAAATCGCTGATCTCGTTGAGACTGAAGCCCAACTGTTGCGCCGTTTTCACGAACAGCAACCGGTCTATATCGGCGGAACCATAGCGTCGAATCCCGCCGGGAGGACGTTGGGGCTCCGGTAACAGACTTCGTCGCTGGTAATAGCGGATCGTCTCGACATGGACGTTAGCCGCCTTGGCCAGGCCACCAATGGTCAGTGAATTCGCTTTCTCCTGCATGTGCCTTGACTCCGTAGCTGACTACGGAAGTAACCTTACCCCAACGCACAAGGTCATGAGACCCCTGCTGTGACGGCGCCTCTGCAGATTCAAGGAATCCCCCTCATGAGTGATCACAAGAACCTCCACATCGCCGTCATCGGCAGCGGTGGCGCGGCCATGGCGGCAGCCCTGAAAGCCGCCGAGCGCGGCGCCCGCATCACCCTGATCGAACGTGGCACCATCGGCGGCACCTGCGTAAATATCGGCTGCGTGCCCTCGAAGATCCTGATTCGTGCCGCGCATTTTGCGCATCTGCGCAGGGAGAGCCCCTTTGACGAGGGGGTGAGCGCTCAGACACCGGTGGTGGATCGGGCCAAACTGCTCCAGCAACAGCAGGCACGTGTCGAGGAACTGCGTGACGCCAAGTACGAAAGAATACTGCGCGACCACCCGGCCATCACGGTCATGAACGGTGAGGCCAGGTTAGTCGATGCCAATAACCTGGTGGTCAAGCGGAACGAGGGCGGCGACAAGACTGTCCATTTCGATCGCGCCTTTATCGGTACCGGCGCCCGTCCGGCAGAGCCGCCGCTGGCGGGGCTGGCCGATACGCCCTACCTGACCTCCACCAGCGCGCTGGCACTGGACAGCGTTCCCGAACGGCTGATCGTAATTGGCGCCGGCTTCGTCGCCCTGGAGCTGGCCCAGGCGTTCTCCCGGCTGGGCAGCGAGGTCACGGTGCTGGCCCGCAGCCGCCTGCTCTCTCAGGAAGATCCGGCGGTGGGTGAGGCGATGGAGGCCGCGTTTCACCGCGAGGGCATCGAAGTGCTCAAGCAGACCCAGGCGAGCCGCGTGGACTACACCGACGATGAGTTCGTGCTGAACACTAACACCGGGACCTTACGGGCGGATCAACTGTTGGTGGCCACCGGACGGACGCCCAACACCGAGACCCTGAACCTGGGGGGCATCGGTGTGGAAACCGCACGTGGCGCGATTCTGGTGGACGAATACCTGCAAACCACGGTACCCAGCCTCTATGCCGCCGGTGACTGTACCGATCAGCCGGCGTTTGTCTATGTCGCCGCTGCCGGGGGCAGTCGGGCCGCCGTTAACATGACGGGCGGCGAGGCCACCCTGGACCTCAGCGCCATGCCGGGCGTGATGTTTACCGACCCCCAGGTGGCCACCGTTGGCCTGACCGAAGCCGAGGCACTCAAGCAGGGCTTTAGCGTGAATACCCGCGTGCTCGACCTGGAGCACGTGCCGAGAGCGCTGGTCAATTTCGACACCCATGGTTTTATCAAGATGGTCGCGGAACGCGACTCGGGGCGGTTGCTGGGCGTGCAGGCGGTGGCAGGGGAAGCCGGTGAACTGATCCAGACCGCCGTGATGGCCCTACGCGCGCGCATGACAGTCCAGGAAATCGGCGATGAGCTGTTTCCTTACCTGACCATGGTGGAAGGCCTCAAGCTCTGCGCGCAGACCTTCACCAAGGATGTGAAACAGTTGTCCTGCTGTGCTGGATGACGCAGAGTTCGGAGCACATGTTGACGAGCAGCACCGATGAGGGCATCGAGATCTACTGCACGGAGGGTGGGGACCAAGGGCGGACTGGCGCCCGCGGGCCGTCTCTATTATTGCTGCCGGGCAGTAATCCACGGGGTAGAATCTGGCTATCCTGCTACCGTGTGGTAGAGCCACCCGATGAAGCATCAGCAATACTGCTCGATGACATCCCTGGTTTTCGATGGTTCGAAGACGCTATCGAAGGCCCACTGGCCGAAGCCACCCTGCTCGTTGACGGCCTTCACCCAGGCTTCCATGGCCGCCCGCTTCCCGGCATTCTGCTGGCTATCCTGCCCCTTCACCTCCAGCACCAGTGTCTTACCGTTGGTGAGGCGGATCAGGTAATCGGGCACGAAGTTGCGTGATGAACCACGCCACAGATAGCGCACCTTGAAGTCGAGGTGGTCATTCTTGGCCCAGGCCGCGATCTGGGGATGATCCTCGCAGATATCCGCGACCAGCTTCTCCCAGGTGCTGTCATAGACGACGTGGCTGATTTGCGAGCGCTCGGTCGGGGCGCATGGCTTGGTGGTGAGCCAGGGCCGCATGTAGGCCGTGGAGCCAATGGGCTGATGCTCATCGAAGATCAGTTCCTGCCGCTCCCTATTCTGCTCGGTCACATAGCGACTGACATGCCCTACCACGGTATCCATGTTCAGCGCGAACAACAGACGACGACGCACGGCGTCTTGATGCCAGAGGCTGGGGATATCCAGCTTATCGCTGGCCAGGAATTGCTCCACCAGCCGGATCAGTTGTACCGCCAGGTACTGCTTGTCGCCCCCGAAGGCGGTGGTGTTCTGCAGGTAGAGCTTGCGAGCCGCCCGGAAGATGAGATTCTGCAGCCGGAAGTGTTGGACCGCCTTCTCCAGGTCGATCTCCGTCACCATGGCGAGGTTGGGTGATCCGGTCAGCGATGGGGCGATATCCGCATTGAGGGGCGTCTGGGCCGGGTCGAGTGTCAGGGTGGGGACGTTCGGCCAATCCATCACCAGTTCTGGCTTGAGGACGTTGTCGATGCGGTCGACGTTGGGCCAGCGGATTTCCAGGTGGTTGCGACCGGTTTCAACCTCGATGCGCACGCTTGGCTTCGGCGGTGGCGGCGCCTCGCCGCCCTCGCTGGCGTCCTGGAAGATGGACAGCGGGACACCGAAGACATTGACGTACTCCGGGAGAAACTTGCGGTCGGCATCCATGTCATGGGCCACACGCCGCAGCCCTCGTCCGATCACCTGCTCGCACAGCAGCTGACTAGTGAAGGCACGCAGTCCCATGATGTGGGTGACGTTGGCGGCGTCCCAGCCCTCGGAGAGCATGGCCACCGAGATGACATTCTGAAGGTACTGCCCCGGCTGGCCACGCTTGCCGACGGTATCCACCAGGGCGCGCAGCTGCTCTTCTTGCTTCATGGCCAGCAGTTCAGCCTGCTTGTCGGCTGACAGGCCTGCCGCTTCGATCAAGGCCTTCAACCGGGCGGCATACTGCTTGTCCTTACTGCTGCTGGTTTCGCCCTGCTCGGCCTTCTCGAGCACCCTGGAGTCGACGCGCAGGGTGACATCGGGCGCCTGGGTACCCGAGATCAGGCAGTCGCCGCTGTTGAAGAAGTGTTCGATACGCGCGGCGGTCTCGGTACGGTTGCAGACCGTCAGCATCACCGGCGGGATAGTATGGCCGGCGTCGCGCCACTGCTGCTGCGTTTCCCGCCAGTCGTAGGCCAGCAGCGCGTAGGCCTTCTGCACGAGGTCCGGCAGGGGCGCGGTACGCTCGGCCCTGCGGTTCAAGTCCTCCCTGACCTCATCCTCGCGGTAGAGGTGATAGAGCTTGCTGGCGTAGGTCTTGGCGTTGGCCAGGGCATCGTCGCGCACCACCACGCGGGGCGTCTTGACCAGCCCGGCCTCGATGGCGTCGTTGAGCCCGAAGTCCGAAACGATCCACTCGAACAGGCCGGACTCGGTATTGCTCTTGCCGGTAGGGGCGAAGGGCGTCGCCGAGAGATCGAAGCAGCGGCGGATGCGGCGGGTCTTGTGGATCCGATCCAGTCCCTCGATCCAGCGAGTCGCCTCTTCCAGGTCGATACCGACGAGCTCGGCCTCCTTCTTGCTGACCTTGGACTCGGCCTGCTGACGGTAGGCGTGGTGGGCCTCGTCGTTGATCACGATGAGGTCGCGTTCGTTGGCCAGCGTGCCCAGCACACGCCGAGTAAAGGCCTCGTCGCTCTCCTTGCCCTTCTTGACCACGGAGCGGACCTGCTCCTTGAGCGGCATGAGGGTGTGCCAGTTCTCGATGACGAGCTCCACCCGGTTGAGCTGCTGTCGCATGGCTTCGTTGGGGCAGAGATTGAACTCATCGAAGACGTTCTGGGGGTGGCCTGGTTTCAGCACCTGCAGGCGGCTCTTCACCGTCAGGCCCGGGGTAACGATCAACACCGCCTTGGAGTAGCGGCGATCGTTGGGGTACTGAATGGCATTGAGGGTCTGCCAGGTAATGATCAGCGCCATCACCGAGGTCTTGCCCGAGCCGGTGGCCATCTTGTTGCAGATGCGCTCCCAGGGACCGCCATCACCGCTGAGGAAGATGCCCTGCCGGTATTGCTCCTGGGCCTCCAGGAGCCAGATCAGCGTCTCGATGGCTTCCAACTGGCAGAAGTAGAACGGGTACTGGCGCGGCCCACCTTCCCAATGGCAGTTGTCCGGGTCCCACTCGCCCCGCTCGTGCCAGTGCTCGAGCAGCTGACGGGTCACGCTGGTGACGCCGGGGTAACCATCGACACGCCACTCATCAACGCGCTGGCGGATGCGGTTGACCTGCTCCAGGCGCTCGGTGCGCTGGGTGTTGTTGCGGGTATCGAAGATCTCGTAGGCCGCGGGGCGACGGCCCTGGCGCTCCGTCATCTGCTTGCCGTCGCGCTCCCAGTAGGCCGAGGGAGCATCGTAGGGCGAGTTGATGATCAGGGAGTTAGCCGTCATGCGGTGGTTCCTTCTACCGTGCGATAGCTCTGCAGGCTGTGGTTCGGGACGTTGGGGTAGCGCAGCTCGAGCTTGCCAGCCTTGACCAGTGGCGCCACCTGCCGCTCACCCAGATTCTTCGGTGAGCGGTTGACGAGATCAGAAAGCTCCCGAAGGGTGAGGAATCGTCCTCGACACAGCTCGAGCACCACTTCTTGCATGGCGTCAGGCGGGGTGCGTTTGGCTGCTGCCACAGGGGCGGCGATCTTCTGCAGCGCTTCCCACTCATCCGCTTCCATTGGTTTCTCACTGTAGGGAGAGTGATCTTCACTATGAGGGAAGGTATCGGTGTTATGAGGGGAGCTGGCTTCGCTATGAGGGGAGCTAGTGTCGGTGGGAGGAGCCGTGTGCGTACCAACAAACGCAGCAGTCACTCCTTCCAGCGGCTGGGCCGGCAGCGTGTAGTAGGCGCCCCTGCTGCGTCCGTGAGGCCCCAACATCCCCTTCTCGACCAGGCCGCTGAGCATCTGAGTGATGTCGACGCGGTGCAGGGTCAGCATCTCCTGCAGCCTACGGTTGGTGACCTGCTTCTCCATGGCGGCAATGACCAGCGTCTGGGCCTCGTCGCGTGAGAGTTCCTGGTAGGCCTGGCCGAAGCGCTGATGCAGGCGTGCCATCACGTCTTCGGGCATCACACTGATCAACGGCAATGTGAGGATGACGCGGTCGGGACGAAAGCGCTCGCTCAGGCTGGGCGGCTGCCAGAGATGGGCATGCCAGCTGCGCCGGATCTTGTCGAGGCCGGAGCCTGCCTTGTCGCCTACGCCAAGCATCTGGAACATTAGCTGAAGCGACTTGTTGCGACACTCAGTGACGCCACCGGCCAGCAGCTGTTCCTGTGAAAGCAGCAGGGTGCCGGGGTTGGAGAACTCGAAGCGGTCCTTGAAGCGATCGACCACGATACCGCCCTGCCCGTAGTGGTCGGCATGGATCAGCGCATTGACCAGGGCCTCCTTCAGCGCCTCGTGGGCATCGCTCTGGGCACGGCGGTCGGGGCGAAAAGGCACCTTGAGAACCGGGTCGTGGCCGAGCTTCTGGGAGACACGCTGATAGAACTGGAACAGGTTGGCTTCCCAGGTGCCGTCGATGGTGAGTCGATCACTCCAGCGTATGTTGTCATCCTCGGCCAGGCGCTCGCGATAGTCGAGGTGGAAGCCAGGCAACGCCGCCACATCCTGGATGGCTTCCGTCTTGCCGAACATCAGCAGCCCGGCCACGGTCAGCCCCTCGTCGCCGGTGCGACGATCCTTGCGCCACCCGCCCAGTTTTTTCAGCAGGCCGAGGTCATCCTCGGCAAGCCAGGTATGGGTAGAGACCCGCGAGGCCATGCGGTTGCGGTACTGCTTGAGTGAGGTGGGATCGAGGTCATCGAAATCGAAATACTCGAGGATGCGGCTATCGGCCGGCTCCTGCTCGAGGCGGTCGGCAAACATGCGTTGCACCTCTGCCTCGTTGCAGAGGAAGTCACCTTCGTGGTTGCGGCGGTAGGTGCCCTTGAACGGATCAGGGCCGATGTAGACTGGGCGCTCGCTGCGCGTGGCGCGGGGTACTTCGATCACCAGGATGGCATCGCCCCCGTAGGTCTCGACGCTGACGTGGCGCTCCTGGAGGATATTGCTACTTACCCGTTGACGGTTATTGATACCGTTCCAGAAATCACGCTGCAGCTTCTCCACATCCGGCAGGCCAGAAGTGACCGGCCCGTCGTCGGTCTCCTTGACCCCCAGGTAGATCGTCCCGCCTGCGGTGTTGGCGAAGGCGCTGTAGGTTTCCCACAGGCTCTTGGGCAGCCCGCCGCGGGCCGACTTGTACTCGGTATCGACTCCCTCATAGCGAGCCAGCACCTCGAAGAGGCTCAGTTGCTGTGTCATGGGTCAGTCCAGCCGAATGACTTTCAGCGATTCGATGCCGCGGTTATCGACGATCTTTACCGCCAGGCAGCCGTTATCGCCGGGCTCGAAGGGTAGCGACCTGGTGCCGTGGAACTTGTCGAGAAGTTCTTCGTTGAGCTCGGCGCGGATGTCCTTCTTGAGCTTGTACCAGCCCTCCTGCTTGCCGGCCATGGGGAAGAACACCTGGCGCGGGTAGAGGGAGCGGTCGTCGTAGTCGGTATCCAGCTCCCACACGGCGATGTCGCGCTTGCCACCCGACTTCAGTTCGCCGGTCTTGGTGTCGAAGTAGTCGAAGCCATGGACCTCGACCTGCAGCTTGCCGTCCTTGAGCTCGTGAACCTCCACATCCGGCTGGCCCATCAGCCAGAAGGACTCGTTGTGGCGGCTGCTCTTCTTGAGGTCCTCGGTGAGTAGGTCGGTATTCATCTGCACCCTGAGGGCCTGGATACCCTTGATGCTGTCGATATCCTTGGCGGCCTCGGGGTCGAAGGTGAAGGCACAGAACACCAGCAGCTTGGGCGACGGGAAGAGGTCGCCGGCCTCGTTCTTGGCGATCTCAACCTGGCGCTGCTCCAGGGCGGCATACTCGGGGCCGAAGCTGACGGCCACTCGCTCGCCGGTGTCTGAAACAGTGCCTACCGCATGCAGATACTTGGCACCGGGCAGGGTCTCGAGATCCATCAGCTTGAGGTGCTGACCGCCCTTGCCGCGGATACCGGCCTTGAGCAGCTCCTCGCGCCACTGGGCATGGCGCGACGTCGCCCCTGAACGAGCCACGGCCACATCGGCCTCCTTGGGCTGCTCGGCCTCGTCCAGGCCCAGCACGGTGGCGAAGGGTACCGCCTCCACGGTGAAGGGGCCGGTAATACGCAGCTTGTCGCGGCTGATCTGGGGCTGGTCGTAGAGCACTTCCTGGCCGGCATGGTTGGCGATGCTCTCGTCCATGCGACGCTGCATGGCCTGGCGGGCAGAGTGGAAGGCCTCGAAGGGTGTCTTTGCGGCTTCCGGCCACTCATCAGGGAAGTCGAAGGGGACCTCCCATTCCAGCAGCTCATTGACCTTGGCCGTTTCCTCCGATGGGAGCGTGATCGTCTTGCTATCGGGTGCCGAGAAGTCGACCTTATCACCCTTGCGGCCGCCCTCGGTGATGGTGAAGGTGATGGGCTCGCCTTTGAGCGACTGACCTTGGAGTGAATCGTTCAGCGCCGCCAGGGCCTGCTCGATGGCCGGGTGAGACTGTTCGTAGATCTGATCGATCTCGGGGTTGTTGGCGATCGATTTGAGGGTGATATGCGGCACCGTCTTGTAGATGAAACCGCCGCGCAGCCCCTCCTGGGGGTACTTCAGCTCGTAATAGTCGTAGCTGGCGGTCATCAGGCGCTGCTTGGCCAGGGTGACAGCCACACGAGAGGTATCGCAGGTGACCCAGCGACGCCCCCACTTCTCGGCTACATAGGCGGTGGTACCGGAGCCGCAGGTGGGGTCCAGCACCAGGTCGCCGGGGTCGGTGGTCATCAGCAGGCAGCGTTCTATAACCCTTTGGTTCGTCTGTACGACATAAATTAGCTCCCTATCCCCGTGAAAATTCCAGATGTTAGAGAACGGTGTTCGCCCATAATCATCTAAATATATGATTCCGCGGACAGTGTTGCTTGCTGGTCGCAGCCTATTACATTGAACTAGACGCCGCATATTAACAGTTGGATCCAAGGTCCAGTGGCGGTTATTGCCAGGTTTTAGCTGGTTACCCCAAGCATAAAAAATTCCACTTCTTGTCTCGCTTTCATCCTGACTGACCATGGGGTAGTCATCGTTTAAAAACCGATTCTCCTTGTTCAATAGATCGCTATCCTTGCACTGAGAAACCTTTTTTATCAGCCCATCCTTAAACTTGACTCCACTAAATCTATTCTTCTCATCTTGAATGCTTTTCGGTTCAGTCAGGCGTCGAACTTTAAGCTGAGGCTTCTCTTTCGCATACCAAAGTATGAAGTCATTGACCGCTTCGGTGACGGTTGTTGATGACTTCTTTTTGACGACGATGGAAACCAAAGAATTCCTAGAGCCAAAAATTTCATCTAGAAGTGACCGCGCATGGTGGACATTTTCATCGTTAATTTGAACAAAAACTGAACCACTCTCGTGGAGTAAGTCCCGCGCCAGCAGCAACCGATCACGCAGATAGGTGAGGTAGGAGTGGATGCCCAGCTCCCAGGTATCCCGGAAGGCCTTGATCATCTCCGGCTCCTGGGTCAGGTCCTCATCCTTGCGATCCTTGACGTCTCGCTTGTTGGTAAATGGCTGGAAGTTGGAGCCGTACTTGATGCCGTAGGGCGGGTCGATATAGATCATCTGCACCTGGCCGGCCATGCCCTCCTTCTGCAGCATGGAGTTCATCACCAGCAGCGAATCGCCGGCGATCAGGCGGTTGGCCCAGTCGCGCTCGTGCTTGTAGAAATCGATGGCCTCGCGTAGCGGCAGGTTCTCGAAGGGGGCATGGAACATATCAGGCTGGAAGGCACTACCACCCTGCTTGCCAGCCTTCATGCGCTTCTGCACCTCGCCGAGGATGGTCGCCGGGTCGATGCGCTCGTGAACGTGCAGGGAGACGGTATCGACCTCGAAGCTGGTGCGCTCGGCCTTGCCGGTCCACTGCAGGTAGGGGGACTGCAGCCGCTTGAGCTCCTCCAGGGCGGCCTTCATCTGCGCCTGGTCACCGGAGGCCAGGGCATCATCGATCAGGGTCTCGACCTGGGCGCGGATGGCCGAAGAGTCGAACTGCAGCTCCGGGTCCAGATGCGGATCGTAGGCCCAGGTGGTCTTTTCCTCCACGCCGTCGCTGGCGGTATCCACCATGCCGACGTGAGGGTTGTTCTTGCGCTTCTCGTCGTAGCGGTAGGAGAGCACCTCCGCCTGGCCAGGCTTCTTCTGGCGCGGCCTGGTGGATTGCTTCGGCTTGGCCTGATGCTCGTTCGACACTGGCTCGGCAGGCACCTCCTGCATCTGCAGGGTGAGGTCAGGGGCAGAATCTTCTGCCTCGTCGCCTTCGCGCTGAAAAGGTGGAGAGAGACGATATACCGAGCCGCCGCGGCCACGCCCCTTGCCCAACTGCCCTTGCTCGGTCAAGCCATCGCGAACTCGCTCATAGTCGGCCTTATCAACCTCTCCGACCTGCGCGGAGAGCTGCTGGAGCAGCTTGGCATTGCCGATGGCGCTTCCATCCTCGGGGACGAGGCTGAGGATCAGCTCGCGTAGCTGGGCGTCGAAGTGGCTCATGGGGCGTCCCTGTCGGTCTTGTACGGCTCGGTGCGATGCGTGTCGTCAACCCACTATCCTGAGCCGTGCCCAGGCAAGCCGCAAGGGATGGGCCGCCCTTGATGGGGAACAGGTCATCGCTCGTGACGTCACGGTGCCGTGACGTCACTTTGCAGGGTGTGTCGAGCAACCCAGGCGGCCTGACGCCCAGGAGCAACTGATCAGAGCTTAGATGACCTGTCAGGTGGCCCAGAAGATGGGGGGCCACTTCAATACTCATCCCAATACTCGAAATGCGATCGGGCAGTACTAAATGATGCCGGATAAAGCACCAGTTGAGGCAAAAGCGTCACTCGCTGTGTCGGCGCTCGGCGTCCTGAATGATCGCCTCCATCTCCGCCATCACCTCGTCATGAGGCACTCCGGGACCGGGACTTGCCAGGCTCTCGGCTACCTTTTCACGAAACCAACGGTCGTAGCTGGCGGCCTGCTCTTCGGTTTCGAACTCAGAAACAATCGGGGAAAGCAGCTTGGTCATGGTGGCTCTCCTCATATCATTGGATTTCTTGCAGTGTAGCCAAGCGCCAGACGGCTGACGTTTTCTGTGCACGGGCTCTGTAGAGCCAGCCATAGCCGAATCAGGAAGCCTGATGCGTCAGGTCATGGAAGTGGATGCCGGTCGCCTTGATTACGGCGGTCATGGTGCGCAGGGTCAGGTTGCCCTTGGGTGACAGTGCCCGGTACAGGCTTTCGCGTGAGACCTTGGCACGCTCGGCCACAGCAGTCATGCCGCCCTGGGCCTCTACCACATGCCGCAGTGCCATCAGGAAGGCAGACTCTCCGCCCTCCTCGTCCAGCTCGTCGAAGGCAGTGCGCAGGTAATCGAGCGCCATGTCAGGATCGTCGCGTAGCATCTCAATCACAGCAGTGTCGTGGCTTTTCATGTCCGGGCTCTCCTTCGGTGGTCAGCCAGAAACGCCTTGGCCTGCTCGATGTCGGCCTGCTGGCGCTTCTTGGTGCCGCCGATCAACAACATCACCAGGCGCCTACCCACCTTGGCGTAATAGACGTTAGAGAAATCGAGAAGGGATCAAGCAAAGGAAGGTACGGCTTGAGAGGGGATTATCCTGGTGCCGGCGGTCGGACTCGAACCGACACACTGTTTCCAGCGGCGGATTTTGAATCCGCTGCGTCTACCAATTCCGCCACGCCGGCAGCGCAAGCGCATTATACGTGGCCGGGACAGCAGGTCAATCGCGCGCCTGACGAGCGGGGAATGATCGGGTATCCTGTGCGGCTTGCCGGGCCGACCCGGAGTCATGCCAAACGATGTTTCCTAGCTGCGGATACGCTTCCCTTCATGCAACGCGCCGACTTCCACTACGAGCTTCCCGGCGACCTGGTCGCCCGATATCCCTCGCAACAGCGCAGCGACTGCCGTCTGCTGTGTGTGGATGGCCCCACCGGCCGGCTGGCCCACCGCCGTTTCACGGACCTTGTCGACCTGCTGGAAGCCGGTGACCTGCTGGTATTCAACGACACCCGGGTGATTCCTGCGCGGCTGTACGGCCACAAGACCAGTGGCGGCAGGGTCGAGATGCTGCTCGAACGCCCCCTGGATGCCCATCGCGGCCTGGCGCACCTGCGCAGCAGCAAGTCGCCCAGGCCCGGCACCGAGATCGTCTTCGAGGGGAATATCCATGCCGTGGTGGAGGGCCGCCGCGACGCCCTCTTCGAGCTTCGTTTCCTGGGCGACACCCCGCTGATCGGCCTGCTGGAGCGCCATGGCCACATGCCGCTGCCACCCTACATCACCCGGGAGGACGAGCTCGCCGACCGCGAGCGCTACCAGACCGTCTACGCCCGCCGGGATGGCGCCGTGGCCGCCCCCACCGCCGGGCTTCACTTCGACGAGCCGCTGCTCGAGGCCCTGGCCGACAAGGGTGTCGAGAGCGCCTACGTCACCCTGCATGTCGGGGCCGGCACCTTCCAGCCGGTGCGCGTCGACAACATCCGCGAGCACCGGATGCATAGCGAATGGCTGGAGGTGGACGAGGCGACCTGCGAGCAGGTGCGTGCCGCACAGGACCGCGGCAAGCGCGTCATCGCCGTGGGCACCACCAGCGTGCGCTGCCTGGAGTCGGCCTGCCTAAAGAGCGCCGATGGCCGGATCGCCCCCTATCGTGGCGAGACCGATATCTTCATCTACCCCGGCTATGCGTGGCGCTGCGTGGACGCCCTGATCACCAATTTTCACCTGCCGGAATCGACCCTGATGATGCTGGTGGCATCCTTCGCCGGCTACGACACCACCATGGCCGCCTACCGGGCCGCGGTGGCCGAGCGCTATGCCTTCTTCAGTTATGGCGATGCCATGTTCCTTGCCAGAGATCGAGACTCTCATGCGTAGAGACAGCTTCATGTCCTTCGAGCGCCTGGCCAGCGATGGCCGGGCGCGCCGGGGAAGACTCAGCTTCCCGAGGGGGACTGTCGAAACCCCTGCCTTTATGCCGGTGGGCACCTACGGCACCGTCAAGGGCATGACGCCGGCCTCGTTGGAGGAGATCGGCGCCGAGATCATCCTCGGCAATACCTTCCATCTCTGGTTGCGACCGGGAACCGAGGTGATCGCGGCCCATGGGGATCTGCATGATTTCGCCCAGTGGCACAAGCCGATACTCACCGACTCCGGCGGCTTCCAGGTCTTCTCCCTGGGCAAGACGCGCAAGATCACCGAGCAGGGGGTGCACTTCCGTTCACCGGTCGACGGCGCCAGGGTGTTCATGGGACCCGAGGAATCCATGGCGGTGCAGCATTCGCTGGGCTCCGACGTGGTGATGATCTTCGACGAATGCACACCCTACCCGGCCTCCGAGACGAAAGCCGAGGCTTCCATGGAGCTATCGCTGCGCTGGGCGCAGCGCTCCCGGGCGGCCCATGGCGACTCGCCCTCGGCGCTATTCGGTATCATCCAGGGTGGCATGTACCCCGAACTACGCGAGCGCTCGCTCGAGGGGCTGCTCGATATCGGCTTCGACGGCCTGGCCATCGGCGGACTCTCGGTGGGCGAACCGAAGCACGAGATGCTCGAGGTCCTCGACTATCTCCCCGGCTGGATGCCCGATGACACCCCTCGCTATCTGATGGGCGTGGGCAAGCCCGAGGACCTCGTGGAGGGCGTTCGCCGCGGGATCGACATGTTCGACTGCGTGATGCCCACCCGCAATGCTCGCAATGGCCACCTCTTCACCTTCGAGGGTACCGTCAAGATCCGCAATGCGCGTCACCGCCACGATACCGGCCCCCTCGAGGAAGGCTGTGACTGCTATACATGTCGACACTTCTCCCGGGCCTACCTGCATCACCTGGAGCGCTGCGGCGAAATGCTCGGCGCCATGCTCAATACCATCCATAATCTGCACCATTACCAGCGACTCATGGCCGGTTTGCGCGGTGCCATCGAAGCGGGTACATTGGCGAACTTCGTGGAAGGCTTCTATGCGCAGCGCGACCTGCCGGTTCCTCCCGCACCGATTTGATCCACGGCCGGCCCGCGAGGCCGACCGAACCACTTCCCTTGCCCATCATCAGGAGATCGTCATACATGCTGGATTTCTTCATTTCCCCGGCCATGGCCCAGGAAGCCGGTGCCGCTGGCGGCGGTATCGCGCAGATCGTCATGCTGGTCGGTTTCGTGGCCATCTTCTACTTCTTGCTCTGGCGCCCCCAGGCCAAGCGCGCCAAGCAGCACAAGCAGCTGATCAGCAACCTATCCAAGGGTGACGAGATCGTCATCGGCGGCGGCATCCTGGGCCGCATCACCAAGGTCAGCGACGACAGCGAATTCCTGAGCATGGAAATCGCCGACGGCACCGAGGTCAACGTTCAGAAGAGTGCCGTTGCCACCGTCCTGCCCAAGGGCACCATCAAGTCCATCTGAGTCGACGTCCACCGGCTCGAGCGCGACGCCACTACCGCCGGCCCGGGAACTCGCCAGCGGTAGTGGTCACCATTGCCGGCGTCATTCTGTCGTCAGACTCCTTAGTCAGCACAACCTAGGGCAGGGCCCGCATGCTCAACCGTTATCCCCTGTGGAAGTATCTGCTGATACTCATTGTCCTTCTCGCCGGCCTGGTCTACTCCCTCCCCAACCTCTTCCCCGAGGACCCGGCGGTCCAGATCAGCACCGAGCGCGGCGATGCCACCATCGACGGCCGCCAGTTGGAGCGCATCCGCGACTCCCTCGGTGACATGAACATCGACATCAAGGCCGTCGAGACCGACCCGAGCCGGGTGCTCATTCGCCTCGACGATGCCAACGACCAGATCAGGGCCCGCGACCGGATCAGCGAGATGCTGGGCGATGATTATGTGGTGGCACTGAACCTGGCGGAATCCACCCCGGCCTGGCTGCAGTCGCTCTCCGCCTCGCCCATGACGCTCGGCCTGGACCTGCGCGGCGGCGTGCACTTCCTGCTGGAAGTCGACATGGATGCCGCCCTGGAGCAGCGACTGGAGGTCAACGCCAGCGCCATGCGCGAACTGCTGCGCGGCGAGCGTATCCGCTACCGCGATACCGAGATCGAGGATCGCACCCTGACCCTCACCTTCACCGACGCACAGGACCGTGATGCGGCTCGCACGCTGATCCGCCGTGAATTTCCCGACTTCGACTACGCAAGCGAAGGCGAAGGACGTGGGGCCCAGCTGGTCATGACCATGACCGACCGGCAGGTCGAGGAGATACAGGACTACGCCATCAACCAGAATCTCACGACCCTGCGCAACCGGGTGAACGAGCTGGGGGTCGCCGAGCCGTTGGTACAGCGCCAGGGGCCGAACCAGATCGTGGTCGAACTGCCCGGCGTCCAGGACACCGTGGCGGCCAAGCGGGTGGTAGGCGCCACCGCCAATCTGGAATTCCGACTGGAGGCGCGCCCGGACACCCCGGACAACGAGACCGAGGCCCTGGAATTCCGCAATGATCCCTCGCGGACCGCCGACCTGATGCGTGATGTGATCATCACCGGCGACAGCGTCTCCAATGCCAACCACAGCTTCGACGAGAACGGCCGTCCCCAGGTCAACATCGATCTGGACGGCACCGGCGGCACCCTGATGAACCGTGCCACCCGCACCAACATCGGCCGCAACATGGCGGTGATCTTCATCGAGCACAAGACCCGCGACACCACCGTGATGGAGGATGGCAAGCCCGTCGTCGAGCGTGAGCCCTACACCGAGCGTGGCATCATCAGCCTGGCCACCATCCAGAGTGCGCTGGGTAACAGCTTCCGCATCACCGGGCTCGAATCACCCACCGAAGCCTCCGAGCTTGCCCTGCTGCTGCGTTCCGGCTCGCTCGCCGCGCCGATCTACTTCGCGCAGGAGCGCACCATCGGGCCGAGCCTGGGCGCCGAGAATATCGAACGCGGCATCATGTCGGTACAGATCGGCCTGTTGCTGGTGGTGCTCTTCATGCTGGTGCGCTACAAGGTGTTCGGCGTCTTCGCCACTATCGCCCTGGCATTGAACCTGACCCTGTTGGTCGCGGCCATGTCGCTGCTCGGCGCCACCCTGACCCTGCCCGGCATCGCCGGCATCGTGCTGACGCTGGGCATGGCGGTGGATGCCAACGTGCTGATCTTCGAGCGAATACGCGAGGAGCTGCGCGCCGGGCTGTCGGTACAGCAGGCCATCACGGCCGGCTATGAGCGCGCCTTTACCTCGATCATCGATGCCAACATCACCACCCTGCTGGTGGCCGTGATCCTGTTCTCCATCGGCACCGGGCCGGTCAAGGGCTTCGCCGTGACCCTCTCGCTGGGGATCATCACCTCGCTGTTCACCGCCCTGATGGTGACGCGTGCGATGGTCAACCTGACCTACGGCGGCAAGCCGGTCAAGAAGCTCTGGATATAAGAGGTGGCAATGAAATCCCTCGTCAATCGACAACTCGACTTCATGGGCAATCGCCGGGTCGCCTACGCGATCTCCGGCCTCATGCTCCTGGTGTCGATCGTCTCGCTGCTGTTCCAGGGGCTCAGCCTGGGGCTGGACTTCACCGGCGGCACCCTGGTGGAAGTCCGCTACGCCGTGGCGCCGTCCCTGGAGGCCGTTCGCCAGCTCCTCGAGAATGCGGAGTTCCGCGACGTCTCGGTACAGGCCTTCGGCGCCTCCACCGAGGTGCTGATCCGCCTGCTGCAGGCTTTCGATCCCGATGTGGGCGAGCAGGTGGTAAACCTGCTGCGCAACGTCGGTGACCAGGTGGAGCTGGTGCGTGCCGAGTTCGTCGGCGCCCAGGTGGGCGACCAACTGCGCGACCAGAGCGGCATGGGCCTGCTGGTGGCACTGGGCATCGTGATGCTATACGTGGCGGCCCGCTTCCAGTACAAGTTCGCCATCGGCGCCCTGCTGGCCCTGCTGCACGACGTGATCATCGTGGTCGGCATCTTCTCGTTGTTCCAACTGGAGTTCGACCTCACCGTACTGGCGGCACTGCTGGCGGTGATCGGCTACTCGCTCAACGACACCATCGTGGTCTACGACCGCATCCGCGAGACCATCCGCAAGTCGCGCCTCGACGACATGCCGACGATCTTCAACGAAGCGATCAACATGACCCTGTCGCGTACCCTGGCGACATCCGGCACGACCTTGCTGGTGCTGCTGGCACTGCTGGTGCTGGGCGGCGACATGATCCACTACTTCGCCATCGCCCTGATCGCCGGCGTGGTGGTCGGCACCTTCTCCTCCATCTATGTGGCCGCGGCCCTGCTGCTGGTGGTGAAGCTCGACCGCGAGGACCTGATCCCGGTGAAGAAAGAAGACCTCGAGGGAGAGGAAGAGCTGCCCTAGCCAGCGCCGAGCGCCGAGCGCCGAGCGCCGAGCGCCGAGCGCCGAGCGCCGAGCGCCGAGCGCCGAGCGCCGAGCGCCGAGCGCCGCAGGATGATGCCCGGGCCTGATGGGCATCCATACAAAAGTCATCGCGGACTGGCGTTGTCGCCGTTAGCCCCGGCGACATACACTGCCTGAAACCGCCCAGGCAGGCCGACATGCTCGATCTCTCCCCCGCTACGCCCGTCGTCCCCGGTCCGCTCGATGCGCCGCCGCCGCTGCGCACGGCGGTCAGCCGGCGACGGGACCCTCGTGAGGCGGCCCGGGAGCTGGCCGGGGCGCTGCGCCATACCGAGCTCGGCTTCGTGCTGTTCTTCTGCAGCGCCGAGTATCCCCTCGCCGCGCTCTCCACGGCCCTCAACGAGGCCTTCGCTGGTGTGGCGGTGGCGGGCTGTACCACCGCCGGAGAGATCACCCCGGACGGCTACGGACGGGGCTGCATCGTCGCCATCGGCCTCGACCGTCGCCACTTCGCCGTCTCCTGTGCCCTGGTCGAAGACCTGGCGGGCTTCGACCTGATCCGTGCCCAGCGGCTGGTCGATGGCCTGCTCGACGAGTGTCGCGGCCGGGCCCTGGCCCCGGTGGGGGAGCACAGCTTCGCCCTGACCCTGCTCGATGGCCTCTCCAGCTGCGAGGAGCAGGTGCTGGCGACCCTGGATGCCGCCCTGGGGCGCATCCCCAGCTTCGGCGGCTCGGCCGGTGACGACAATCGCCTGGCCCATACCCATGTGCATGCCGAGGGCCGCTTCCACGGCCAGGCGGCGGTGGTGGTGGTGATCAACACCCGGCTGCCGTTCGAGGTCTTCACTACTCACCACCTGCGCCCGCGGGACGAGAAGCTGGTGGTCACCCGCGCCGACCGCGAACGCCGCCGCGTGCTGGAGCTCAACGCCCTGCCGGCCGCCGAGGAATATGCCCGGCTGGTGGGCCTGCCGGTCGAGGCCCTGGAGCCTGACGTGTTTGCCCGCCATCCGCTGGCGGTGCGCCTGGGCGAGGCGCATTTTGTGCGCTCCATCCAGCGGGTCAACGACGACGGCAGCCTCAGTTTCTATTGCGCCGTGGAGAACGGCATCGTGCTCACCGCCATGCAGCCGACGCCGCTGCTGGAGGACCTCGAGGCGGTCTTCGCCGGGCTCACCGCGCGGCTCGGCGAGCCGGCGCTGATCATCGGCTGCGACTGCTTCCTGCGCCGGCTCGAGCTGGAGGCCCTGGGGCTGGTGGCCCCGGCCTCCCGGCTGCTCGCCCGCTCGCGGGTGATCGGCTTCAATACCTACGGGGAGCAGCACCATGGCATGCACATCAACCAGACCTTCACCGGGGTCGCCATTGGATCTCGCCCATCCACGTCAGACGCCTGACGATGCCGGCCCGGGGGAGCGGGAGCTGCTGGAGGAGAACGCGCGCCTGCGGCGGATCGTCACGGCCCTGATGGAACGCGTGGAGTCGGCGGGCGTGGCGGGCGGCGCGCCCTATGCGGCCTTCGAACATGCGGTGTTGCTCGCCGAGCAGGTGCGCGAGCGCACCGAGACGCTGCAGCACACCCTCGCCGAACTGCATGCCGCCAAGGCCGAGGCCGAGGCGGCCAACCTCTCCAAGACCCGTTTCCTCGCCGCGGTGAGCCATGACCTGCTGCAGCCGCTGAATGCCGCCCGGCTATTCACCAGCGCCCTGGAGGATCATCCCCTGCCCGAGCCCTCGACCCGGCTGGTGGGCCATATCGGCCGCTCGCTCAAGGACGTGGAGGCGCTGCTCGGCACCCTGGTGGACATCTCGCGGCTCGATGCCGGGGTGCTCGAGCCGGATATCGCCCCCTTCCCCGTCGCCCGGCTGCTCGACGTGCTGGCCGAGGAGTACCGCCAGATGGCCGCGGCCCGAGGACTCGAGCTGCACTATGTGGGCAGCGGCGCGGTGGTCGCCTCGGACCTGGCGCTGCTGGCCCGGGTGGTGCGCAACTTCCTGACCAATGCCATCCGCTACACCGGGCGCGGCAAGATCCTGCTGGGCTGCCGTCGCCGCCCCGAGGGGATCGAGATCCTGGTGGGAGACAGCGGGCCGGGCATTCCCGAGGCGCAGCGCGAGGCAATCTTCCAGGAGTTCCAGCGCCTGAGCGGCAATCGCGACGCCGAGGATCGCGGCCTGGGGCTGGGCCTGGCCATCGTCGATCGCATCGCGGGGATGCTCGGCCATCGCCTGCGGCTGGCCTCCGTGCCGGGCCGTGGCTCGCTCTTCTCGGTGCTGGTCCCCCATGGCCGACTACCGCTGGCACCGCAGCCCCCGGCCGTCTCGGCGCGGCCGGGGCAGGGCAGTGTCCTGGAGCTGTCTCTTATACACATCTGACGCTGCCGACGA
>JAGXGN010000161.1 GCA_024636705.1 Halomonas sp.
CCTCGCGCCTTTCCGGTACGGCCTCCTTGATGCGCAGATTGCCTACCGGTGCGATGGCCCCTCGGGCCAGCAGCTCCGTGTTCTGACGGCCTTCCGGCAGATCTTGCAGGCCAAGGAAGTCCACCCAGAAGCGGCGGCTAGCGCCCGCCGGCATGATGTCTTCCAGAAAGCCGAACCAGCACGGCGAATCATGGGTCAGCATCAGCTCCACGGGAAGCAGCAGGCTGCAGGCCTGGTGATCGTCATGGAACATCCAGTCGACGGCATAGTCGGGCGCATAGTAAAGCCGAGACACTCCCCGCACCCCGAGCTCGGGGCTAGGTAGCGTCAGCACCGCCGCATCATGCCAGGCATGGTCGAAGTGAATCTGCACCGTCAGTTCCAACACGCACCTCTGCGCATAATGTTACTCAATAACGGCAACCTATCATCCAATATGTGCAGAGTAGCTCACAAAGATTAAAAAAGCCAACATTTTTGCGCAGCATAATACGCAAGCGGGGTGACATGTTAGCCCTGAACAAACACCCTGCGCGCCTTGAAACGAGCCGGGCGTCTTCCAGCTTCAAGCTTAAGGTTTACAGCTCACGCTCGGGCTTCTCGAAGACCCAGGTCGTGCCCTCTCGGGCGTCCTTGAGGATGATGCCGAGCGCCGCCAGTTCGTCGCGGATGGCGTCGGCCCGGGCGAAGTCCTTCGCCTGCTTGGCCATCGCCCGTTCCTCGATCCTCTCCTGGATCTCGGTCTCGGAAAGCGGCAGCTCGCTCGCACCGCCCTTGAGAAAGCCCGAAGGCGCCTGCTGGAGCAGCCCCAGTACACTGCCGAGTCGCTTGAGTTCGAGGGCCAGGCTTCTTGCCTGGTCGGGCGTCTCCTTCCTCGCCCGATTGAGCTCACGGGCCAGGTCGAAGAGCACCGCCAGTGCCTCGGGGGTATTGAAGTCATCGTCCATGGCGGCGGTGAAGCGCTCGTCGAAGCCGCTGTCGACCTCACTGGCCACAGCGGCCCCGCTATCCGGGGTCGGTCCTTCGAGATCGAGCCCGTCGAGTGCATTGTAGAAACGCTCGAGGGACCTGCGCGCCTCGGCCAGCGACTCCGGCGCGTAGTTGATCGGGCTGCGGTAGTGGCTGGCCACCAGCAGGTAGCGCACCACCTCCGGGTCATGATGCTCCAGCACCTCGCGGATGGTGAAGAAATTGCCCAGCGACTTGGACATCTTATCCTGGTTGACCCGCAGGGCGCCGGCATGCATCCAGGTGTTGACATAGGGCTTGCCGGTCGCCGCCTCGCTCTGGGCGATCTCGTTCTCGTGATGGGGAAAGGTCAGGTCCGGCCCACCACCATGGATGTCGAAGGTCTCACCCAGGCAGCGGGTCGACATCGCCGAGCACTCGATATGCCAGCCGGGTCGTCCACTCCCCCAGGGAGAGGTCCAGCTTTCCTCGCCTGGTTTGGCGGCCTTCCACAGCACGAAGTCCAGCGGGTCTTCCTTGTGCTCATCGACCTCTACACGGGCACCGGCACGCATCTCGTCCGGATCCCGGTTATTGAGCTTCCCGTAGCCCGCGAACTTGCGGACCCGGTAGTAGACATCGCCGTTATCGGCGCCGTAGGCATAGCCCTTGTCGATCAGGGTCTCGATCATGGCGAGGATCTCGCCGACATGTGCGGTGGCACGCGGCTCATGATCCGGAGGCAACACGAAGAGACGCGCTTCATCCTCATGCATGGCATCGATCATGCGCTCGGTCAGCGAGGCGATGTTCTCGCCGTTCTCCTCGGCGCGCCGGAGGATCTTGTCGTCGATGTCGGTGATGTTGCGGACATAGGTGACCTCATAGCCACGGTGACGCAGGTAGCGAGTGATCACATCGAAGGCCACCATGACCCGGGCATGACCGAGGTGACAGAGGTCATAGACGGTCATGCCACAGACATAGAGGCGCACCTTGCCCGGCTCCAGGGGGGTAAAGGGCTCCTTGCGACGCGTCAGGGTGTTATAGATCTGCATATCGGTGCTCACCTTCACCCCTTGTCCTGACCTTGCGCTTGCTTCTGGGCTTCCTGCTTCTGGGCTTCCTGCTTCTGAAGCTTGGCCCAGCTGTCCTTCAGCCCCACGGTACGATTGAACACCAGCCTTCCATCGACACAGGCATGGCGGTCGGTGCAGAAATAGCCCACCCGCTCGAACTGGAAGCGTGTTTCGGGCTCGATGCTGGCCAGGCTCGGTTCGCCGATGGCCTTCACCGTGATCAGCGAGTCGGGATTGAGGTGTTCGAGGAAGTCGGCGTCCCTGTCCTTGTCCGGCTGATCCACCAGGAAGAGGTTGTCGTAGAGCCGTACCTCCATGGGAACGCCGTGAGAGGCACTGACCCAGTGGATCACCCCCTTGACCTTGCGCCCTTCCGGGTTCCTGCCCAAGGTGTCGAAATCCACGGAGCAGCGCAGCTCCTCGATCTCGCCCGCCGGAGTCTTGACCACCTCGTCGCAGCGGATCACATAGCTGTTGCGCAGCCGCACCTCCTTGCCGGGGGCCAGGCGGAAGAACTTCTTGGGCGGCTCCTCCATGAAATCGTCCTGGTCGATGAAGATCTCGCGGGTAAAGGGCACCTTACGCACCGCCATGTCCTCGCGAGCCGGGTGACCGGGCACCTCGTAGACCTCCTCATGGTCCTCGGACACATTCGTCAGCACCACCTTCAGCGGCTTGAGCACAACCATGGCCCGAGGCGCGTTGTCCTCGAGATCCGAGCGTATGGCGTGGGTAAGCATGGCGATGTCCACCAGGCCGCCGTCGGCACGCGTGACCCCGATCATGTCACAGAACTTGCGGATCGCGGCCGGGGTATAGCCCCGACGGCGCATGCCGGAGATCGTCGGCAGGCGCGGGTCATCCCAGCCATCGACGATCCCATTGTCCACCAGCAGCTTGAGCTTGCGCTTGGAGGTCAGGGTATAGTTGAGGTTGAGTCGGGCGAACTCGATCTGGCGCGGCACGCTGGGAACCGGGAGGTGTTCCAGGAACCACTCATAGAGCGGGCGATGGTCCTCGAACTCCAGGGTGCAGATGGAATGCGTCACGCCCTCGATGGCATCCGACTGGCCATGAGTGAAGTCATAGGAAGGATAGATCTTCCACTTGTCGCCGGTCTGGTGATGGCTGGCATGGCGAATCCGGTAGAGAATCGGGTCACGCAGGTTGATGTTGGGCGAGGCCATGTCGATCCTGGCCCGCAACACCTTCTCCCCCTCGGCGAACTCGCCGGTGCGCATGCGCTCGAGCAGGTCCAGGTTCTCTTCCGGACTGCGATCACGATAAGGGCTCGGCCTGCCCGGTTCGGTCAAGGTACCGCGATACTCGCGGATCTGGTCGGGCGACAGATCGTCCACATAGGCATTTCCCTCACGGACAAGGTGCTGCGCCCAGGCGTAGAGCTGGTCGAAGTAGTCCGAGGCGAAGTGGACATCACCGGCCCATTGGAACCCCAGCCAGGCGACGTCCGCCTTGATCGCATCGATGTAGGCCTGCTCCTCCTTCGCCGGATTGGTGTCGTCGAAGCGCAGGTGGCAATCGCCCCCGAACTGATCGGCCAGGCCAAAATTCAGGCAGATAGACTTGGCGTGGCCAATGTGCAGGAAGCCGTTGGGCTCGGGGGGGAAGCGGGTGACGATCTTGCCCGACCCTCCGGCCTCGATCTCCTCGCGGATCTGGTGACGGATGAAATTCGGCGCGCTGGGGGTATCGGTGGTCATGATCTGTGAGGGAACCTCTGGTTGAATGCGTGCCTGATGCAAAAAAGCTATTATAGCGCGACGCCCATGGGCAGCGCCAAGGCGCATGTCCACTGGCCATCTTACCAGTGCACAGGAATCCATCGATGATCGTTCTGCAGACCAACTTCGGTGATATCACCATCGCCCTGAATCACGAGAAGGCACCCAAGACGGCGGCCAACGTCGAACAGTACGTCCGCGACGGCTTCTACGACGGCACCCTCTTCCACCGCGTGATCCCCGGCTTCATGGTCCAGGGCGGCGGCTTCGACACCGACTTCAACCAGAAGCCCGGGCGTGACGCCATCGAGAACGAGGCCGACAACGGCCTCAAGAATACCAGGGGCACCCTGGCCATGGCACGCACCCAGGATCCGCACTCCGCGAGCTCTCAGTTCTTCATCAACGTCTCGGATAACGACTTCCTCAACCACAGCGGCAAGTCGATCCAGGGCTGGGGCTACTGCGTCTTCGGCGAGGTGGTCGAAGGCATGGACGTGGTAGAGAAGATCGAGGCGGTTCCCACCACACGCCGAGGCATGCATGCCGATGTACCGGCCGAGGACGTTGTCATCGAGAAGGCCTACATCAAGAACGACGCCTGATCGGCTAACGGCCAACTGCCACGCCCACTGTTCGAGGGCCGACCATGACCACCCTGCTGATAGCCGACCTTCACCTGCAGCCCGCTCGACCCGAGGTCACGGCGGGCTTTCTGCACTGGCTCGAGAACCGGGCACGTGGGGCCGATGCCCTGTATATCCTCGGTGACTTCTTCGAGGCCTGGATCGGTGATGACCTGCTCGATCTGGGCGATGCCGACCCGACCGGCAACGCCCCCCTCGCCTTGCGGGTCGCCGGGGCACTGCGCCGCCTCAGCGAGGACGGTACCCGGATCCGGCTGATGCACGGCAATCGCGACTTCCTGCTCGGCGAGCGCTTTGCGAATGCGGCCGGCGCTCGTCTGCTACCCGACCCCTCCGTGATCGACATGGGCGGCTCGCCTGTCCTGCTGATGCATGGCGACAGCCTGTGCACGGGGGACGAGGCCTACATGGCCTTCCGCAACCAGGCTCGCGACCCCCGCTGGCAGCAGCAGGTACTGGCGATGCCGATCAGCGATCGTCTCGCCCTGGCAAGGCAATTGCGCGAGCAATCCGGCGAGGCCAACTCGAACAAGGCCGAGGACATCATGGACGTGACGCCGGGGGAAGTGGGCAGGGTCATGCGCGATCAGGGCGTGACCACCTTGATACACGGCCACACCCACCGCCCCGCCGTTCATGGGCTCGAGGTCGACGGAAAGCCGGCACAACGCCTCGTGCTCGGCGACTGGCAGCCCGGCAAGGGCTGGGAGATTGCGGTCGAGGAGACCGGTAAACCAGAGTTGCGGGAAGTCAACGTCTAGCGAGCCTCCGGAATCTATAGTCGACGTAGCGTCTATCAGCGCTGGATGTCCGCCGTTTCGCGAAGATGATCGATCAACCCCTGTATAGCAGCTTGAGCGCGCAGACGCTCCGCCATGCGTGCCACGAATTGCTCGGTCTCGGCATCGACCTCACCCTCCTCGACGCGATTCAGGGCGATCAGCACGACGCGACCCCCATCGACGGCGTGCCCATACACCGGCCGTTCCCCTTCGGGGGCCGGCAGGCGGAAGGCCGCCTGGCGAACGGCCGATGACACCTCGGATTGTCCCTGCCGAGAGACATCCGCGGCGACCTGCCAATCGATGTCGGTGGCAGTACCGGCGCGCAGTTGCTCGACGAGATCGCCGGCCCGTTCGACAAGCGCCTCGCGGCGTAGCCGGGCCTCGACACTCGCCCTGACCTGGTCACGCACCTCGTCGAGGGGCAGCACCGTAGCCTCTCGATGCTCCGCCACACGGACGACGAGGCGGCGATCCTGGTCGAGTTCGATGACCTCGCTGTTGAAGCCTTCCTCGAGCACATCCGCGCTGAACGCCTCCGTCATCACGCCGGGCTCGGAGAGCACCCCCTCGCCACCCTCGCGAGAGACCCAATCGCTCTGCTGCAGTTCGAGGCCGATGTCATCGGCAACGCTTTGCAGATCGTCGGCGGCAAAGCTTTCATCGATAAGGCGCTGTACCCTCTCGTTGAACGCATCGGTGACGCGTGAAATGGCAAGCTCACGACGCAGATCGTCGCGGACCGATTCGAAGGGCTCACGCTCCAGGGACGTCACCTTGAGAAGATGAAGGCCATTGTCCGTCTCGACGATATCCGACACCTCACCAGGCGCCAGGGAAAAGGCCGCCTCCTCGAAGGCCTCACCGAAGAAGCCACGACTGATCACGCCCAGGTCGCCGCCCTGATCCGCCGAGACCGCGTCATCCGAGACTTCCTCCGCAAGCGCGGCGAAATCTTCGCCATCGGCCAATCGTTCACGAACGGCCTCAAGCTCGGCAACCGCGTCTTCACGCGAACGCTTCCCGTTGAACGTCAGCATGATATGCGACACCCGCCGATCGGCATCTTCTGTGCGCTGCTCCCACCGTTCGCGCAGGGCAGATTCCTCGACTTCCACCTCGTTCGCCATCCGCTGACGGTCGATCAGCACATAATTGAGTCTGACCTGCTCGGGACGCTGAAAATCATCCGCATGCGACGCGTAGTACGTCTGCATGGCGTCCTCGCTGACCTGGATCTCTTCTTCAAGATCATCGTCGGTCAGGGGGGAATAGCGGAAGCTGCGGCTCTGACGTTGCAGCGAACCGAGTGTCTGCTGTTCATTGGGCAGGGTGAAGTCGCTGAACGCCAGCCCCTGCTGGAGTTGCTGGCGTTTCATGTCGACACGCAATTCCTCACGGAAGGAAAGCGGTGTGTATCCGGCACTGGCCAGGCGATTCCTGAAAAGGTCACTGGAGAAGCGGCCATCCTGATCCTGGAACTCGGGAAGCGAAACGATCAATTGGTCAAGCTGATCCTCCGACAGGTACATGCCGCCCTTCTCGGCATATTGGGTAAAGAGCTGTTCGGTGATCAATTGGTCGAGCATCTGCCCACGAAGCGCCCGTTCCTGTTCCGGAGGGACCTGGCCACTGCGTATCGCCCGCTGTACTTCCATCTCGAGAAGCCGGCGTGTGATGGGTTCCCCATTGACCTCGGCCACCTCGTCGGGCCCACCAGTGAAGAGACCTACCAGAGAATCAATCCCGAAAAGGGCCATGGTGACGACGATAGCCCCGATGATGATCTTGGCGCCCCAGCTCCTGGAGCGGTCACGGATACTTTGCAGCATGCAGGCCTCTGATGATGGTGGTAGCAAGGGGACACATTATACGCAGGAAAACGGGACACGCGACCCTGGTCAAACCAGAACGAAGACAGGCGCACCGCGATAGGCGATGCGCCTGTTAAGACAATCAGTTACAGCAGGACACTGAACAAGGCAGATCACGGGTCAGTCAGGACCCACTAATCAGTTGACGGAATCCTTGAGCGCCTTGCCTGCCTTGAAGCTCGGCACCTTGGCAGCGCTGATCTGTATGGGCAGTCCCGTCTGCGGGTTGCGACCGGTTCTGGCAGCACGCTCCTTGACGGCAAAGGTACCAAAACCCACGAGAGAAACACTGTCACCCTTCTTGAGGCTGTCGGTGACGGAGTCGACCATGGCATCCAGCGCCCGGGAGGCGGCGGCCTTGGGAATATCGGCAGATGCGGCGATGGCTTCAATAAGCTCAGATTTGTTCACACTTCACCCCTTGACTGTTTCAATAAATAGCTCTCACAAGCGCGACTCAATATGCGGCAGACGCGAAACTTCCGTTGAGCATTTTATAGCAATACGACAAAAGACCTGTCAAGAAAACTCAGCCACGAAGCCCATCATATCGGCATTTCAAGGCCGAAATGACAAAAAAAGGCATTAATGTGTGCTAATCATCGAATGCGACGCAGTTGATTCGTCTGCACGGGTTTCCTCTGTTTTTGTGTCCGCTTTCTTGACCAGTGCGACATCGAGAACTTCGTCGATCCAGCGAACAGGTCTGATATCGAGTGCATCTTTGATGTTATCCGGAACCTCCTTGAGGTCACGGCGATTCTCTTCCGGTACAAGCACAATCTTTATACCACCACGACGCGCAGCCAGCAATTTCTCCTTGAGGCCGCCGATCGGCATCACCTCGCCACGCAGGTTGACCTCACCGGTCATGGCCACGTCGCAACGGATCGGGGATCCCGTGTAAGCAGAAACCATGGCGGTGACCATGGCCACGCCAGCACTGGGGCCATCCTTGGGCGTCGCGCCCTCGGGAACGTGGATGTGCATGTCTTCCTTCTCGAAACGGTCGGGATCGATACCCAGCGCCAGGGCACGCGCTCGAACCACCGTATGTGCAGCACTGACCGATTCCTTCATGACGTCACCCAGCGACCCCGTCTTTTTGACTCGCCCCTTGCCCGGTGTCACCACCGACTCGATGCTGAGAAGCTCACCCCCCACAGACGTCCAGGCCAGGCCGGTGACACGACCGACCTGATGATCCTGATCGGCGAGGCCGTAACTGTATCGACGCACGCCGGCATAGGCCTCGATGTCGTCCGCGGTGATCGTCACCGGCGCCTGAGCACCTTCCTTGGCTTCCAGCTCGAGACGCTTACGCAGCACCTTGCGCGCCACCTTGGCGATCTGGCGTTCCAGTTCGCGCACACCGGCCTCACGACTGTAGTAACGGATCAGTTCCAGCAGGGCATCATCGGAGAGCGATAGTTCCTCGTCCTTGAACCCGTTGGCCTTGAGCTGCTTCGGCACCAGGTAGCGGCGAGCGATGGCCTGCTTCTCGTCCTCGGTATAGCCAGGAAGACGAATGACCTCCATGCGATCGAGCAGGGGGCCCGGTATGTTCATGGAGTTCGCGGTACAGATGAACAGCGTCTCGGAGAGATCGTAATCCAGCTCCAGATAATGATCACTGAAGGTGTTGTTCTGTTCGGGATCCAGGACCTCGAGAAGCGCGGATGACGGGTCACCGCGGTGATCCATGCCCAGCTTATCGACCTCGTCGAACAGGAAGAGCGGATTCTTGACACCCGCCCGGGCCATCCGCTGGATCAGCTTGCCGGGAAGCGAGCCGATATAGGTACGGCGATGCCCACGAATCTCGGACTCGTCACGCACCCCGCCCAGAGCGAGTCGCACATACTTGCGATTGGTGGCCCTGGCGATGGACTGGCCCAGCGAGGTCTTGCCGACCCCGGGAGGCCCGACCAGGCAGAGCACCGGCCCCTTGAGTTTCTTCACACGCTTGTGAACGGCGAGATATTCGAGAATGCGCTCCTTCACTTCCTCGAGCCCGTAGTGATCCTCATCGAGCACCTGCTGGGCATGCACCAGATCATGCCGGATCCGGGTACGCTTCTTCCAGGGCACCGACACCAGCCAATCCAGGTAGGAGCGAACCACCGTGGCCTCGGCGGAGGACGGTGACATCATCTTCAGCTTGCCGAGCTCCTGGTTGGCCTTGTCCAGCGCCTCCTTGGGCATACCGGATTCCTTGATGGCCTGCTCATACTTCTCGGCCTCGTTGGGCACGTTCTCGAGCTCGCCCATCTCCTTCTGGATGGCCTTCATCTGCTCGTTCAAGTAGTACTCGCGCTGGGATTTCTCCATCTGGTCCTTGACGCGAGAGCGGATGCGCTTCTCTACCTGAAGCAGGTCGATCTCGGATTCGATCAACGCCATGAGGTGCTCGATGCGGTCACGCACGCGATCCATCTCGAGTAACTGCTGCTTGTCGCCGATCTTCAACGACAGATGGGCACAGATGGTATCCACCAGCCGGCTGGGATCCTCGATGCCGGACAGCGAATTCAGCACCTCATTGGGGACCTTCTTGGACATCTTGACGTACTGCTCGAACTGGTTGAGCAGTACACGCACCAGGGCTTCCTGTTCGCGTTGCGTAAGCGGATCGCTCTCGCGCAGCGAAATATCGGCACGACTATAGCCGTCGTCGGCGACATGGATCTCGCGTACATCGGCGCGGAACGTGCCCTCGATCAGGACCTTGACGGTCCCATCGGGCAGCTTCAAGAGCTGCATGATCTCGGCCACGGTCCCGACCGAAAAGAGATCCTCATGATCGGGATCATCCTTGCTGGCTTCGCGTTGAGCCACCAGCAGGATGCGCTTGTCGTCGGCCATGGCCGCCTCGAGGGCCTGAATCGACTTCTCGCGGCCGACGAACAACGGAATGACCATCTGCGGATAGACGACGACATCGCGCAGCGGCAAGAGAGGCAGACTCAGGGTCTGGTCGGAATTCTGCTGCATCGCAGAGGCACCTCAAACGGAATCGGGTTGATACCAAAGGAATGGGGACAGCGACACGCCAATGCAAGGCGTAGCCGTCTTGTCTGCATCACGGGGGCACAAAAAAAAGGAAGCCAATCCAGTACCGGCCTCACAGACCCGTGTATGACAGGGGCGAGGAACGGGCCTTCGGATCGGCTCCCGAGATAAGTGCCCGCGGACCGACGGCTAGCCGTCGGTACCGTCGACCCTTGGGGCTTCCTGCTGCGAATAGATCAATAACGGTTCGCTCTCGCCGGCAATCACCGACCCATCGATCACCACCTTGCTCACCCCCTGCAGGGAGGGAATCTCGTACATGGTGTCGAGCAGTACCGACTCGAGGATGGAACGCAGCCCACGAGCACCGGTCTTGCGGGCCATTGCCTTGGTCGCCACCGCCCGCAGGGCGTCCTCGCGGAACGCCAGTTCGACGCCTTCCATCTCGAACAGCTTGGCATACTGCTTGATCAGCGAATTCTTCGGCTCGGTCAATATCTCTACCAGGGCATCCTCGGAAAGCTCCGTCAGCGTCGCAATCACGGGAAGACGGCCGACGAACTCGGGAATGAGGCCGAACTTGACCAGATCGTCCGGTTCGACATCGACCAGAAGATCACCCACACCCTTGGTTTCGTCCTTGGTCTTGACCGTGGCATTGAAACCGATACCGCCCTTCTCGGAGCGATCACGGATCACCTTCTCCAGCCCCGCGAAAGCACCACCGACGATGAACAGGATGTTGCCCGTGTCGACCTGCAAGAACTCCTGTTGCGGATGCTTGCGACCGCCCTGGGGCGGCACCGAGGCCGTCGTGCCCTCGATCAGCTTGAGCAGCGCCTGCTGGACACCCTCCCCCGAGACATCGCGAGTGATGGAGGGGTTGTCTGACTTGCGGGAAATCTTGTCGATCTCGTCGATGTAGACGATGCCGCGTTGGGCCTTCTCTACATCGTAGTCACACTTCTGCAGCAGCTTCTGGATGATGTTCTCGACATCCTCCCCCACATAGCCGGCTTCCGTCAGGGTCGTGGCGTCGGCGATGGTGAAGGGAACATTGAGCAGTCGTGCCAGCGTCTCGGCGAGCAGGGTCTTGCCACTGCCGGTGGGACCAATCAACAGGATGTTCGACTTGCTGAGTTCGACATCCTCTTCCTTGACGCCGGAACGCAGCCGCTTGTAGTGATTGTAGACGGCCACGGACAACACCATCTTGGCGCGGTCCTGACCGATCACATAGTCGTCGAGGGTGTGGCGAAGCTCGCGGGGAGCGGGCAGGCGTTCCTCGTCGCTCTCGGCATCGGCATCGAGAACTTCTTCGCGAATGATGTCGTTGCAGAGATCGACACACTCATCGCAGATATAGACGGACGGACCGGCGATCAGCTTGCGCACCTCGTTCTGGTTCTTGCCGCAGAACGAGCAATACAGCAGCTTGCCGCCATCGTCCTTATCCTTGCCTTTGCCGTCGGCCATTGGCATACCTCATTCAGATTGACGACCCAGCGGTTGATATCGGGGTCGTCGGGTTCTCATCGGGGTCAGCAACCACCGGGAAACCCATGTAAGGATGATTTCACGCTATCAGGATGTCGGGCGCTTATCCAGTACGGTATCGATCAGGCCATATTCTGCCGCCTGAGGACCGTCCATGAAATTATCGCGATCGGTATCCCGAGCGATGGTCTCGATATCCTGACCGGTATGGTGCGCCAGGATACGGTTGAGCTTGTCGCGGATGCCAAGTATCTCGCGTGTATGAATCTCGATGTCGGACGCCTGACCCTGATAGCCCCCCAGCGGCTGATGGATCATCATGCGCGAATTGGGCAGGCAATAGCGCTTTCCAGCCGCACCACCAGCCAGCAGGAAGGCCCCCATGCTGGCCGCCTGGCCGATGCACACCGTGGAGACATCCGGCTTGATGAACTGCATGGTGTCATAGATCGACATGCCCGACGTGACGCCACCCCCGGGCGAATTGATATAGAGGTGGATGTCCTTGTCCGGATTCTCGGATTCCAGGAACAGCAGCTGAGCGACGATCAGGTTGGCCATGTAATCTTCGACCGGCCCCACCAGGAAGATGACACGCTCCTTGAGGAGGCGGGAATAGATGTCATAGGCCCGCTCGCCGCGTGCGCTCTGCTCGACCACCATCGGAACCAGGCCGCCGGCGGCTTGTGTTTCGAACTCGTTGCTCATCTGTATGATGTCCTTAGATCCGATGAATGAAAGCGAAACCTCTCCGCCGCTGCTCTCCTAGGCTCCTAGGCATGATCGAGCAGCGGCGCAGCACCCACTCAGGCGCGGCTTTCTGCTTCTCCGCTCTGCTGTTCGCCCTCTTCCGGGGACGCCTCTTCCTCTTCCCCTTCGGACTGCTGCTGTGCCGCCACCAGGACTTCCTGGTAGGTCATCGGCACATCCTTGACCGTGGCTTGCTCGAGCAGCTTGTCGACCCCCTTTTCCTCGAGGATAGCGGACTTGACCTGGGTCTTGAGCTGATCGTTACCCATGTAGTACTCGACGACCTGTTCCGGGTCCTGATACTGCTGGGCGAGTTCCGCCACCTTGGCCTTGATCTCTTCATCGCTGGCATCGAGTTCGTTGGATTTGATCACCTCGGCCAGCAGCAGGCCCACTTGCACTCGGCCCTTCGCCTGCTCCTCGAAGAGCTCGTTGGGTAACTGGGAGACATCGAAATCTTCGCCCAGGCCGAATTGCTGGGCGGCCTGACGCTTGAGACCGTCTGTTTCCTGCTGAACCAGAGACTGCGGCACGGGAATGTCGTTGGCCTTCTTCAGCGCCTCGAGCACCTGCTGCTTGACCCGGTTGTCGACGGCCTGACTGGACTCGCGAACCATGTTCTTGCTGACTTCATCACGGAACCGGGCGATATCGCCATCCTCTACGCCGAACTTGGTGACGAAGTCGGCATCTACCTCGGGCAATGCCTGTGCCGCCACCTCGTGAACCTTGACCTTGAAGCTGGCCTGCTGGCCCGCCAGATTCTCGGCCTGATAGTCATCGGGAAAAGTGGCCTCTATGGTCTTCTCGTCGCCGGCCTTGACGCCGACTAGCTGCGCCTCGAAACCGGGAATGAAGCTCTCCGACCCCAGAACCAGCTTGTGGCCCTCGGCACTACCGCCCTCGAAGGGCTCGTCGCCCAGGAAGCCCTGGAAGTCGAGGGTGACCTGGTCGCCCTCCTCGGCCGCACGATCCACGGGTTCCCAGTCGGCATTCTGCTTGCGCAGGGTTTCGATCATCTCATCGACGTCGGCATCGGACACCTCCACCACCGGACGTTCCACTTCGGTACCCTCGATGCCCGTGAGTTCGAACTCCGGATAGATCTCGAGAGTGGCCGTGAATTCGAGATCCTCACCGGACTCGTTGACAGTGGCCTCGATATGCGGATAGCCGGCCGGGTTGAGCGACTCATCCGCGATGGCACGCACATAGCGCTCACGCATCACTTCACCCACCACCTCGTTACGGACGTCCTTTCCGTACCGCTGCCGGATCACCGACATCGGCACCCGACCCTTGCGAAAACCATCCATGCGGACGTTCTTGGCGGCATCCTTGAGACGGGAGGCGACGGCCTCGTCGATCTCATCGGCCGGCACCTGGACGGTAATGCGGCGTTCGATCTGGGAGGTCGTGTCAACGGAAACTTGCATGAATTGTCCTCTGCCGACTGTGGGCGTTCAGATGTGAATGTCAAAAGGGTCAAGAACAAGATTCTAAGAACCCCGCCCGGCACTGGCAAGCACCATCCCAATCAAATGGGGTCGACAGGCGGAAAAACAAGGTGAACCACCGGTGAAATCGGCATTTTTCACCCTCATTGGTAAATGGCATGACGGACACGCAAAGAAGACCGGTCTCTTGGGGAGACAAGCCAATCGAGAGGAACAGAGCGATGAGGTGATGGGGTGGATGATGGGGATCGAACCCACGACATCCGGAACCACAATCCGGGGCTCTACCACTGAGCTACATCCACCATTACCTTGACAACGGGTATTGCATCAACGTGATCGATTGGGGTGGATGATGGGGATCGAACCCACGACATCCGGAACCACAATCCGGGGCTCTACCACTGAGCTACATCCACCAGATCGAAGCACTATTTATCAGATCGAAGCACTATCCACCAAATCGAAGTACGTAGGCGGGTTGTGAACGAAGCCGACCGGGACAAGCCAATACGGATTGGCGCGCCCAGCAGGACTTGAACCTGCAACCTACGGCTTAGAAGGCCGTTGCTCTATCCGATTGAGCTATGGGCGCATTCTATAATCCAGGGCTCCTGACCGCAACACCTTGAATGAAAATGGATTTCAGCCAAGGCTTGGTGGTCGGGGTGGAGGGATTCGAACCCCCGACATCCTGCTCCCAAAGCAGGCGCGCTACCAGGCTGCGCTACACCCCGCCTGATCAAGCACGGCCCTGACGGCGCCGCAATGGCCTCGCCAAGCGAAGCGTATTCTACGGGACTTTGCCCCGGGGTCAAGAGCAATCGCCGCCATGCCGGGACAGCGGCACTTTGCCTCGGCGCCCCATCATGCGAAAATTGGTGGCCTTTTCGCCAAGCGGCTACCGTCGGGGCTCCGCTCCATCCACCAGCGTCGCATGAGGACACTCGATGACCGCCCAATTGATCGATGGCAAGGCCATCGCCACCAGAGTCCGTGAGAAGGTCGCTCGCCAGGTGCTGGCACGCCGTGAAGCCGGCTCTCGTCAGCCCGGGCTCGCCGTCGTCCTGGTCGGTGAGGATCCCGCCTCTGCCGTCTATGTTCGCAACAAGTCTCGTGCCTGCGAGCAGGTGGGCATCCATTCACATCAATACCCGCTTGCGCAGGATACCGACCAATCGACGCTGGAAAGCCTGATCGACGACCTCAACGCCGATCCCGGTATCGACGGCATTCTCGTACAACTCCCCCTGCCCCCTCACCTGGACAGTCGTCGGATCCTCGAACATATCCTGCCGCACAAGGATGTCGACGGTTTTCATCCCTACAATCTGGGCCGCCTGGCGCAGCGCCTGCCGGTCCTTCGTCCCTGCACGCCCATGGGCGTGATGACGCTCCTCGAGGAGTGTCATCTCGACGTCCGCGGCTTGAACGCCACCGTGGTAGGCGCGTCCAACATCGTCGGGCGGCCCATGGCACTGGAACTGATGCTGGCCGGTTGCACGACCACGGTCTGCCATCGCTTCACCCGGGATCTCGAATCCCATGTACGGCGTGCCGAACTGCTGGTGGTGGCAGTGGGTAAACCGGGTGTGGTGAAGGGGGAATGGGTACGCGACGGCGCCATCGTCATCGACGTAGGCATCAATCGTGAGGACGACGGACGCCTGGTGGGTGACCTCGACTTCGACGCCGCCGCACAGCGAGCCGCCTGGATCACCCCGGTTCCCGGCGGCGTGGGGCCCATGACGGTCGCCTCTCTCATGGAGAACACCCTGGTGGCGGCGGAACTGCACGATGCGATGGCGGTCGACGCCCAGTCCGCCTGATTAGAGCGAAAGGCGAGACCCAGGGAGCAAATTTCATCTCGACACGCTACGACGACTTGAGCTTCCAGCCCAGCGTCTCCCCGGCCATCAGCGGCACGATGCGCTCGCCGCCGGCATAGGCCAGCGACTCGGGAAGTGTCCAGGGCTCACGCACCAGGGTGATGGTATCGGGGTTGCGCGGCAGGCCATAGAACGCCGGCCCGTGATGACTGGCGAAGCCTTCCAGGCGATCCAGGGCGCCGACCTCTTCGAAGGCGGTGGCGTAGAGCTCGATGGCCGCCGGCGCCGTGTAGGCGCCGGCACAGCCACAGGCCGATTCCTTGTCGCCACGGGCATGAGGCGCACTGTCGGTTCCCAGGAAGAACTTGCCGTTGCCCGAAGTGGCCGCTGCCAGCAGCGCCTGGCGATGGCGCTCGCGCTTGAGAATTGGCAGACAGTAGTAATGGGGGCGTATGCCTCCCACCAGCATCCGATTACGGTTGAACAGCAGGTGATGTGCCGTGATGGTAGCGCCTATGTTGGCCGGCGCCCCTGACACGAACTCGGCAGCCTGCGCGGTGGTGATATGTTCGAAGACGACCCTGAGCTCGGGATGACGATCGAGTAGCGGCTTCATGACCTCTTCGATGAACACCGCCTCGCGGTCGAAGATATCGATCTCGGGGCTGGTCACCTCACCATGCACCAGCAGGGGGATGCCCAGCCGGGCCATGGCCGAAAGGGTGTCGTCGCAAGCTGCCAGATCGGTGACGCCTGACGCAGAATTGGTCGTGGCACCGGCGGGATAGAGCTTCACCGCCTGGACGAGCCCGCTAGCCATGGCCCGCTCCATCTCATCGGCGGGGGTGGCATCAGTGAGATAGAGTGTCATCAAGGGTTCGAAATGACGCGCGTCGGGCAGGGCCGCCAGGATCCGCTCGCGGTAGGCAAGCGCCTGTTCGGTGGTGGTCACCGGCGGTGTCAGGTTCGGCATGATGATGGCGCGGCCCATCTGGCGAGCACTGGCACCGACCACGGCCTCGAGGACATCGCCGTCGCGCAGGTGCAGGTGCCAGTCATCCGGGCGGGTCAGGGTCAACGTATCCAAGCGGGCATCCTGTGTCGTCGGCTGGGTAGAGGCCGATAGTATACTGGATCAGGCAAGGGCATCATCGCGCGATTTCCCGTATCATGCCGCCCAATCAAGCCGAGGGGGACAACATGCCAAAGGTGCGCCACTATGCCGATCTCGCCGCCACCCTGGCCGGGCTCATGTGGCTGGCGGTCTTCTGGTCGATCAGCATATCTGCTCGCCTCGGTAGTCTCGAGCCCACCCTGGCAGCGCTGTTCGGGCTGGGAACCCTGATCCTGGTCAGCTTCGTTCATCGCCCCTTCCGTGTCCTGCTACGCCGCTATCATGTCCGCAAGCGGCGCACCGAGATGTGGATGCACATCCTCGCCCTGCCCCTGACGCTCGCCTTCCTGATCGGCATGTTCATCGAGATCGTCTTCACCCCGCCCAGCGGTGAACAGAAGATGCTGTTGTTCAACATCCTGGCGACCGGCGGCTGGGGGGTCTTCGTCCTGACGCTGCTGTCCAAGTGGGTCATGCATCGTTTCTCCACCCGACAACAGCGAGGCGCTTGAAGCGTCGACGCCAGAGCCGTCAGAAACGATCCGCCCGGAAGGGATGCATGTCGATGGTGGTTGGCTCAGCGTCGATCATCTCGGCCAGCAGCTTGCCGGTGGCGGGTCCCAGGGTGAACCCCTGGTGACCATGGCCGAAGGCACACCAGAGCCCGGCAAGGCCGGGGGCAGGACCAATCACGGGCTTCATGTCAGGCATGCAGGGTCTGGCACCCTTCCAGGGCTCGGGGTCGAGCCGTTCCCCTAATGGAAAGAGTGCCCTCGCCGCCTGCTCGGCGGCATCAAGCTGCCCATGACGCGCGGTGGCCTCACGCGGGGCCAGCTCGGCGCCAGTAGTCAAGCGGATGCCGGAACGCATCGGCGCCAGCAGATACCCGACCTCGGCATACATCACCCAGTGCCTGAGCCGCGCCGCATCGGTCGATCCGTAGTGCATGTGATAGCCGAGCTTGACGAAAAGCGGCATGGAGATGCCCTGGCGAGACAGCCAGTCCCCCGACCAGGGACCCAGGGCCATGACCAGGTCGGGGGCCTCCAGGCTGCCCTGGTCGGTGGTGACACGCCAACCCTCGCCCGAGCGCGCAAGGTCGCGAATCTCGGCATGCATCACCTCCCCACCCTCGGTCTCGAAGGCCGAGGCATAGGCCTGCACCAGGGCACCTGGATCGGCAACCGTCCAGGGGTCCTGCCAGTGGATCGCCCCGGCCAGGTCTCCCGTCAAGTGGGGTTCCATCTCGTGCAGGGCAGCGGCGTCGAGCACGCGATGGCTGACAGCGAAGCGTTCGGCATTTTCCTCGGCTTCGCGCGTGCGTCGGGCAAGGCCTTCCTCACCGCGATAAAGCTCCAGCCAGCCCTCCTTGCGCACCAGCGACTCGGCCCCTGCCGCTTCAATCATCGGGCCATGGGTGTCGAGGGATTGCATGATCAGGGAGGCATATTCCGGCACGATCCTGGCATAGCGCCTGGATGAGGAGTTATGCCAGTAACTCAGCAGGGAGCGCGTCGCCTGCATGACTCCGCCGACGCGATAGCGAATATCCACCGCCTGATTGGGCAGTACCCGCAAGAGGGTGGAAAGATCCCGCGGGAAGGGATAGGGCCTTACCGCCTCACGCTGGATGATCCCGGCATTACCGAAGGAGGTCTCCCTTCCCGGCTCCCGACGATCCACCAGCACCACCGAGTGACCGCGGCGAGCCAGATGCCAGGCGATCGAGACGCCCACCATGCCAGCCC
>JAGXGN010000162.1 GCA_024636705.1 Halomonas sp.
GAGTCGTCGGCAGCGTCAGATGTGTATAAGAGACAGGTGGAAAAGCGTCCTGCCGGAAATCGCGGACTGCGTGCCAGCAGCAGTGACTCGCCATGGGTCACCAGGGTGATGATGCAGGGCGAGATGCGCGGATAGTTGCGATGACCACAGTCCTGGCAGTGCATGGCGAATTCGGCGCCCAGCCGGGTGGCGGGTGCACCACAGCGACCACAGAAACGATGGTTGCCGAGCCAGGCGCCGACCTGCAGGGCAGTGGACATGAGCGCGAACTGCGCCTCGGGTAAGCGCGACAACCACTCCCTGCCATCGTGCCAGTCGTCACCCGGCTGGGCTTCCAGCGAGAGCGCAATCGGTAGATCTCCCCAGAAGCAGAGGGGCTGCATCTCCGGGGTCCAGGGCCTGGCGGCCTGGATGATACCGCCGTCGGGCGCCGGGGCAATACGCCCGCCCGCAAGGCGAATCACACCGCCGCTGTCGGATGTCGCCGGCAACTCACGAACCAGCATCAGCTCGACTCTCCCCGAGGATCGAGGGACTCCCAGACACAATCACCGGCCGCCTCGCGGATCCTGGCGAGCTTTGCCCCATGGGCCTCCCATTCGGCTTGCGTGGGTCGCAGCACGCAGATTTGCCCCGGGGAGAGGGAAAGGGGGCGTTTGGCCATGCCGCCCTGCTGGCTGTTGCCGCCTGCAGCGCCGGCGGAGGCATCCAGGGTGAGGGTCGTCTGTCCGCCGGTCATGGCCAGATAGAGGTCGGCCAGGATCTCGGCATCCAGCAGGGCGCCGTGCAATACACGGTGACCGTTGTCGATCTCGTAGCGCTTGCAGAGGGCGTCCAGGCTGTTGCGCTGCCCGGGGTGCTTGTCGCGGGCAAGCTTGAGCGTATCGAGTATCCGACAATGCTCGCGGACCGGGCCCAGTTGAGTTCCCTGGCGCTTGGCATTGAGTCGCTGGAATTCATGGTCCATGAAACCCACATCGAAGGGAGCGTTGTGTATCACCAGTTCGGCCCCCTCGATGAAGGCCCAGAACGCGTCGGCGATCTCGGCGAAACGTGGCTCGTCGGCGACACGCGCATCGGTGATGCCATGGATGGACACGGCCTCGGCCTCGATCTCTCGCTCGGGGTTGATGTACTGGTGATAGGTCTTGCCGGTGAGGCGTCGACTGATCATCTCGACCGCGCCGATCTCGAGCAGACGGTGGCCCTCGCGGGGATCGATGCCGGTGGTCTCGGTATCCAGGATTATCTGGCGCATGCAAACCTCATCAACGATTGTCGGTAATTGCGTCCTGTCGGGCAGGCGTCAGGTGCGCGTCGATGGCCTGGTTGGCCAGGGTGTCCGCCCGCTCATTGCCTGCATGGCCGCTGTGGCCCTTGACCCAATACCAATCGATATGGTGCCGATGGGTCTCCTCGTGGAGTTCCTTCCATAGCTCGGCATTCTTTACCGGCTGTCGTGCAGCGGTCTTCCATCCCCGCTTGATCCAGCCATGAATCCATTCCGTGATGCCCTTTCGCAGGTACTCGGAATCGGTCCAGAGCGCCACCCGGCAGGGACGTTTCAATTCACGAAGGGCCATGATGGCCGCCATCAGTTCCATGCGATTATTGGTGGTGACGGCCTCGAAGCCCTTCAGGGGTTTCTCGTGGCTCCCGCTGACCAGTAATGCCCCCCAGCCCCCCGGCCCCGGGTTGCCGCGGCAGGCGCCATCGGTGTAGATGGTGACGTCGGGAAGTGCGTCGGCCTGGTGGTGCTCATTCACCCTCTATCATCCTTTCCGCTTGATCCTCGTGATGCTTCTCGTGATGCGAAGCCGCCAGTCGGGTGGCACCACCCAGCGCGGTACCGGCCAGGGGGCGGGCAAAGGTCAGTCGAGGACCTTGAGTCTTGGCCAGGCGCGGCTTGCGATGGGCGTGGATCATGTAGCTGTCACCCAGTGGCAGGTTATGCCGGCGGCCCAGCGTCTCCAGCATGGCATTACCGGGCTGGCGGCCAGGCAGGCGGAAGCCGCAGTAGTCTACCCGTTCGATCTCGTAGTCGACAAACGCCAGCCAGTCCTTGAGCCGACCGGGGGTTCTCCAGCGTCCCCGCCAAGGGATGTGCGCGCGACGTCCCGGCCAGACACGGGATATCGCGCCCGGTCCCAGGGGTGCCCAGCCGAAGATGATCAGTCGCCCATCCTCGGCAATGACCCGGGTGGCTTCCTGAAGCAGGTGATGCGGGTCGGGAACCACTTCCAGCAGATGATGAATGATGACCAGGCTCAGGCTGTCATCCCCGAGCGGCAGGGTATCGGGCGGGCAGACGAGGGTCGAGTCATGCTCGGCCAGTTCCCGGGTAGGCGCCCATCGCATAGCATGACGCACCGGGCACATATCGGCCAGGTTGGCCGTCATCCCCATCTCCAGGCTGTGGGCGCCGAAGACCCGTTCACAGATGGGCCCCAGGCAGGCCCTCTCGGCTTGCCATACCGCTCGTCCAGCAGGCGTCGCCCAGTAGCGGCGGCCATCTCTGACCAGACGAGCCAGTTCACCGGGGGATGACGAAGTTGACATGGGCAGTGCTCTTCCTCCAGTATCGCCAGGTTTATCAACCGATCCGATTCACGGTAGCACCGTTATTCGGGGCCAGTCATCGAATGCGAGGATCGATCGAGAATGCTAAGCGTGACACCGATTCCTGCCCTAGGCGATAACTATATCTGGTTGATGCGCCAGGACACGAGTCCCGAGGTTTGCGTCGTCGACCCGGGAGACGCGTCACCGGTCATCGACCTGCTCGAGAAAGAGTCCCTGAAGCTGTCCACCGTGATCATCACTCACCACCACCAGGACCATACCGGGGGTCTCGGTGACTTGATCGAGCGCTATTCACCCCGGGTCATCGGTCCTGACAATTCGGCGATTTCGGGGATCAATGAACCGGTCTCCCCGGGGGACGAAGTCAGGGTCATGGGGCGTTTGTTCGAGGTGATCGAGGGTCCCGGCCACACCCTTGACCATATCGCCTTCTTCGCCCCGGGGATTCCTCCCCTGCTGTTCTGTGGCGATATCCTGTTCAGTGCCGGTTGCGGCCGCGTGTTCGAGGGCACGCCCGCCCAGATGCATGCCTCCCTGAATCGCCTCCTTGCACTGCCGGACGACACCCTGGTCTTTGCCGGCCATGAGTACACGCAAGCCAACCTACGCTTTGCTAGTGCCGCCGATCCCGACAATGCCGATGTCAAGAAGGCCCTCGAGGAATGCCGCCGAGACCGGGAACTCGACCGCCCGACCCTTCCTAGTACCCTGGAGCGCGAGAAACGCATCAATCCCTTTCTGCGCTGTGATGACCCTGGCGTGCGTCGTGCCGCCGCCAGCCATGGCAACACCGACTCCAGCGAGGCGACCTTCGCCACCCTGAGGGCCTGGAAGGATCGATTCTGAGCATTAACCGATAGACGCCTGTCGAAGGGCCCGGTGAGATCGCCGGGCCCTTCTGCGATAAGGAGGACACCGCTAGATGACCTACCACACGACACGTCGACGGATTCTGGGCTTCACTAGTTGTATCGCGTTGATGGGTTCGCTGATGGCCGCCACGGGCAACAGCCAGGCCTCAACGACACCCCAGGGCGCCGTCAAGGACGATTCGGACGGCAGCACGGCCCAATCTGTCCCGTTTCCCTCGAACCAGACCTTCTGGGGTACCCTGGCCCTCGAGCCCAGGGATGCCTGGTCACGTCTCGCCGAGGCCTTCCAGTGGCAGGAGGACGTCGATCGGGCACGCGTGCAGAAGTGGATCGACCACTACCGTCAGAGCCCGCAAAACATCATCGAGATCACCGAGCGCGCCCGGCCCTGGCTGGCCTGGATCACCGCACGGGTGGAGGAGCGCGGCCTGCCCGGGGAAGTCGCGTTGATTCCCTTCATCGAGAGCTCCTTCGACCCCACCGCCCGAAGCAATCGCGGGGCGGCGGGTCTCTGGCAGTTCATGCCCGGCACCGGCCAGGCGCTGGGGTTGCGCCGCGGCGGCGGCTATGATGGCCGCCTGGATGTGGCGCGCTCCACCTATGCCGCCCTGGACTACATCGAGATGCAGGCCGAGGAGTGGTACGAGGGTGACATCGAGCTCTCGCTTGCCGCCTACAATGCCGGCGCCGGTACCGTGAACCATGCCCGCAGAGCCGCGCGCTCCCGAGGGCAGTCCGGTACCTACTGGAACCTCGAGTTGCCACGGGAGACCATGGCCTACGTGCCAAAGCTGATCGCCATCTCGGCGATCATCGCCGAGCCGGATCGCTACAAGGTTACCTTGCCCCAGATCGAGGCCGCGCCGGCCATCGCCGAGGTTCGGGTAACCCGACCGCTGAAACTCGGCGAGGCGGCCCGCCTGGCGGGCGTCTCCCGCACGGCACTGGCCGACCTCAATCCCGGCCTGCTCGGCAACCGTGCCGATCCCCGTTATGTCAAGCGACTGCTGGTGCCCGCCCAAAGTGCCGAGCGGCTGGTGGCCAGTCTCAGTCGAGACCCCGGTCGCCGCCCTGCCGCCGCCGACAGTGGGGAGGTCTATGTCGTCCAGCGTGGTGACAATCTGTCGGCCATTGCCGCCGCTCTCGGCACCGGTGTCGATGAGATCAGGGACCGCAATGGCCTGTCAGACGACATCCTCCAGGTGGGCCAGGAACTGCGAATACCCCAGCGACGCCTTGCCTATCGCTGACATACCCTTCCGGATCGCGTTGTTGAAGATGGTTTACAAGGCCGTAGGGGCCTGACATCTTAGGGCGGTTACTCGATCCCGTCGTGTCGGTCTTCAAGGATGTCATTGATGCCCGTTGTTCTGCGTTATCTGCTGCTCGTGTGTCTGGTGGCGGCTTCCGTCGTGGTTCCCGCCCTTGCCTCGCCATCCCGGGATGGCGGCACCGTCCATGGCCTGGCGCTCTATGGCGAACCGGCGCTGTCGACGGCGTTCTCGCATTTTCCTCACGCCGATCCGGACGCCCCCAAGGGCGGCAGCCTGGTGCGTTCTACCATCGGCAGCTTTGACTCCACCAACCCCTTCATCATCCGCGGCACCCCCGCCACCGGCCTGACCGAGATCTACGATACCCTGCTGACACAGAACCCGGACGAGCCCTTCTCGATGTATGCCCTGCTCGCCGAGGGCGTACGTCTGGATCCTGACCGCCAGTGGATCGAGTTCGATCTTCATCCCGAAGCGCGCTTCCATGACGGCGAGCCGGTCACCGCCGAGGACGTGGTGTTCAGCTTCGAGACCCTGACCGAGAAGGGCCAGCCCTTCTACGGCGCCTACTATGCCGGCGTCGTGGGCATTCGGGCCCTGGATGAGGACACCGTCCGATTCGACCTGGCCGATAGCGAGTCCCGGGAATTGCCGCTGATCATCGGCCAGCTGCCGATCCTTCCGGCCCACTACTGGCAGGGTCGTGACTTCGAGGCCACTACCCTGGACCCCCTGCTCGGTTCGGGGCCCTATCGCATCGCCGCGGTAGAGCCCGGAAGACGTATCGTCTTTGATCGCGTCGAGGACTATTGGGGCCGGGACCTGCCGGTCAACCGGGGGCGGCACAACATCGACCGGCTGGTCTACGACTACTATCGCGACCAGACCGTGGCCCTGGAGGCGTTCAAGGCCGGCAACCTCGATCTTCGCATCGAGACCAGCGCCCGCAACTGGGCCACCGCCTACGACTTTCCGGCGCTGGACGAGGGGTTCGTCAAGCGACTCGAGGTACCCGATGGCCAGCCGGCGGGCATGCAGGCCTACGTGATGAACCTGCGGCGCGACAAGTTCCAGGACGTCCGGGTCCGCGAGGCCTTCAACCTGGCCTTCGACTTCGAATGGCTCAACCGCAACCTCTTCTATGGCGCCTATCAGCGCACCGAGAGCTATTTCGCCAACTCCGAACTGGCCGCCACCGGTCTGCCCGGGCCGGCGGAATTGGCGATCCTCGAGGAGGTCAGGGACCAGGTGCCGCCCGAGGTGTTCACGACCGAGTTCTCCAATCCGGTGAACGGCTCGACCCAGGATCGGCGCAACAACCTGCGCACTGCTGCAAGGCTTCTCCACGAGGCGGGCTGGACGCCGGGCAACGACCGCGTTCTGCGCAACGAGCAGGGCGAGCCCTTCGAGGTCGAGTTCCTGCTGGTGTCGCCCAGTTTCGAGCGCATCGTGCTGCCGTACGCCCAGCAGCTCGAGCGCATCGGCATCCGGCCGCTGGTCCGCACCGTCGATTCGGCCCAGTACGAGCGGCGCATCCAGAACTTCGAGTTCGATGTCGTGGTGACGAGCTGGGCCCAGTCGCTGTCGCCCGGCAACGAGCAGCGCGATTTCTGGGGCTCCGAAGCTGCCGACCGGCCGGGCAGCCGCAATCTCGTCGGCATCAAGAATGACGCGGTGGACCACCTGATCAACCGGGTGATCTTTGCCGCCGACCGCGACGACCTGGTGACCGCCACCAGGGCGCTCGACCGGGTGTTGCTGTGGAACCATTTCGTCCTGCCGACCTGGCACATCCCCTACGACCGTACCGCGCGCTGGGAC
>JAGXGN010000163.1 GCA_024636705.1 Halomonas sp.
TGAGCGTCTCGTGGGCTCGGAGATGTGTATAAGAGACAGCAGTTGATCTGGATATTGCCGACCCTGGCCCTGCTCAGCGCCGTTCTGGTCTTGGTCTCCGTTCGACGGCGTTCCGAGGCATTGCCCTTCGTTGCCACCCTGGGGCTCTTCGTCTTTACCTATCTGGGGCTCGTGGTCAGCAAGTGGCCGGTGATCGTGCCGCCCGACTACACCATCTGGGATGCGGCCTCGGCCCCGGAGTCCCAACTCTTCCTGCTGATCGGTGTGCTCTTCGTCATCCCCATCGTGCTGGGGTATACCGCCTGGTCCTACTGGGTCTTCCGCGGCAAGGTCAAGGTGGGTGAGGGCTACCACTGAGCCCGCGATCCTGGCTTGTCTCGTTGGCCGCCGGCGAGCGTCGCCTGCTGGGTCTGGTGACCCTGTCAGGGGTGGCGGCAGGGACCTTGACCGTGGTACAGATGGGGCTGTTGGCGTGGCTGGTCGCCCAGTTTCTGGTGGCCGAGCGGGTCCCTGAAGACCTCTGGCCGGCCTTTATTGCCCTGGTGGCCGTCCTGCCGCTCAGGGCGCTGGCGCAATGGGGGCAGGAGGTGGCGGGTCTCGAGGCCAGCCTGCGTATCCGTCGTCGGGCCAGGGCCGCCTTGCTCGACCATCTAGTCCTCCTGGGTCCGGTGCGTCTGGCCTCGCGCCATTCGGCCTCGCTGGCCAATCAGCTGGTGGAACAGGTGGAGGCCCTGGATGGCTACTTCGCCCGCTTCCTGCCCCAGCTTCGCCTGGCGATAGGCCTTCCCTTGCTGATCCTGGCGGTAGTGGCCTGGCTCGACTGGCTGGCGGCACTCTTCCTGCTCCTCTCGGCGCCGCTGATCCCCCTGTTCATGGCCCTGGTCGGCATGGGCGCCGAGCGTCTCAATCGCGACCAGTTCTCGGCCATGGCGAGACTCTCCGGTCATTTCATCGATCGGGTCCGCGGCATCACCACACTGCAGCTCTTCGATCGTGGCCGTGATGCCACCGCCGAGGTGCATGCCGCCGCGGAGGATTACCGTCTGCTGAGCATGAAGACCCTGCGTCTCGCCTTCCTCTCCTCGGCGGTGCTGGAATTCTTTACCTCGGTGGCCATCGCCGTGGTGGCTATCTATGTCGGATTCGGCCTGCTCGGCTTTATCACCTATGGGCCCTCGTCGGCGCTCAGCCTCTTCTCGGGATTGCTGGTGCTGTTGCTGGCACCGGAGTTCTTCCAGCCCCTGCGCAGCCTGTCACAGCATTACCATGACCGCGCCGCCGCCCTGGGAGCCGCCGATGGCCTGGTGGCTGTGCTGAACGAGGTGCCGGATGCCCTGCACCCTGAGGCGCACCCCCCTGAGCCGGCCATCGACGAGGAAATCGTCAGCCTGACGGGCGTCACGGTGGAACATCCCGGCCGGGGCCGCGTGCTCGGGCCGATCGATCTGGTGGTGTCCCCGGGCGAGGTGCTGGTCCTCACCGGGCCCTCGGGGGCAGGCAAGTCGACGCTGTTGCAGCTGCTGGCCGGCTTCATCGGGCCATCGTCGGGGCAGTGGCGGCGGTCCACGCAGCCGAGGTTTGCCTGGATGGACCAGCGCCCCTTGCTGATTCTCGGCAGCCTGGCCGATAACCTCCGGCTCGCCGATCCCCAGGCCAGTGAGGCCAGGATGCGTCGCGCCCTGTCGCGTGCCGGCCTCGATGAGCTTCTGTCCGAGCTTCCCGAGGGCCTGGAGACCCGGCTGGGTGAACGGGGCCTGGGACTCTCCGCCGGCCAGGCCCAGCGACTCGCCCTGGCCAGGATCTTTCTCTCGGCCTCGCCACTGGTATTGCTCGATGAACCCACGGCCAGCCTGGATGAGGACAGCGAGGCCTGGATCATCCGGGCGCTGAGTGAACTGGCCGAGGAGGGTCGTACCCTGGTGATCGCAACCCATCATCCGGCGCTGATGGCGATGGCGGACCGCCGCCTGGCGCTCGATGAAGGCGGCAGGCTAGCGGCCGTGACGGGGGAGAGCGATCGTGGTTGATCCTCCCAGGGTTGAGTCTGCCCGCCAGGCGACGTTAATCACCACCTTCGTGCCCTGGTGTCGCCTGCTGGCTCGCCGCCGCCGTCGCCTGATGGCGGGGATGGCCCTGATGGCACTGACGCTGGTCTCGGCGATCGGCCTGCTGGCGCTGTCCGGCTGGTTCATCACCGCCAGCGGATTGACGGGTCTGCTGCTGGCGGCGGGTGTCGCCGCCAGTCTGGATGTGTATGTCCCAGGCGGGGGGATTCGTGCCTTCGCCCTGACGCGAACCGTGTCGCGCTATGCCGAGCGGGTCTATAACCATGACACGGTGCTGCGTCTGCTGGCGGACCTTCGCGCCCGGCTCTTCGGTGTCCTGGTGGAGCTCGATGAGCGCACGCTCTCTCGCCGCCGCGCCAGTGACTGGTTGCATCGCCTGACGGCCGATATCGACTCGCTCGACAGCCTCTACCTGCGGCTGCTGGCGCCTCCGACGGTGGCGGCCCTGGCGATTCTCGCGCTGGGAGGCTTCCTGGCCATCTGGTCGCCAGCGGCCGGAATGGTGGTGTTGCTGGTGCTCGGCACGACCTGGCTGTGGCTCACCGTCGGCCAGGCGCTGTCAGGCATGGCGGCCAGCCGTCGTCAGGTCAGCGATCTGGAGCGACTACGCAGTGGCCTGATGGAGGAGCTGCAGGGGCTCGCAGAATTACTGGCCTATGGCAGCCTTGCGGCACATCGCCGGCGCCTGGAAGACGTGGAAGCGCGTCTTCAGATCGATCAGCGGCGCCTGGGGCGCCGAGTGGCGTGCGGGAATGCCTTGGTCGGAGTGGCGGTGGGCCTGACCCTGGTGCTGGTCCTCTGGCTGGCGGCACTGGCTCGTCAGACGGGGAGTCTGTCGGGTCCTGTGATGGTGATGATGCCGCTCGCGATCCTGGCCATGAACGAGGCACTGGTCGGCCTGCCCATGGCCTTCACGCGACTGGGGGCGACGAGGGCGGCCGCCGAGCGACTCAACGCCCTGGAGGAGGCGAAACCCGGGGGGGATCGTAATCTCGAACCCTTGCCGCCCGGCCCCCTCGCGGTGACGCTGGAGGAGGTAACGCTGCACTATCCCGGCAACCTCGCGCCTGTCCTGGAGGCGGTTTGCGTGGATATCCGCCCCGGGGAGCGAGTGGCGATCACCGGGGTTTCCGGTGCGGGGAAGTCCAGCCTGGGTGGGCTGCTGGCCGGTCGCCTTCCGCCGACGCGAGGCCGGGTCCTCCTGGGCGCTGTCCCCCTTGGCTGGCCGGTGCCCGGGTCTCTGGCGCAGCGGGTTGGGCTGCTCACCCAGCGGGTAGATCTCTTCGATGACAGCCTTGCCGCCAACCTGCGTCTTGCGGCCCCCGACGCCACGGAAACACGGCTTTGGGAGGCCCTGGCGATGGTGGATCTCGCCGACTGGGCAGAGGCCTTGACGGCAGGGCTCTCGACACGGGTAGGCGAGGGCGGTGCCCAGCTCTCCGGTGGTCAGGCGCGTCGTCTGGCCCTGGCGCGGCTGTGGCTTCGCGATCCCGACCTGGTGATCCTCGACGAGCCCTTCGCTGGCCTGGATGCCGAGACCGCCTCGCACATCGCGGCTCGGCTCGATGGCTGGCTCACCGGTCGCACGGTCATCACCCTGGTGCACCAGCTGGGCGAGGCCGTCGATCCGCCGGCCATCGATCGGGCCATGACATTGCGCGCCGCCAGGCTTGGCGAAACCGCCAGGTATCTTTCATGAGGCCTACCCTTCATGACGCCTGGCATTGGCCGGGGCAATCTCGTCTGGTTGACCTCGATCATCAGTCGCCGCTCACCGCTTCGCGGGTGCGTTGCCAGGCGCTTTCGGCCCCTTCCCGGGTGGTTGTCCAGGCGTCGGCGGCATTCTTGCGTGCCTGCTCCCACCAGGCCTGGTCATAGTCGGGCAGAGCGTCCAGTTCGTCGGCGGAGGCATCGACGATGATGCGATAGACGGCCCATTGGTCCTCGGCGGTCATGGCCTCCAGGCGAAAGTGTTCGTTGTTGATGACGATCTCGCGGCCGCCGAGCCCCATGGCGCCACCGCTGCGAATCACCAGGCTCGCCACCTGCTGGTCATCGTCGAGCAGGACGTCGCGGACAGTGCCCATGGCCTTGTCGGGATCGGTATCGAGGTAGACCTCGGCTGCCAGGATGGCGTTGGCGGAGTAGAGACCCTGGATGTCGGCCAGTGCCTGGCTGACGACCAAGGGGCTGCCGGCGACAAGGGATAGGCCGAGTGCGAAAATGAGCTTGTACATGAATCGTCTCCTGAGAGGGGATTGCCTGCCGGTAGTGACCTTTGGCGATTCCGACGGCAGGTGTTTCTTGCAGCAGTAGATGCAGCAGTTGATGCAACAGTTGATGCAACAGTAAAGGCAGCAGTTAAAAGACAGTCTAGCCGGTACGGCGGTGCTGGCAGCGTCCATTGGCCCAGGTCTCGGCCACACTGCGGTCATCGCCCAGGATCATCAGCGCGAACAGCGTCTCGCCGAGACTGCGGCTGCGGGCCGTGCGCCTCGCCAGCAGCGGAGTGGCGGCCGGGTCGAGCACCACGAAATCGGCGTCCAGGCCCGGGGCCAGGCGGCCGATCCGGTCGTCCAGCGACAGGGCCCGGGCATTGCCGAGCGTCAGCCCATAGAAGCCCTGCCAGGCGGTCAGTGGCTGGCCGCACAGCTGGCCCACCTGATAGGCGGCCTTCAGCGTCGCCAGGCCCGAAAGGTCGGTGCCGCCGCCCACGTCGCTGGCGTAGGTGATAGTGAGCCCCGCCTCGCGCGCCGCCAGCCGGTCGAACCGGCCGCTGCCGAGGAAGAGGTTGGAACTCGGGCAGAAGGCGAGGTTGGCGCCGCGCTCGGCGAGGCGACCCCGCATCTGCTGGTCCAGGTGGATGCCATGGGCGAAGGTGCTGCGCGGGCCGACCAGGCCGGACTGCTCGTAGACCGCGAGGTAGTCGCGACTGCCGGGAAAGAGCTCGGCCACCCAGTCCAGTTCGCTGGGAGTCTCGGCGAGATGCGTCTGCAACCAGAGGCCGGGATCGTTGCGCATCAGCCCCCCGGTGGCGTCGAGCTGCGCCCGGCTGGAGGTGGGGGCGAAGCGCGGTGTCAGGCTGTAGCCCAGCCGCCCCTCGCCATGCCAGTCGCCGATCAGCCGTTCGGTGTCGCGGATGCCGCCCCGGATGTCGTCGCAGAGCGGCTCGGGGACATGGCGGTCCATCAGTACCTTGCCGGCCAGCATGCGCAGGTCGCGCCGGTGGCTGGCGGAGACGAAGGCGTCGACGGAGGCCGGGTGGCTCGAGCAGAACACCTGGGCAGTGGTGGTGCCGACTCGCAGCATCTCGTCGAGGAAGGCATTCGACTGGGCCTCGGCATGCTCTGGCGCCGCGAAGCGGCATTCCTCGGGGAAGGCATAATCGTTGAGCCAGTCCAGTAGTTGGCGGCCGTACGAGGCCATGATCTCCAACTGCACATAGTGTACATGGCTGTCGATAAAGCCGGGCATGATCAGCTTGCCGCGATGGTCGATCACCTCGATGCCCTCTGGCAGCTCGGGGGCCAGGCGTGCATGGTCGTCCACCGCGCGGATGCGGCCCTCCTCGATCCAGAGGGCGCCATCCCGGATATGGCGCACGCTGCCTTCGGCGGGGATGTCGTCCTCGCCGGGATCGCCCTCGAAGCTCAGTAGGTCGGCGCGTAGCACGCGCGAGTGGGTCGTCGTCATGGTGTCAGGGCTCGCTCTCTCTTGAGACCAGAGTCTGAGACTTCCTTATGGATATTGCCAAGTGGCGTTTGCACGCCCCTGGGGCGCGCGGCAAACTCCCGGCATCCTTATCCCCGAGCCAGGAGCCCCCAGATGACTCAGACCCGATGACCCTCTTACCCATCGACTCCCGTCTGCCGGCCATTCGTGAGGCCCTGGACGCGCGCCCTCGTGCCTTGCTGGTGGCCGAGCCCGGGGCCGGGAAGACGACCCGGGTGCCCCTGGCATTGCTCGAGGCATCCTGGTGCCTGGAGGGCCGACTGCTGCTGCTGGAGCCCCGCCGGGTGGCGGCACGCCTGGCCGCCGGCTTTATGGCCGAACAGCTCGGCGAGCGAGTGGGGGAAACCGTCGGCTACCGGATGCGTGGCGAGAGTCGGGTGGGCAGGGGCACCCGCCTGGCGGTCGTGACCCAAGGGGTGCTGACGCGCATGCTCCAGGACGATCCGATGCTCGAGGGCGTGGCCGGGGTGATCTTCGACGAGTTTCACGAGCGCAGCCTGGAGGCGGATCTTGGCCTGGCGCTGGCACTCGATGCCCAGCAGGGCCTGCGCGAGGATCTGCGCCTGCTGGTGATGTCGGCGACCCTGGACGTCGAGGCCCTGCTCTGCGTGCTGGGGGGCGATACGCCGGTGGTCGACTGTCCGGGGCGGACCTTCCCGGTCACCACCCGCTACCGGGCGATCCATGCGCGCGACGACACCGCGATCCAGCAGGCGCGGGTGCTGCTCGAGGCGATGCAGGAGCAGGAAGGGGACGCCCTGGTGATCCTGCCCGGGGTGGGCGAGATCCGCCGCCTGGCCAGGGCGCTTGCCAACCGGGTCCCCGAGCTTGTTGTCATGGAACTGCATGGCCGCCTGCCGCTCGAGTCCCAGCGCCGGGCCCTGCGACCCGATCCAGAGGGGTGTCGGCGGGTGGTGCTGGCCACGGCAATCGCCGAGTCCAGCGTCACGGTGGACGGCGTGCGCCTGGTGGTGGACGCCGGCCTCGAGCGAGTGCCGGTCTTCCAACCACGCAGTGGCTTGACGCGCCTGGAGACCCGCCGGGTCAACCGCGCCAGCGCCGACCAGCGTCGCGGCCGGGCCGGCCGCCAGGGGCCTGGTCTCTGTGTGCGGCTGTGGCCCGAGGAGCAACCGCTCGTCCCCCACGCCGAGCCCGAGATCATGCAGGCGGACCTGGCGCCGCTGGCCTTCGAGCTGGCGCGCTGGGGCATCAGTGACCCGAATCAGCTGTCTTGGGTAACGCCGCCGCCCACGGCGGCCCTTGCCGCCGGTCGCGACCTGCTGTGTCGGCTTGGCCTGCTGGACGAGGCGTTCCTGCTCACCGATCTGGGGCGCGCCTGCGTGCGCTGGCCAACCCATCCGCGCCTGGCGGCCATGCTGGAGCGTGCCGACGAGCTCGATGCCCAGCCGTTGGCCTGCGCCCTGGTGGCACTGCTCGAGGGGCGTGGCCTGGATGACGAGCGCGACCTGGAGGAGGCGCTCGAGGAGAGGCTCAAGGCACCCCGGGAGCATCGCCAGTGGCAGCGCGAGGCGACGCGCCTGGCGCGCCTCGCCGGCGTGGAACTCAAGGTGACGAACCTGGCCCCGCTGGGGGAGTTGCTGGCGCTGACCTATCCGGAGCGCATTGCGCAGCAGCTGGCGCCGGGGCGCTTTCGCCTGGTTGCCGGGGGACTGGCGACCCTCCCCGAGGCACATCCGCTAGCACATGCCGAGTTGCTGGTGGCCGTGGAGCTCGACGGTCAGGCCAGCGGAGCCAGGATATTCCGCGCCGTGGCCCTGGCGCGCTCGCGGCTGGAGGCGCTGTTTACAGAGTGCGGCGAATGGCGGGCGAGCCTGGAATGGTCCGACGAGCAGGGCCGGCTGGTCGGCGAGCAGGTGCGAGGCCTGGGCGCCGTGGTGCTGGAGCACCGGCCGCTGGCCAAGCTGCCGCCGGAAGCGGTCAAGGCGGCGCTGTTGGCGGCCTTGAGTCGGCGTGGTTTGCCACCAGATGACGAGCTGGGACAGCTGCAGGGGAGGGTGGCGCTGCTGCGCCGGGAACTTGGCAGCGAATGGCCCGACTGGTCGGAGGCGACGCTGATCGAGACCCTGGACGACTGGCTGGGCCCACATCTCGTCGGCATCACCCGGTTGGACGCGGTCGAGCGCTTGCCGCTTTCGCGCATCCTGCTCGACAGTCTCGACTGGTCGTTGCGCTCGCGCCTGGATGCGCTGGCGCCGGTGCGCCTGGCGGTGCCCAGCGGCTCCTTCCATCGCGTGGATTACACGCCGTGCCTCTCGGGTAAGCCGCCGGTGCTGGCGGTGAAGCTGCAGGAATGCTTTGGCTGGAAGGCCTCGCCGCGAGTCGTAGACGGCCGGGTGGCGGTGCTGCTGCACCTGCTCTCGCCGGCGCGCCGTCCGTTACAGGTCACCGCCGACCTGGCGAGCTTCTGGGCCAACGGCTATCCGGCGGTGCGCCGCGAGATGCGCGGTCGTTACCCCAAGCATCCCTGGCCCGAGGATCCACTCAGCGCTGAAGCCACCGCGCGGACCAAGCGCCGGGGGTGAGTCCGTCCGCGACGCCCTCAGCTTGCCTCGGCGTGATCCTGCCGGTCCTCGCCAACGTTTTCGGTTGCGCCATGCCCGCCCTGGCGGCGGCGCAGTACCCATTTTTCCGCCTCCACGACGAGGAAGATCGCCACGCCGCCGGCGAGGATCACCCCCCAGTGGCTCACCGAGAGCCCTTCGCTGCCGAAGATCAGCTGCATGAAGGGCAGGTAAGTCCAGCCGAGTTGGATCAGGGCGACAAGACCGATGGCGATCAATACCGGCCGGCTGCCGAAGATGCCGTCCAGGGAGAGGGTCTTGCCTACCAGGAAGCGGCAATTGATCAAGTAGACGATTTCGCCCATCACCAGCATGTTTACCGCCCCTGAGCGGGCGAGCTCGAGACTGCCGCCCTGGTCGAGAATCCAGAAGAAGATGCCGATGACTGCCGCCACCAGCAGTATTGAGACGAAGAGCACCCGCCACAGCATGAACAGATCGAGCAGGGGAGCATCGGGGTCCCGCGGCTTGCGGCGCATGAGGTCGGCCTCGGGGGACTCGAACACCAGCGCCATCCCCAGGGTCACGGCCGTGACCATGTTGACCCAGAGAATCTGCAGCCCGGTGATGGGCAACGTCATGCCGCCAAGCATGGCAAGCAGCACGGCCAGGCTTTCCGCACCGTTGGTGGGCAGAAGGAAAGTGATTGTCTTGCGGATGTTGTCGTAGACCTTGCGGCCCTCGCGGATGGCACGAACGATGGTGGTAAAGTTGTCGTCGGCAAGCACCATTTCCGAAGCTTCCTTGGCCGCCTCGGTGCCCTGGAGGCCCATGGCGACGCCGACGTCGGCGCGCTTGAGGGCCGGTCCATCGTTGACGCCGTCCCCGGTCATGGCGCAGATGCCGCCCTGGGCCTGCATGGCCTTGACCAGACGCAACTTGTGCTCAGGAGCCGCTCTGGCAAAGACGTCTATCTCGAGGATGATCTCCTCGAGTTCCGCGTCCGATATCGCTTCGATCTCGTGGCCGCTCATGGCCCGCTCGGTGTGGGAGAAGCCCAGATGCCGGGCGATGGCCAGGGCGGTGACGGCGTGGTCGCCGGTAATCATCACCGGGCGAATGCCGGCGGCCAGGCAGTCCTTTACCGCCTCGATGGCCTCGCCCCGGGGCGGGTCGAGCAGCCCCACCAGCCCCAGCAGCACCAGCCCCTCCTCGGCGTGTTCGTCGGCCAGCTCGTGGACGCCGTGGATCGGCTTCTCGGCCAGGGCCAGCACCCGCAGGCCGCGCGAGGAAAGGTCGTGGATGCGTTCTTCCCAGAGCGTGACGTCCAGATCCTCGTCCCCGTCCTCGGTACGAACCCGATGGCACATCTCCAGCAGGCGGTCCGGGGCGCCCTTGACCAGCAGCAGCGGCTCGCCGTCTTCCTCGTGGAGGGTGGCCATGTACTTGCGCTCGGACTCGAAGGGGATGGCGTCCCGGCGGTCGTGGTCGCCGCGCAGCGTCGCGGCCGTGAGCCCGGCCTTGGCCGCGGCCACCACCAGGGCCCCCTCCGTGGGGTCGCCGTGGATCTTCCAGCGACCTTCCTCTTCGGCCAGTTCGGCGTCGTTGCACAGTACCCCCACCTTCAGGAAGTGGCGCAGGGCGTGGTCGTCGTCCAGGTCGAGTGCCGCCTCTTCGGGCTCGCCATTGCTGACGTAGTGGAAGCTGCCCTCCGGGGCGAAGCCGATGCCCTCGATGTGCACCTCACCCTTGGGCAGCCAGATCGCCTGGACGGTCATCTCGTTGCGGGTCAGGGTGCCGGTCTTGTCCGAGAAGATGGTAGAGATGGAGCCTAGGGTCTCGACAGCCGGCAGGCGGCGGATGATGGCGTTGCGGTGAGCCATGGCCTGGACACCGATGGCAAGTCCGATGGTAACGATAGCCGGGAGGCCCTGCGGAATGGCGGCCACGGCCAGGGCCACGGCCGCCATGAACATCTCGGTGGCGGCCTTGCCGTGCACGAAGATGCCGAAAGCCGCCGAGAAGGCGGCAACACCGACGATGAAAATGGCAAGCACATTGCCGGCACGGTCCAACTGGGCGAGAAGGGGTGTCTTCAACTTCTCCACGTCCCGCAGCATCTCCGAGATGCGTCCGAGTTGCGTCTGTGCGCCGGTTTCCACCACCAGGCCTCGGGCATTGCCCTGGACCACCAGGGTGCCGGCATGAGCCATGGCCCTGCGTTCAGCCAGGGGGGCGTCCTCGTCGACGGCTTCGTTTGACTTGTCGACGGGCTCGGATTCGCCGGTGAGGGGCGCTTCCTGGGTACGCAGGCGCTGGCTCTTGATCAGGCGCAGGTCGGCGGGCACCCGCGCACCGCTCTCGATCAGCACGATATCGCCGGGCACCAACTGCTCGGCGGGGATAGTTTCGCGCCGGCCGTCGCGCAGCACCGTGGCCTTCGGCGCGAGCATGGTGCGGATGCTGTCCAGCGCCCGCTCGGCCTTGCCTTCCTGGAAGAAGCCGATCAACGCGATGATCACCACTACCCCGAGAATGACAGCGGCGTCCAGACTGTGGCCAAGAAGCTGGCTTGCCACCGCGGCGACGATGAGGATCAGCATCAGGATGTTGTTGAACTGTTCCAGCAGGCGCTTCCACCAGGGCCGCGCCTCGGCCTGCTTGAGCTGGTTGGGGCCATGCTCGGCGAGCCGACGTTCGGCCTCCGTGCTCTCTAGTCCTTCAGCACGACTCTCGAGACGCTCAAGGGCCTCCTCGGTCGAAAGGGCGTGCCAGTCGACGGGCCTGTTCTGAGGGCGATCGGTCATCCTTGTTTCTCCGGTGTGGAACCAGTATCCAAGGTTTACCACACAACATGTTGCACTGCAGTCATCCAGCGCAAGTCGGGGTGCAAGTCCTCATGAAATCGATACACTTGGCTACGGCTGTCGCTCGAGCGCAGCAGACCCTCTCTCTTTGCTGGCAGTGACCTCATGTCCCCAACGCCTTCTACGCGCATCAATAAATACATCAGTGAAAGCGGGCTCTGCTCCCGGCGGGAGGCGGACCGCTACATCGAACAGGGCAATGTCCATATCGACGGCCGGCGTGCCACCCCCGGTGACCAGGTGTTCCCGGGCAGCGTGGTCAAGGTCAACGGCCGGGTCGTCGAGCCGCTGGCGCTGGAAGCAGAGGACCTGGTGTTCATCGCGCTCAACAAGCCGGTGGGCATCGTCAGCACGACGGAGCCCGGTGAGAAGGCCAATATCGTCGATTTCGTGAAGCATGGCGCGAGGATCTTTCCCATCGGCCGGCTGGACAAGGATTCCCAGGGGCTGATCTTCCTGACCAACAACGGCGATCTGGTCAACCGCATCCTGCGGGCGAGCAACCAGCACGAGAAGGAGTACCGGGTCACCGTCAACAAGCCCATCACCGATGACTTCATCGCCGGCATGGGCGGTGGCGTGCCGATCCTCGGGGAGGTGACCCGCAAGTGCCGGGTGGTCAAGGAGTCCCGATTCGTCTTCAATATTACCCTGGTGCAGGGGCTCAACCGCCAGATTCGCCGCATGTGCGAGGTGTTCGGCTACGATGTCGTGAAGCTCGAGAGGATCCGCATCATGAATGTGTCGCTCAAGGGGCTGGCGACGGGCGACTGGCGTGACCTGACGTCTGCCGAGGTGGCGACGATCCTCTCCCTGACGGAGCAGTCATCCTCCGAGGCGAAGGGCGCCGGCCGGCGGTCGGCCCGGCGCAAGGGGGGCAAGGCCGCCACCGGCAAGCCAGGATCGCAGAAGCGCGGTACGCCTCCCCGTGGCGCGGGTGGTAAGCCCGCCACCCCGAAGACAGCCGGGCGCAAGGCGGGCGGCAAGGCCCATCCCGGCAAACCGGCTGGCAAGGCATCCAGATCCGAGAAGCCGGGGGCCAAGTCGGCGAAGGGGGGCCGTCCGAAGGCCGGCGGCCCGTCTCGCAAGCCCAGGGGCAGGAAGTAGCTGTCTTCTGAGTACCAACCATGAGGAGCACCATGAACGATTCACGCCTGCAGAGCCCCGCCGCGGCTCGCAATCGGCAGCCGATCTTCGAGGTCCTGCGGCAGGTGCTGCCCGAACGTGCCCGGGTGCTGGAGGTGGCCAGCGGCAGCGGCGAGCACGCCGTGCACCTTGCCGGCGCCATGCCCGGCTGGATCTGGCAGCCCAGCGACCCCAATCCCCGCGCACTGTCCTCCATCGGCGAGTGGCGCGATGTTGCTAGGCTACCCAATCTGGTCGCACCGAGATGGCTCAACGTCACCGAACCCGACAGCTGGCCCGAGGGGCCCTTCGAGGCCATCGTTGCCATCAACCTGCTGCATATCTCGCCCTGGGCGGTGACCGAAGCGCTGATGGCCCAGGCCGGTGAGCGTCTGGTGCCGGGGGGCGTGCTCTATCTATACGGCCCCTATCGCCGGGGTGGCGAGCACACCGCGCCGAGCAACGCCGCCTTCGATGCGGACCTGCGGACCCGCGACCCGCGCTGGGGTATTCGTGACCTGGAGGCAGTGACGGCCGAGGCCGAGCGTCATGGAATGAGGCTCGACACGGTGGTGGAGATGCCGGCCAACAATGTCAGCGTGGTGTTCCGCCGGTCATAGCATCGCCACCCGGCATGGCGCCATTGGACATCTTCCAAGGCAGGTCATCGAAGCGCTTCTTCGAGAATCTTCAGTCGCCCGGGGACCAGGGCGTCCTCCACGGCGGTGATGCGCAGCACATGGCCGAGGTCCGGGTGAGCGGGGCGGGCGATCAGCTTGCCTTCGTCGAGCAGCGCCTTGTGAACCCGGCCGGCCAGATCGGCGCTCGGCAACCGGATGCCGACGAAGTTGGTGTCGCTCGGCAGGACCTCGGCGCCGAGTCCGCGTAAGTACTCTGCCAGTCGCTTGCGGCGTTCCAGCACGGCGGCGATGTGCTCACGGGTCTCCTCCGGGTGGTCCAGCACTACCTCGGCGGCGGCCTGGGTCAGCGTCGAGACCGCATAGTGGATGCGCACCTTCATCATCATCGCCAGAGTCTCCGGCTCGGCGATGGTGTAGCCGATGCGTAGTCCTGCCATCCCGTGGGCCTTGGAGAGGGTACGCAAGCGAATCACGCCGGGCAGCACCTCCCGTGCGAAGGGGGTGTCGGCATCTTCGCGGAAGTCGTGGTAGGCCTCGTCGAGGAGCAGCCAGCAGTCCTCGGGAAGCGCGGCGCGCAGCCGGCGGATGGCGTCGTCGTCATGCAGGTGGCCGCTGGGATTGTCGGGGTTGGCCAGATAGACTAGCCGGGCATTCTCGTCATGGGCGCTTCGGGCCAGGGCATCGAGATCCGGTGCCAGGCGGCCAGGTGCCTCGTTGTAGGCTATCTCGACCAGCCGACAGCCCTGGCCCCGGGCGAAGTAGCCGAAGGTGGGATAGGTGCCGGCGGTACCGACCACCGCGCACCCCGGCTCGGCCACGGTGCGCAGGGCCAGCGCGATCAGGCTGTCGGCGCCGGCGTCGACCAGCAAGGCGTCCAGCGGGATGCCTTGCTGGTCGGAGAGTCGCTGACGCACGCCGAGGGCCTCGGCGTCGCCGTAGCTGTAGGCGTGCTGGACCATGGCGTCGCCGAAGTGCTCGCGCAGCGCGCGGTGGGGCATGTCCAGCCCCTCGTTCGAGCCCAGCTGATGGGGGATCTTGCGACCCAGCCGGCGTTCCAGTACGCGAACGCCCGGGAAAGGGTTGGTGGGGCCGTCGCCGGTCAGGTGGTCGGGGAAACGAGGCATCTTGAGCTCCCAGTCATGCGTGATCGATAGGCGTCGAGATCCTCGGATGTCATGGACATCGGTCAGCTTCTCGGGTAAGTCTCACCCATGGATTTCAGTGGAGATTGACATGATCGCGAAGTTGCAGCGTTTCTTCCAGCAGGCCTTGGCCGAGCCCGAAGCTTCAGGTGGTTCCGAACCTACCCTGGAACTGGCGACGGCGGCCCTGCTCTGCGAGGTGGTTCGTGCCGACTACCAGTACGACGAGCGTGAGATGCAATTGCTCCGTTCTCAACTGAAACGGCGTTTCGAGCTGACGGAAAACGCCTTGGACGGACTCATGGAACTGGCTCGGGAAGAGGCGGACTCGGCGGTTGATCACTATCAGTTCGTGAGCCTGATCAAGGCGCATTATGCCTACGAGCAGCGCTATGAACTGGTGCGGTTGATGTGGCTGCTGGCGCTGGCCGATGGTGAGCATCACCACCTGGAAGAACATCGCATACGTCGCCTGGCGGAGCTTCTGCATGTCAGTCATTCCGACTTCATTCGTGCCAAGCTCCAGGCGCAGGAAACACCTACCCCCAATTGATCCACTCTGCGAGTGCCTGGTGGTTGGCGATCTCGACCTGCTGGGCCCGCGGTTCGGTCTCGACGTGGTGGGGATTGACCCCCAGCTCGCGCAGGGCGTACAGCACCAGCGGGCCCCGGCATGACAGCACCAGCGCTTCCCCCTCCATGCCGTAATCCGCCGCGATCAGTGCCCGCTCCCGGGACGGTAGCCGCCTGTCGGGGATCAAGCGCACCTCGATCCGGGTGTTCCAGGCCGAGTCCTCGTCGATCCCGTGCTCGCCCAGCATGTCGCCACACGGCTCCGGCACGCCGCAGAAGCGGCTCAACACGAAATCTCGATAGTCACGATGCTTCTCGCAGAAGGCACGCACATGCCAGCGTCCAGCCGCAAAAACTAGCGTATGTGGGACGATGATTCGATCTTCCCCTGCAGGGCTGGAAAACGAGGCGTAGGTGACCTCCAGGCGCTGGGCACCGCGGGCGGCCTTGACGAGCTCCCGTACCACATCGGGCGACACCACCCGGCTCGGCATCGGCAGAGCCTCGGTGTTGGCCGCGCCGAGGCCGAGACCGGCGAATGGTGAGGCGAGCTGCCGGTGGGCTTCGAGAAGATGTAGGTACTCTTCAACCCGACCCAGCGTGAAAGAGGGTGCGAATGTCTCGGTGGGCAGGAACCCCTTGCGCGATTCGTCATAGGCCAGGTTCCCGGGCGCCAACTCCCGATAGCGACGCAGTACCTTCTGCGCCTGTTGGCGCCCGATACCGAAGGCCTCGCCGATCTGCGAGGCCACCACCCGTCCCTCCCACAGCGCCAGGATCTCGATCAGCCGATAGCGGGCCAGGGTATCCCAGGTAAGTGCCGTGACTTCGGGCATGATCGGGCTCCTTCCTTGCGTGGTTGAGATTTCAGCATGACCGAAGTCAGAACCGGGTTGAAGAGTACGCTGGTTGGTTAGACAGGGGTGGCGAAGTTGGATTTGGGGTGTTTAGCTGGAACCATTGCAATCAGTGAAGTGGTAGTCATGGACGATCTTACTCCATCGGATCTCAAGACGATCCTGCACTCCAAGCGAGCCAACCTCTATTACCTGCAGCATTGCCGTGTGCTGGTCAACGGTGGTCGTGTCGAGTACGTGACGGACGAAGGCAGCCAGTCGCGCTACTGGAATATCCCCATCGTGAATACCACTTCTTTACTGTTGGGAACGGGTACCTCCATTACTCAAGCAGCGATGCGGGAACTGGCAAAGGCTGGTGTGTTGGTGGGGTTCTGTGGCGGTGGCGGAACACCGCTGTTCACCGCCAACGAGGTTGACGTGGAAGCCGCCTGGCTGACGCCTCAGAGCGAGTACCGTCCTACCGAGTATCTGCAGCATTGGGTGCGCTTCTGGTTCGATGATGAAAAACGCCTGGAGGCAGCAAAGGCCTTCCAAATCGCGCGCTTAAAGAGGATCGAGGCACTATGGGCGGATCGTTTCCTCATGGAGGCCGGCTTTACCGTTTTAGCGGATGCGCTCCATCAGGCTTTGGCAACACATCGCGATGCCATTGCGGAGTCGCCCAGCACGACTGATCTGCTTACCCTGGAAGCACGCCTGACCAAGTTTCTTTTCAAGCTCGCGACTCGTGCCGTGAACTACGGCGATTTCACACGGGCCAAGCGTGGAAGCGGCACCGATCCCGCCAACCGCTTTCTCGATCACGGCAACTATCTGGCCTACGGCCTGGCGGCCACGGCAACCTGGGTGCTCGGCATACCCCACGGTTTGGCGGTGCTGCATGGTAAGACGCGCCGAGGGGGCCTGGTCTTCGATGTGGCCGATCTCGTCAAGGATTCTGTGATTCTTCCGCAGGCCTTTCTCTCTGCCATGCGAGGTGACGAAGAACAGGAATTTCGCCAGGCTTGCATCGAGCGGCTGACCCGGACGGAATCCCTCGATTTCATGATCGATACCTTGAAGGATGTGGCGCTCGATCTGGGAGGCCCAGCATGAATGTGTTGCTGGTTTCCCAGTGTAACAAGAACGCGCTCAAGGAGACGCGACGGATTCTCGACCAGTTTGCCGAGCGGCGAGGCGATCGCACCTGGCAGACCCCGATTACCCAGGCGGGGCTCGATACGCTCAGAAAGCTGCTGCGCAAAAGGGCGCGCAAGAATACCGCCGTGGCGTGTCACTGGATTCGTGGACATAACCATAGCGAGTTGCTGTGGATCGTTGGCAATGCCGCCCAGTTCAATCCGCAGGGGGCGTCACCGACCAACACTACCCGCCGCAATATCCTGCGTGCCGAGGATGAAAACGATTGGCATAGCGCCCGTTTGATTCATGTGCTGGCGTCGCTGACAGCGCTTTTCCATGACCTTGGCAAGGCCAGTCGCGCATTTCAGGATCGTCTTCATGGCCGCCTTGAAGGCCGTAATCGTTACCGGCACGAATGGGTATCGCTCAGACTGCTGGAAGCCTTCGTCGGCGAGGATGATGACACAACTTGGCTATCCAGACTTGAACACCCCACTCCCGATGATGACGCAACCTGGCTAGGCCGGCTCAGATGCGATGGGTTGGATGATAGTGACCAGCAGGCGAAAAAACCGTTCGCTCAACTGCCGCCATTAGCCGCAGCGATTGGCTGGCTGATTCTGAGCCACCACCGCCTACCTGCGTTGCCGGCTTTTGATGAGAACGGTCAACAGAAATGGTCTGGTGCCCGAGGCATATTGAATACAGATATCTTGCCCTCGTTGCCGGAGGCTTTCACTGCTGCCTGGAATGAAAGGGTAGAAGCAGCTTCGCCGGCTGAGGTTTCACCCTACTGGGGGTTTCCCGAGGGGCTGCCTGTCACGAATGATGCCTGGCGAAAACGCAGTCAGCGCCTGGCGAGGCAACTACGGGACATCAGTATCATTGCACCACCGCTGGATTCGCCCTATGTGATGCATTTGGCGCGTTTAGCAGTGATGCTGGCGGATCATCACTACTCAAGCCTGACTGACACCGGCCGCTTGTCCGGTGACTGGTCTACGGCGCTATACGCGAACACCGCTGTTCTGCACGGCAAGCGTCAGCTATGTCAACCGCTTGAAGAGCACTTGTTAGGCGTGACCCGCACGGCAGGTGAAATTGTTCACCGCTTGCCGGATATGGCGAAAGCCTTACCGCGCATCGCTCGCCACAAGGGCTTTCGCCAGCGCAGCCGCGACACTCGCTTTCGCTGGCAGGACAAGGCATTCGACCTGGCGGTGGGCTTGCGTGACAAGGCCCGCGCGCAGGGATTCTTCGGCATCAACATGGCCTCCACCGGCTGTGGCAAGACGATCGCCAATGGTCGGATCATGTACGCCTTGAGTGATCCCGAGCAAGGCGCACGCTTCTCTATTGCGCTTGGCCTGAGAACACTCACGCTGCAAACTGGGCAGGCTTACCGCGAGAGGTTAGGACTGGGCAGCGACGATCTGGCCATTCGGGTCGGGGGTAGTGCCAGCCGGGCGCTATTCGAGCATCAGCAGAGGGAGAGTGGCGGCTCGGAGTCGCGTGCCGCCTTACTGGATGAGCAGAGCCATGTTTATTTCGAGGGCCAAGTGGATGAACATCCTTTGCTGTCAAGGGCCTCACAAGATCCGCATGCCCGCGCGTTGATTAGCGCGCCAGTGCTGGTGTGTACGATCGATCACTTGATACCGGCGACAGAGAGCTTGCGCGGGGGTCACCAGATTGCTCCTATGTTGCGGTTAATGAGTAGTGATCTCGTCCTTGATGAGCCGGACGACTTCGACATTGACGATCTACCCGGCCTGACGCGTCTCGTGTACTGGACAGGGTTGCTCGGCTCACGGGTACTGCTCTCTTCGGCTACGCTGCCGCCGGCATTGGTGCGCGGGCTATTCGAGGCGTATCTGGCCGGGCGTGTAGAGTATCAGCGCCATCGCGGCATTCCTGGAACCCCGGTGAACCCCTGCTGTGCCTGGTTCGATGAATACGGCTGTACGCATCAGGACTGTGCCGAAGGTGCTCAGTTCGATTCCGCCCATGAACGGTTTGCCCGACATCGTGCGACTCGGCTCAGTACTCAGGCGCCGATTCGTCGCGGTTACCTCGTTCCTCTGTCTGCGCCCTCCGCCCACCCGGACGACGTTCATCAGGCAGCGGCGCAGACGATACTCGCGCAAGCGTTTGCTCTGCACGATCGGCATCACACCGTTGACCCGCATAGCAGCAAGCGAGTCAGTTTTGGCCTGGTGCGCATGGCCAATATCGAGCCGCTGGTGGCTGTTGCCCAGGCGTTTTACCGTTTGGATATTCCGGAAGGGCGGCAGATCCATCTCTGCGTTTACCACTCCCAATTTCCCTTGCTGTTACGCTCGCGTTTGGAAGCACGGCTGGACCGAGTGTTGGATCGACGCGCAGAGAATGCCGTGTTCGATCTCTCCGACACTCGTACGCAGATCGATGGAAGCCCTGCCTTGAATCAGCTTTTCATCGTGCTCGGTTCGCCGGTCACGGAAGTGGGGAGGGACCACGATTACGATTGGGCCGTGGTCGAGCCCTCCTCGATGCGGTCTATCATTCAGCTCGCCGGCCGCGTGCGCCGGCACCGACCGGCGCCTGCTCATGCCCCCAATATCGCCCTGCTTGGCACCAACGTCCGTCACCTGAAACGGGCCACACCGGCTTTTAGCCGGCCGGGTTTTGAAACCGAGCGGGACTGGCCGTTGGCTTCGCATCAACTGGCAGAGCTGCTGAGAGCCGATGAGATCGAGCATATCGACTCCCGCCCACGATTGATGCCCTGTGAAGTGCTCGAACCGACTCAAAGGCTCGTCGATCTCGAACACGCGCGACTTGCCGCGCTCATGGTCGAGGGGTCCACCGCCGCTCCCGCTCGCCGGCGTCGCAAGCGTCGCGGCGAGCCCACACAGGTCGATCTCGGAGCGTATTTCTTTTATCACACGCCATCGATGACTCTCGGAGCACTGCCAATCCAGCAACAGCCTTTCCGGGAGGACAACGAGCCTGAGTGTGAATTCGTGCTACTGCCGGATGAGGCAGAGGAAGACTACAGATTCTGGCGGGTGGACCAGGACGGCAGGGACGAGAAGCTGACGCCTGTTGAATCCGAACTGGATCGGATGCCGGATGACATCTTCTGTCATTCGCGCATCGCGCCATGGAACGAACCGAACTACATGGCCGCCCTGGTGGATCAGGCCGAGGCCATGGATATGACGATCGAGCGCTGTGCTCAGCGCTTCGGCCGCATTCGCCTGAAAACGAATTACGCCCCGCAGGGCTGGCACTTCCATCCCGCGCTGGGGTTCGTGCGGCGGAAGTGAAGCAGCCGACCCGGGGCAGGTCGGCTGCTACTGCCTGTGCGGCAGCGGATATCTGTTCAGCACGAGGTGCTATTTCTAAGCGGCCTTTTCGGCTGCTCGGGGAGTTTAGCATAGCACCAATGAGTATTCATTTTCAGAACGAGTTGCTAGGTTGATTATTCTGGTGAGGAGTAGTATGTTGAATTCAAGCTTGGCACTGCCGAGTGAGGTGCTCGCCCCAAGAGTGGCAGCTCATTGGGCGAGAAAAGCATCGATAATGTCTGATTTGCTTTCGGAAGAGCAAGGAGGTTTGAGGATGATTGGCTATCGTCCCGTTAGGAGAGTCTGACCGTTTGCCTAACCAAGCCTCAAGCGTCACTGCGCTTGGGGCTCATTATGACATGCCTTTGGTATGCCACCCAAGCTAAGGCAGAAATTTATGTCGGAACCCCACACCTGTACGTCAGTTCGTAACTTAATTGAATGGTTTGTTCATGATCGCTTTGCGACCAAAACGGAAAAGCTTACGGCGGACGATCCCAAATACCTCGAGCTTCATCAGCAGTTCGATCCGCAAACCTGGCTTGCCGATGCTGCCCGCCGTGTCAGCCAGCTGCAGGTGGTCACTCATTCGCTTAAGGCGATCCATCCGGATGCCAAGGGGACTAACTGCTATGTCGAACCCGGCCAACTGGCTCAGAGCGGCCTGGTGGGTAGCAACTGTTTACCGGCCGACTTCCAGGGTGACGTCGTCGGCAACGCGGCGGCACTAGATGTCTACAAGTTCCTCAAGCTGGAGTGGCAGGGTCGCTCGCTGCTGGAACTGGCGATTGCCTTCGATGAAACGCTGATCGATTCCTTGAGCCAAGATCGCGATGAGGCTGAAAACTGGGTGCGTGCTTTCGCGAGCATAACCGAGCCTAAAGGTGCGCCCAGCTCTCACGCCCGGGGTAAGCAGCTCTACTGGCTGGTCGGGGACGATCCTAGCGATAACGGAAACTTTTACTTGCTGGCACCGCTCTATGCCACTGCCCTCACTCAGCGCTTTTATGACCAAGTCAGCCTTAATACTTGGTACTTTGGCGATCAGAACAAGGCTGCACGCAAGGCACTCCGCGACCAAACCCCTTTCGAGGGCGGCTACATCAGTTACCCCAACCTGGCCACTCAGAAGCTTGGTGGCACCAAGCCGCAGAACATCTCGCAGCTCAACAGCGAACGGGGTGGCCAGAACTATCTGCTGGCTTCACTGCCGCCGCAATGGTCGTCCCGTGCAGTTTACGCCCCGATGCGCGATACCTTCCGAGCCTTCAAGGGACGTTCTAACGTCCGCCGGATTGTCGGTGAGCTGAAGCGCTTTCTGGAAACGGATCCCGCCAAGAACATGCACACGCGTGATCTGCGCGACGACTTGACTGCAATGTTGGTCGACGAACTGATGCTGTTCACTTTCGATGTCCACTCCTTGCCGCCCGGCTGGACGACCCACGAAAAGTGTCAGTTGGCTCTGGAAGAGCAGTACTGGTTGGACCCGGGGCGGGCAAATAAGGATAGTGAATTTGCCGAGGCCCGCCGTCAGTCCGACTGGCATGCAGCCGTCAGCTCACGTGCAGCAAACTGGCTCAATCGGGAACTGAACTATAAAAGCCCGCTGAATTTCGGTGACGCGGAACATCACCACTGGAAGCGCCGATTCGAAGGCATCGTGACTGAGTTCCACCGTCAGCTCGACGATCTGCAGGAAGCGCTCCGTGATGAAGACGATGAGTATGAGGGAGACGCGGCATGATCCAACACCTTCTGGTCCTTCCGCGGCTGCATATTCAGAATGCCAACGCCATTTCCAGCCCGATGACCTGGGGCTTCCCTGCCATGAGTGCCTTCATGGGTACGATGCAGGCGCTGGAGCGAAATCTTCCGGATGATATCAGGCTGGTCTTCAACGAGATCGGCGTGGTGTGTCACCACATAGAGCCCCAGGTCACGTCAGGCGGTTTCACCCGCGCCTTTCATCTTACACGCAACCCCGTGGACAAGACTGGCGGCACGGCGGCCATCGTCGAAGAAGGCCGGGCGCATCTGGATATCTCGCTACTGATTGGCGTCGAGTCGGGTGGCGGAGATGATCTGAAAAGCGACGAGCGCCGTCAGGCCATTGCTAAACAGCTGTATCAGCAGGTTCAGGGTATGCGCATCGCGGGCGGCAGTGTGATGCCTCCGCACCCCGGCGAGCGGCGCCACCGGCCGGAACTGATCAGCTTCGATACCAAGGAAGCAGAAAGCGCTAAGCAGTGGCGTCGGCTCAAACGTCGACTATTGCCGGGATTTGCGCTGGTGCTACGTGACGACCGTCTCATTGAGCACACCGCCACGCTAAAGGCGGATGAAGAGAGTGCTACACCGCTGGACGCCTGGCTAGACCTCTCGCGACTCAACCACGAGTGCCTAGTTGCGAAGGAGGAGGACGGCAAGGAGGAGGACGGCAAGGAGCATGTGAAATGGGAAATCCGCCGCCCCTACCCCGGTTGGCTGGTGCCGATCCCGGTGGGATACGGCGCCATCTCCGAGCTGTTTGACCCCGGCACGGTTGCCAACGCTCGCGACCCGGAAGTGTCGTTCCAATTCGTCGAAAGCCTCTACTCGATCGGCGAATGGGTGAGTCCTCACCGTATTCAGGATCCCGAGGCAATGATGTGGTTCGTGGAGAATGACCTCGAACACGGCTTATATCGCTTGAACAACGCCTACACCGACACCTTGATCAACGACTGACACAGGAAACCTCTCATGGCCAAGAACGATACTCTCAAGACCGCCTCCGTCCTCGCCTTCGAGCGCAAGCTCGACCCGTCTGATGCGCTGTTCAGCGCCGGTGCCTGGGACGACCGAACTCAATATGCGCAGTGGAGTAGTATTCCGGTGCGCGAAAAATCGGTCCGCGGCACCATCTCCAACCGACTGAAGGCCAAGGACCAAGACCCAGCCAAACTGGACGCCGCCATCGAAAATCCCAACCTGCAAACCGTCGATGTCGCTACTTTGCCGCATGATGCCGACACCCTGGCGGTACACTTTACCCTGCGCGTGCTGGCTGGTGCCGGCAAACCGTCTGCCTGTAACAATGCCGAGTATCAGCGCAAACTGAAGCAAACCGTGGCGAGCTACGTTAGCGAGCACGGTTTTGGCGAACTCGCTCACCGCTACGCTTGCAATCTCGCCAATGGTCGCTTCCTGTGGCGCAATCGCATCGGCGCCGAAGAAATCGAAGTTGTCATTAGTCAGATGAAGGACGGACAAGCGGAGAAGCAGTGGACATTCGACTCGCTTGAGCACTCGCTGCGTGATTTTGAAGGCAGCAAGGCCACGCGCGAGCTAGGCGAGCTCATCAACGAGGCGCTGTCCGGCGAGCGCTATCTGCTGTTGGACGTGGTGGCCTTTGCCCGCGTCGGAGCGGGCCAGGAGGTTTTCCCTTCACAGGAGTTGATCCTTGATCGGAGCCGTGGTGACAAGAGCAAGACCCTCTATCGCGTCGGCGAAGTGGCTGGCATTCACTCCCAGAAATTGGGCAATGCCCTGCGCACCATCGATACTTGGTATCCAGCTCCGGAAGACGGCAGTGATCTCGGCCCAATTGCCGTCGAGCCTTACGGCTCGGTGACCACTCAGGGTAGTGCCTATCGACAGCCGAAGCAGAAAGTGGATTTCTACAACCTGCTCGATAACTGGCTGCTCAAGGATCAGGTGCCCTCTACCGAGCAGCAGCACTTCGTCATGGCGACCCTTGTTCGTGGTGGCGTCTTCGGCGATGCGGGGTAAGTCATGGATCACTATCTCGACATTCGTCTGCGGCCCGATCCGGACTTTCCGGCTGCAATGCTGATGGGGGCGCTATACAGCAAGCTGCATCGGGCGCTGCATGATCTGCATGCCGATGACATCGGCGTGAGCTTCCCCGATCATAAGACTGGTGTGCGTGCGCGTACACCAGGTGATCGGCTTCGCTTGCATGGTCTACAGGCTCGGCTTGAGCACTTGATGGCGATTTCTTGGCTCACCAGTATGCGCGACCATGTAATGCTGGAAGCTATTCAGTTAGTACCTGCCGAGGCGCGGCACCGTGTCGTTAGTCGCCGTCAGTTCAATACCGGCAGTCCCAGCCGGGCAAAGCGCTATGCTCAACGGCACGGCATTGGAGTCGAAGAAGCGCAGTGCTTGATGGAAAAGCCCGCCGCGCGGCAAATCGCCTTGCCTTTCGTACAGGTCAGCAGCCGCTCCAGCGGACAGCGTTTTGCCTTGTTCATTGAGCATGGCAAACCACAATTACAGCCTGCCGCAGGGCCCTTCAATCATTACGGATTGAGCAGTGAGGCCACAGTGCCCTGGTTCTGACCCTTTTTCCGGACACTTCTTTTGAGTCTTGGAAATCAGATAGTTATCGGCGCCTCTCTGAAAAGGGAGGCGTTGTTATATCCAGCCATTGCTCTTTAACAATCAAATGCTTACTTTAGATGAGCTCTAGTCCGCTGCCGCCCAGGCAGCTCAGAAATGGAGGACAGGATGGACGTTCGCCATCGTGAGGTCCGCTGCCGCCCAGGCAGCTCAGAAATCAGCATGCTATCTGCCCATGCCAGCGCTTGATGTCCGCTGCCGCCCAGGCAGCTCAGAAAAATCACATGGTGCGGGTCGACGCCGTATCTGCGTCCGCTGCCGCCCAGGCAGCTCAGAAAACCCCAACGGCAAGGAAGATCGCGGGTAGGACGTCCGCTGCCGCCCAGGCAGCTCAGAAATGGCTTTGCGCAGCCACTCGGCGTCACCGTCCGTCCGCTGCCGCCCAGGCAGCTCAGAAAAACTAGCCCTGAGTGCTCACCTGTCAGCAGGAGTCCGCTGCCGCCCAGGCAGCTCAGAAATCTCCAAACCGCCACCGCGGGCGCCCAAAAGAGTCCGCTGCCGCCCAGGCAGCTCAGAAAAGCTCCAGGGCGCGCAGGGCAGCGGTATCGCCGTCCGCTGCCGCCCAGGCAGCTCAGAAAGACTGAGACGGCCCATTTTGGGCCGACTCGGCGTCCGCTGCCGCCCAGGCAGCTCAGAAATTGCCGCCCACGTAGAGCGGCACACCATCGGCGTCCGCTGCCGCCCAGGCAGCTCAGAAATGCGGCCCCCTGGGCGTTGTCGCCTCACGTTCGTCCGCTGCCGCCCAGGCAGCT